>NZ_JAMYRC010000034.1:0-76289 GCF_040321205.1 Mesorhizobium sp. M0496 | reverse complement strand
GCCGTGGCACGCTGATCAGCCCGGCCCCATGCCGGAGAGCGCGGCGACCAAGCCGTCAGCTACACCACGCAGCGGGACACGATCATGGCACCCCGCGACTCCAGCCTTCATTTCATTTTTCCGGCAAATATTAACGGACCCGCAACCGAGAACCTTAACTGCTCCGCAACCCGCGCGGCAGCATATTAGTGCTGTCTTTAATAAGCCCAGGAGGTTGAAAATGCAGAAAATAGTCTACCGTTTCGCACGGGACGAGTCTGGCGCGACGGCGATCGAGTATGGCTTGATCGCGGCTCTTATCGCGCTGGCGATCATCACCGGCGCCGGCGCGGTTGGCAATTCGCTCAACGGCATATTCACGACCGTCGGCACTACGGTCAACAGCAGCGGGTCGTAAGTCATCTATCCGGTCGGCCCACCGGCCGGATACGTTTGCAGCTCGGGAATAGGGGTTCGATTCTCCTTGGGCGTACCAAGATATCTTCGTCACATATGATGCTTGCGCCGCACGGTACGTTACAGCAAGTTGTCCGCATGAAACAACTGGCCTTGGTCCTTGTCGTCTCCGTGTCCCTGTTCGCCCAGTGTGGTCCGTCCTTCTCCAAGGATAGGAGGATCACAGGCACCATTCGAGGTTTCGAATGCGGCGACAATTGCTACCTGACCATTGTCGACGGCAAGAGGGCCGAGCAAGTCGGCCTGTGTGCCGCTCCCGAGTGCGAAAGCTGGAACGAGAAAACCGTGATGCCGTCCCGCTACAAGGGACAACGTGTGACGGTTACGGTCGGGCAAGGCCAGCAGGTCGATGACAGCGGGAACGTCATGGGAGAGATGATGGCTTTCAAGAAGATCAAATTTCTCAACTAGCGTGCCGAGATTGGGTAGCGTGCTGGGGATTGGGCGCAATTCGCTTTCGACCCTAGACCACGGATCTCTCAGAGCTACTCCATCAATCGTCCGAACCTGGCCACGTTCGTCGCTTCTGGCGCAGCGGGGCCGATTGCATTAGCATTGCGTCATGAATCCTGAGGCACGGTTCCAGCGGCGCATAGAAATGCCGGGTGCCGGATAGATCGGGGGAGAAGGCCAATGCAGAAGCTGCAATCGCAGGGCGTTCACCACATCACCCTGGTCGGGGCCGGGCGCCAGACCTCGATCGATTTCTGGGAAGGCATGCTCGGCATGCCGTTCATCTTCGAGCAGCCGAACCTCGACAAAGCGAGCGAAAGCCACCTCTATTTCGATCCGGGCGACGGAAGACTGATCACTATCTTCACCGATGAGAGCCGCACGCCGGAAAAACGGCGCACGCCGACCGATCCGGGTTGCGTCCACCACATCGCTTTTTCGGTGTCGCGCGTCACCTTTCTGCAGGCCGTCGCACGGCTCGACGAGCGCGCCATCAAGCACAGCGGCGTCAAGGATCGCGGCTTTATGGATTCGATCTATTTCGAGGATCCGCTCGGCCTGCTGATCGAACTGGCCTCCTACCGCTTCGAACCGCCGGCGGGCTTCACCCATGCCGACGTGTTGATGGAAGCGCACAGGCTGCGTGTCGCGCGCGGCGACTACAACATCGCGGAAGTGCATCTCGCCGATGCGATCCAGTCGCTCGTCGAGCGTTCCCGCGCAACCTTGTCGGACGACCGGGCGCCGAAGAACCCATACTGAACAGACCAGAGGGAGGAACAAGATGGCCAAGACAGCGACGAAGAGTGCCAGGAAACCGGCAGCCAAAGCAGCCGTCAAGCCGGCGGCGAAAGCTGCGGCAAAGCCCACGGCCAAGGCAGCCGCCAAGCCCGCCACGAAGGCGACGGCAAAAGCCGCGCCTGGGGCCAAGGCGAAGCCGGCGAAGAGGCCTGGCGTAAAGCTCAGCATGCTGAAGCCCAGCGTCAACAACATGACTGTTCGGGTGTTCGCGCGGGCGGCCGGGCTGGATGCCGCCGAGACCGATGCCTGGGGCCACACCCGCTCGCCGGAATTCATGGCGCGCAACCCCGCCCATTTGACGCCGATGATCGAGGACAAGGGCCTTCCCAGAGGCGTGTTGTGGGAAAGCTGCGCCATCATGCAATACCTCTCCAACAAGCACGGGCTGGAGAAATTCTATCCGAAGGCGCCGGCCAAGCGGGCGATGATCGACAGCGCCATGTTCTACCTGGTCGGTACGCTCTACCCTTATGTGGCGCGCGCCACCTATCCGTTCCTCGGCTTTCCGCAATATGCCGGCGAGGTCGGCCACAGCGACGCCCACCCGGACAAGAAGTCCGAAGCCCAGAAGGCGGCGATGGCCGCGATCGCCGAGCCGCTGGAGGTCTTCCACAGCTTCTTCAGGGATGGCAAGCCGTTCATCGGCGGCAAGAACGCGTCCATCGCCGATATCCGCCTGGCGGCGACGCTCGAATTCCTGGCCGTCATCGACTATCCTCTGCCCAAATGGGCGAAGGACTATGTAGCGGCGGTCGAGAAGAAGCTTGGCAAGGCCTATAGCGAGCCGGCCGGCGACGTGCGCGGCTACATCGCCCATGTGAAGTCGCAGGCCAAGGCCTGAGGTTAGGGATTCGTTAACCAAAGCCCTGTCTACTGCCGGTAATTCGCTTTCGGCCCGCGACCACGGATGTACTGGCGCAGAACGTCGTGGCGATAGGAAAGGTCGGCGCAATGCCGGCCTTTTTTGCTTTTTGCGCGCTATCGCCGAGTGTGAAAGCACCGGTCTGGCGCGCCAGCCTCTGTGTCGCTTTTTTGGCGTCAACTTTTGCCGGAGATATTGTCATCGCCTGCTTTGGCCCTACCATCCATTTTGGCAGTCCGGCACGGATTGCCGATCAGGCATGAGATGAGGGCTGGCGATGAAAAGCGTTGCGAGGAGTGTTGCGGTTGCGGGCGTGATGCTGGCGAGCGCCATTCATCCTTCACAGGCGGCTGAACTCAACACCATGAACGATGTCGGGGCCGCCATCCAGACGTGCTGGACGCCACCGGCGGACGCCGGAACCGCCAGCGTGACCCTGAGCTTCAGCTTCAAGCGGGACGGCACGCTGATCGGCCCACCGAGGCCGACGGCCATCAAGGTGGATGGCGATGCCAAGGCGAAAAGATCGTTTGTCGACGCCGCAACAACGGCCTTGCAGAATTGTCTGCCGCTGACCTTTTCGCCGAAGCTGGCGCAAGGAATCGCTGGCAACGTGTTCACGTTGCAATTCGCCTCTCCCAAGTAAGCCCGCAAGCAGCGCACGCAGCGGTGCTGCATGCCGGGGCTCAGTGGTGACTGCGCCTTGCCTCGGCATGCCGGGCAAGGTCAGGCGTCTCGAAGACGTAGTCGTTCCAGGCCGACTCCGGAACCTGGCCGGCCAGATAGCATTCCAGTAGCAGGCTTTGCTCGGGGTTGAGAGGCCTTGGCGCGCGCCCGTGATCCAGCCCTAGCGAGCAAAACAGGTTTCTTGTCAGGTCCGAGACCGTGAAGTGGATCGACATCTGCGTTCTCCTTTGACCATCCAACGCCCAAGACCGGGCAACGGTTTCAAAGGCGCCTGGCGGTAACGGCGGATTGATCACGGGTTCGTCGCGCGGCCGGACCCTCGACGATCGTCGCCGCATTGTTTTGGGGTTCGTCTCAATCTTGAAATAAAAATGTAATATCGAATTTACAGGAGACGACCTAATACACTAGGTAAAGGTCTATTCAGGTGGAAAAGCTTGAAAGAATTAGACTTTACTCATTTAGCTAAAGCTTGCCGAAGTCAAGTACTGTAATTCCAGGTTCTCAGCGACAAGGACCAAGTTGTCCCGATGACCCGTTTCTCGCCTCTCATGATGATCGCGCTGATATCGGTGTCGGCGGTTTTGCTCGGCACGCTTTCGTCGCATGCGGACAGCTGCGGCGCGATCAGAAGCCAGTTGCTTTCGGCCGGCCGCGGCGGCGGGGCAAGCCCGGAGCTTGCCCAGTTGCGCCGGCAGCTTGCCGCCATCCAGAATATCGAGAGACAGCGCCAGTGCATCGCGAAAAGTTCGCTCGGTGGCCTCTTCAACGCCTGCGCCGACCTCGCCAGGAGCCGCACGGACGTGCAGCGCCGGATCGCTGCCGCGGCGAATTCGGGCCAGGACACATCGGGCCTGCAGGCGCGCTTCGTCGCGCTTGGCTGCGCACCTCTGGCAAAGCAACGGCCAGCGCGCGCCGCACCCAGCACCCAATCGGCCGGGGCCACGCTCGGCGGCAATGCGATGCTGTTTTGCGTGCGCCTGTCGGATGGCTATTTCTTCCCGGCGCCAAAGTCGCAATTCGCCGCCAGCGGCGATCTGAAGGAGACGGCCGACCAGTGCCGTTACATCTGCGATGATCCCGGCGTCGACCTCTACACGTTGAGCGACGCCAACCTCGAAACCGACCAGATGGCCGCGCTCGATACGCGCAAGCCCTACACCGAGTTGCCGGCGGCCTTCAGATACCGCGATGACGCGAATTTCAAGGCATGCGACGTCAAGCGCTATTACCAGCGGGTCACCGAACTGCGAGCCAGGACGGTGACGCCCGCCAACATGAGCAACGCCGTCATTCCGCTGCCGATGGCAAAACCGGATCTTGGCACCGTTGCGGCCGTTCCCACGACCGATGCCGAAGCTCCGGGCGCCGCCCAGCAGCAGTCGATCGAGGCCAGCACGCGATCGGTGCGCGTGGTCGGCCCGGCCTTCTTCCCCGCCGACTGACCGCCAGCCTTTCCGACTTGGCGGATGGCCGGGTTGCAGCGAGCCCTGTTACGATCCGGCTGAACACGGAGGAACAGAGAGGCGCTCACGGCGTTGTGATCGACATCAGCCAGGAGAAACGCCATGGCCACGTTCAGGGAAATGCGGGTGCTGGAGATCGTCGAAGACGGCTCCCTGACCACCGAACAGAAAATCGCTGAACTGCGCGAGATCGAATCCGAGGCGCGCGGGCTGCAGCGGGCAGCCTCGGAGAGTCCGATGGACGACGATGACGGCTGGCAGGACGATTTGCGTCAGGTTCGTCTCGCACTCGACAAGCTCGGTGCGAAACAGCCGAAAAAGGGCGCAGCCTCGCTGTGAAGGCAAGCTGCGCTATTTGCTGATCGTGCTTGCGCGATCTAGTCGCAGACCATGCGAGCCCTCTTGCCGGGTTCGCTAACGTTCCTGCATACCAGCGGCTTCGTCGGCGAGGAAAGGGAGGCTGACGCGGGCAGCTTCGTCTGGTGCCGTCTGGGCGCGGCATGCGTCATGACCCTGCGCTCGGAAAATCGCCTCGGCTGTGGCGCCACCGGAAAGGCGCTGTTCTCGACCTGGGATGGCCCGTAGTCGACATTCGGAGGCGGCCGGTCCCAAAAACGCCGGGCATCGAGCGGCCTCGGGATGACGACGGTGCCGTCATAACTGCGCGAGCAGCCGCTGCCGAAAAGCAGCGCCAGCCCCATGAAAAAAGGCACAATCCGTCCGAACATCCGCAAATACCCCTTGGAGCTAATATAGCGGCTTTGGTCCCGCCGACAACCGGCGGAATAACGCAGGCCGTGTCGGCCGATTTATCCAACCGGCCGTTAAGGTTAGCGGATCGTTAATGCTTCTCGGGCACATTCCGCCGGCGAACCGAGAGGAGGGTTCGGCCTTGGTTTTCGGGGTGGGGACGGCATGGCGGAAGCGGACGATACAATTGGCGCGCGCGGCAAGCGCGGGCCTCGCAAATCGACGGCGCATGGCGACGATGCATCATCGTCCGCCACAGGTATGGATTCGACCGATGCGCTTCGCCAACTTGTCGAAGCCGGTTCGGACTGGGTCTGGGAGACCGACGCCGAATTGCGATTCTCCTGGCTTTCGCAAAACTACCAGGCAGCCACCGGCATCGATCCGGCAAACGTGCTTGGCCGGTTCCGCTTCGACTTCCTCAACCAGGTCCTGAACGGCGACCGCAGCGGTGCCGCGCATCTGGAGGATCTGCAGGCGCACCGGCCGTTTCGCGACTTCGTTTATGAACTGAAAGGTGGCAGCGCCGACTGCCGCTGGGTTTTGACGTCAGGCTTTCCAAGGTTCGACGGCGAGGGACGGTTTGCCGGCTATCGCGGTATCGGCCGCAACGTCACCGCATTGGCAGGCGCCTTCCAGACCCCGGGGCAGGAACCGTCGGCGGGCGGCGAGAGCGACCAGCATCTGGTCGATCTCGAGCGGACGATGGACGCCATGCACATGGGCGTCGTGCTTCTCGATGCCAGGCTCGACACGCTGATCATCAACAAGGCCTATCGCGACCTTTCCAGGATTCCGGACGGCACTGTCACCGTCGGCGCTCCGTTCAGCCTGTTGATGGAACTCAACCGCCGCAACGGCATCTATGGCGACATCGACGAAGGGCAATGGCAGCGTTACCTCGCCACCCGCATCGAGGAGATTCGCGCCGGTTCCGTCGCGCCACGCGAGTTTCTCCACGCCAACGGCAGGACGATGATGTTCTCGGTGACAGCGCTGTCCGGAGGCAAGCGGCTGTTGACCTATTATGACGTCACCGAAATCAAGAATCGCGATGCCGAGATCGAGAGCGCCAACGCCAAAATCGCCGAGACCTTCGCCAATCTCCACACCATGGTCGATCAGATGCCGATCGGCGTCCTCGTCCTTGATGCCGATATGCGCGCCGAAGTCGTCAACCGTGCCTTCTACGATTTCTGGCAGATCGACGCTCGCCGCGCCGGGATCGGCTGCGGCTTCCGCGATCTGATGGACGCCAGCCGCGACATCGACCCGTTTGGTTCCGACGACGCGACATGGCGGCGGCATATCGCCGAGCGCGAGGCGGAAATCAGGGCCGGCACCGCCGGATCGCGGCAGTTCCCGCGCAATGACGGCCGCACGCTGATATCGTCGATGGCGCCGCTGGCCGGCGGCAAGCGTCTGATCTCCTATGTCGACGTCACCGACATGAAGGACCGCGAGGCCGAACTTGCCGACGCGCTGGAGAAAGCGCGACTGGCGGAAGCGGTGATCAACGCCGTCAAGGATCCGATCTTCGTCAAGGACGACCATCTGCGCTTCGTCTTCGTCAACGAGGCGTTCGCCGCCTTGTTTGGCCAGACGCCGCAAGCCATGCTCGGCAAACCCGGCGGCGATTTCCTCTCGCCGAACGCTGTCGCGCTTTTCGAGCAGAGCGAACGGGACGTGCTTGCCAGCGGGCGCCCGTACGAAGTGGAAGAAAATTTCGAGGCCGATGGCGCCAGCCGTTCGCGCATCGTCAGAAAGAGCCGCGTCGGCATGGCCAGCGGCCGCAACTACGTTGCCGGTTTCCTGTTCGACATTTCCGACATGAAGCGCCGCGAGACCGAGGCCGAAGATGCGCGTCAGCATCTCGCCAGCGTGCTGGAATCCTTGCCGGCCGCCGTGATCATCTATGATCGCGACGACAGGTTCGTTTTCGCCAACCGCAAGATCCAGGATACGCTGCCGGCCCTGAAGCCGGCATGGCAGCCCGGCCGCACATTGCGCGAGGCGCTCGTCCTCGGCCATGCGAACGGCTATTTCCGCAGCAGCGGCGACCCGCAAGTCGACAAGCTCTACGACGACCATCCCGACCGCTGGCTGGATGCGATCCTCGCCCGCTACCGCTTGCCCAGTTCCTCGTTCGAACGCCCCAATCCCGACGGCCGCTGGTATCAGGTCTACGACATGCGGACCGGCGATGGCACCTTCATCGGCGTGCGGGTCGACATCTCCGAGATCAAGAGCCGCGAGGCGGCGTTGCGCGACTCGATGCGCCAGATCGATCTGTTCCGGCACGTGTTGGACGAGCTGCCGGTCGCCGCCTTCATCAAGGCGCAGGACCTGAGCATCGAGTTCGTCAACAAGGCCTGGTGCGCGATCACCGGTTTCGCCAAGGAGGAGGTCATCGGCCGCACCGACCGCCAGCTGTTCGGAGTGCAGGACGCCGATGGCTACAGCCATGACGACACGCAAGTCGCCGTGACTGGCGCCTTCAAGGAGGTCGAGGAACCCGTCACCCATCGCGACGGCACGATTCGGCAATTGATGACGCGCAAGAGCCGCCTGGTGGCGCTGGACGGATCGGTGCATCTGGTCGGTTCCAGCACCGACATCACCGAGGTCAAGGCACGCGAGCGCGCGTTGGAAGAGAGCATGCGCGAGAACGAGGTGTTCCGCAGCCTGATCGACAACGTGCCGGTGTCGATCTACGCCAAGCGCTCCGACCTCAGGCAGTTCTACGTCAACAAGGGCTGGAGCGATCTCACCGGCTTCGGCAGGGATGAGGCGATCGGCAAGACCGACATCGAGATCTTCGGGCCGGACGGCGAAGCCTTCGTCAATGGCGACCTCGCCGTGCTGCGCACCGGCGAAACCCAGGAGGTCGAGGAGACGGTGACGCTGGCCGACGGCAGCGTCAGGCATCAATTCGCCCGCAAGGGCGCGATGATCGCGTCCGACGGTTCGCTCTACCTGATCGGCTCGACCACCGACATCACCGAGCTGAAGATGCGCGAGGCCGAACTGCGCGAGGCGCGCCAGCGCGCCATACTCGCCGACCGCGCCAAGTCGGAATTCCTCGCCAATATGAGCCACGAGATCCGAACGCCGATGAACGGCGTGCTCGGCATGGCCGAACTCTTGGCCAAATCGGACCTCGACCCCAAGCAGAAGACGTTTACCGACATCATCGTCAAATCGGGCAACGCGCTGCTCACCATCATCAACGACATCCTGGACTTCTCCAAGATCGACGCCGGTCAGCTGGTGCTCGATCCGGCGCCCTTCAATCTCGCCGAAGCGATCGAGGATGTGGCGACGCTGGTGTCGACACGCGCCAAGGAGAAAGATCTCGAACTCATCGTGCGCGTCGAACCTCGTCTCGAGAGCCTGTTCGTCGGCGATGTCGGCCGCATCAGGCAGATCGTCACCAACCTGCTCGGCAACGCGGTGAAATTCACCGATGAAGGCCATGTGCTGGTCGACGTCACCGGCGAGAGGGTTCCGACCGGAACGAAACTCACGATCTCGGTCACCGACACCGGCATAGGTATCCCCGAGGAAAAACTGAAACTCGTGTTCGAGAAGTTCAGCCAGGTCGACACCTCGTCGACGCGGCGGCACGAGGGAACCGGCCTCGGCCTCGCCATCACCTCGCGGCTCGTCGAGCTGATGGGTGGCGACATCGGTGTCGAGAGCGCCGAAGGCAAGGGCTCGACCTTCTGGTTCACGGTAACGCTGCCGAGGGCCGGGGAGCAAAACGGGCAGCGCATCATGCCGATCGACGTGACCGGCGCGCGTGTACTGATCGTCGACGACAATACCGTCAACAGGGCCATCCTGACCGAGCAGATGACATCGTGGACGTTCGATTCCTGCGCGGCAGAGAGCGGCGCCGAGGGCCTCAAGGTGCTGGTCGCCGCCGCCGCTTATGGCGTGCCGGTCGATTGCGTCGTGCTCGACTACCAGATGCCTGAGATGAGCGGCGCCGAAATGGCGCGGATCGTGCGCAACACCGCAGGCCTTGCCGGCACGCCGATCATCATGCTGACCTCGGTCGACCAGTCGCTCGCCAACACCAGCTATCGCGATCTCGGCATCGATGCCCAGCTGATCAAGCCGGCGCGCTCATCGGTGCTGCTGGAAACGCTGGTCGCCACCATCCAGCGGCATCGCCACACCACGACCGGCAGCGACGTCCCGCCGCTCGCCGGCACCGTCCCTCCAGGCAATGTGGCGCGGCCACAGCCGTCGGCGCCGGCGGAGCAGCGGGCGCTGCTGCAGCCGCCTTCGGTACGCCCCCGGCTACCCGCGACGGGTGGTGGCGAGTTCAGGCTGGATATCCTGGTTGCCGAGGACAATGAGGTGAACCAGATGGTGTTCACCCAGATTCTCGGCGAGACCGGTTATGGTTTCGAGATCGTCGGCAATGGCCGCAAGGCGCTCGATGCTTTCGGCCGGCTCAATCCGTGCATGATCCTGATGGATGTCTCGATGCCGGAGATGAACGGGTTGGAGGCGACCGCCGCGATTCGCCGGCTGGAGGAAGAGACCGGCACGCATGTGCCGATCGTCGGCGTCACCGCGCATGCGCTGAAGGGCGATCGCGAACGCTGCCTGGAGGCCGGCATGGACGACTATCTGCCCAAGCCGATCAGCCCCAGGGCCCTGCTCGAGAAAGTCGAGCGCTGGGTCGGCGCCAGCCGCCAGGCTCAGCGCAACGCCGGCTAAAGGCCGGCGTCGCACACCCCCAAACCGCGTTGCGCATGTTGTGCTCCCAAAGCCGGAGCCCTTCTGGGCGATATGCATTTGCCCATTCGGCGAAGATTCGCGGCTACCGCCAACGCCAAGACTATGGCGCGATCGCGCCATATCAAAGGCGGCACGCAGCCGAGAGAATGACCACATTCGAATTCCGCTCTTTCCAGTTACGGGCGGGAGCAGCGACCGCCGGCATGAGACAGCGTCAACCTACCCCAACGGACCTGTTTTCGGCGATGGCCCGGCCACGACACCGTGGCCGAGAGCAACGCGCTCCCGTCCGGCTTTTCTTTATAAAATCCTGTTGAAACCCAAATCGCCGGCCACCTACGGCCTAAATGTAGCAAGTCCCTGATTCCGGGGGCAAAGCCGCGTTCCATCGGGAGCGCCGGCCAGGCGGCATTTTGCTCGTCCCGGACACGCGTTACCGGGGTGACATCAAACTGTCATGCGACTGTAATAATCGAAGGCTATTGGCCTCAGCGGGCGCCGAGAGGAATGGCGCCGAGAGACCATCTTCCGAACAGGAGCAGGCCACATGAGACATTTCATCCGCTCAGCGGCCGTTGCGATTGCAATGGCTACGGCGTCCACTTTCACCCTTTCCGCGGCAATGGCAGCTGATCTTTCCGGCGCCGGCTCGACCTTCATCTATCCAGTGTTCGCCAAGTGGGCCGACACCTACAAGAAAGACACCGGCGTCGGCCTCAACTACCAGTCGATCGGTTCGGGCGGCGGCATCAAGCAGGTCATCGCCAAGACCGTGACCTTCGGCGCCACCGACAAGCCGATGTCCGATGCCGACCTGGAAAAGAACGGCCTCATCCAGTTCCCGATGGTGATGGGCGGCATCGTGCCGATCGTCAACCTCACCGGCGTCAAGCCGGGCGAACTGGTTCTTGACGGCGCGACCTTGGCCCAGATCTACCTCGGCGCCATCACTACCTGGGATGATGCGGCGATCAAGGCCTTGAACCCGACCCTCACCCTGCCGTCCACCGCGATCGCCGTCGTGCATCGCTCGGACGGCTCGGGCACGACCTTCAACTTCACCGACTACCTGGTCAAGCTGTCGCCCGACTGGAAGGACAAGGTCGGTTCGGACACGGCGGTCGAATGGCCGACCGGCGTCGGTGCCAAGGGCAGCGAAGGCGTTGCCAACACCGTCAAGCAGACCGACGGCGGCATCGGCTATGTCGAGTATGCCTATGCCAAGCAGAACAGCCTGTCCTACTCCAAGCTGGTGAATGCCGCAGGCAAGGTCGTCGAGCCGTCGCTCGAATCCTTCGGCGCCGCTGCTTCGAATGCCGATTTCAAGGGCGCGAAGAACTTCAACGTCATCATCACCAATGAGCCCGGCGACACCACCTGGCCGATCGCTGCCTCGACCTGGGTGCTGATCCACAAGGTTCCCGACGATGCTGCAGCCACCGGCGAAGCGCTGAAGTTCTTTGCCTGGGCCTACAAGGACGGCAAGGAAACCGCCAAGGCGCTCGACTATGTGTCGATCCCCGACAGCGTCGTCGACCTGATCAAGACCTCCTGGAAGGCCGATATCCAGGCCGACGGCAAGCCCGTCTACGCCGGCGAGTAACTTCCTTTGAAGGAGCGCCGCGCCGCGGCGCTCCTTTTCCTCAACTCAAAGAGCCGAGCTTCACATGAGCGCTGTCCAGGAAGCCTTGCCAGCCATTCGAGGTTCGCGCGACGCGATTGTCAGACGATTCGCGCTGACTGACGCGATCTTCCACGGAATGACCCGGGCTGCCGCCATATTGGTGCTGGTCCTGCTTGGCGGCGTTGCGATCTCGCTTTTTGCCGGTTCCTGGCAAGCCCTGTCGACCTTCGGCTTCTCCTTCCTGACCAGCGAAAGCTGGAACCCGGTGACAGAGAAGTTCGGCGCGCTGGCGCCGATCTACGGCACCATCATCACCTCCGCCATCGCCATCCTGATTGCCGTGCCGCTCGGCATCGGCATCGCCATCTTTCTGACCGAACTTTGCCCACGCCCGCTGCGGCGGCCGATCGGCATGGCGGTGGAGCTGCTCGCCGGCATCCCCTCGATCATCTACGGCATCTGGGGCCTGTTCGTGCTGGCGCCGTTCCTGCAGACGACGGTGCAGCCCTTTATCATCGGCGTTTTCCACGGCATTCCCGGCCTCAGCAGCCTGTTTGCCGGTCCGCCCTACGGCATTGGCCTGCTGACCTCGTCGCTGATCCTTGCCATCATGGTGCTGCCCTTCATCACCTCGATCACCAAGGACGTCTTCGACACGGTGCCGCCGGTGCTGAAGGAATCGGCCTACGGCATCGGCTGCACAACCTGGGAAGTGACCCGCCGCGTGGTCATTCCCTACACCAGGATCGGCATCATGGGCGGCGTCATGCTCGGCCTTGGCCGCGCGCTCGGCGAAACCATGGCGGTGACCTTCGTCATCGGCAACGCGCACCGCATCTCGACCTCGCTGTTCGCGCCGGCAACGACGATCTCCGCGACCATCGCCAATGAGTTCACCGAAGCTGTCGGCGACCTCTACACGTCTTCGCTGGTGGCGCTCGGCCTGATCCTGTTCGTCATCACCTTCCTGATCCTTGCCATCGCCCGCTACATGCTGATGCGCATCGATGCCCGCACCGGAGCCTGACCGATGTCGACAGCCACATCGCTTCACCAGAGCCGCAAGAGGAAGAATGCCGTCATGATGACGCTGTGCGTCACCGCGGCGGGCATCGGACTTGCCTGGCTGGCGCTCATCCTTGGCGCGCTGGTTTACAAGGGCGCCGCCGGCCTGTCCCTTGACGTCTTCACGCAGATGACGCCGCCGCCCGGCGACGCTGGCGGCCTGCTCAACGCCATCTATGGCAGCGTGGTGATGACGATCATCGCCGTCATCGTAGGTACGCCGATCGGCGTGCTGGCCGGCACCTACATGGCCGAATATGGTCGCTTTTCCAAGCTGACCACCGTGGTGCGCTTCATCAACGACATCCTGTTGTCGGCGCCGTCGATCATCATCGGCCTGTTCGTCTACGAACTGATGGTGCGGCCGATGGGGCATTTCTCGGCAATCGCCGGTGCTGTCGCGCTCGCCATCCTCGTCATTCCGGTCGTCGTGCGTACCACCGAAGACATGCTCAACCTGGTACCGAACGCCTTGCGCGAAGCCGGCACCGCGATCGGCGCGCCGCGCTGGGTGGTCATCAAGTCGGTCGCCTACCGCGCCGCGCTTTCCGGTATCGTCACCGGTATATTGCTGTCGATAGCCCGTATCTCCGGCGAGACGGCGCCACTGCTCTTCACGGCGCTCAACAACCAGTTCTGGTCGAGCAATCTCAACGCGCCGATGGCCAGCCTGCCTGTCACCATCTTCCAGTTCGCTCTCAGCCCTTACGAGGAATGGCAGCAACTGGCCTGGACCGGCGCACTCATCATCACATTGACGGTTCTCGCGCTCAGCATCGTTGCTCGCAGCCTGACCGGACGCAGAGAGGACAAATGAGCCAGATGTTGTCTCCAGACATGACGATCGCCGCCGAGGCCACCGCCAAGGCCAAGATCGAGGTCAAGAACCTCAACTTCTACTACGGCCAGTCGAAGGCGCTGAAGGACATCACGCTGTCCTTGCCGGAGCGCAGCGTCACCGCTTTCATCGGGCCTTCGGGCTGCGGGAAGTCGACGCTGCTGCGCGTCTTCAACCGCATCTACGAGCTCTATCCCAAGCAGACCGCCGAAGGTCAGGTGCTGCTCGACGGCCAGAACGTTCTCGACCGCTCGCAGGATCTCAACCTTTTGCGGACCAAGATCGGCATGGTGTTCCAGAAACCGACACCATTTCCGATGTCGATCTATGAAAACATCGCTTTCGGCGTCAGGCTCTATGAGAAGCTCAGCAAGTCCGAGATGGACGGTCGCGTCGAGCAGGCGCTGAAGCGGGCAGCACTCTGGACCGAGGTCAAGGACAAGCTCAACGCCAGCGGCCTCAGCCTCTCCGGCGGCCAGCAGCAGCGGCTCTGCATCGCCCGTACCGTGGCGGTGAAGCCGGAAGTCATCCTGCTCGACGAGCCGGCCTCGGCGCTCGATCCGCTGTCGACCGCCAAGATCGAGGAGCTGATCGACGAGTTGCAAGCCGACTACACGATCGTCATCGTCACCCACAACATGCAGCAGGCGGCGCGCGTGTCGAAGCAGACGGCCTTCATGTATCTGGGCGAGCTGGTCGAGTTCGACCGCACCGAGAAGATCTTCACGTCGCCCCGCGAGAAGCGCACGCAGGATTATATCACCGGCCGATTCGGCTGAGTTCAGGCATACGAGGGACAGGATCATGAGCGAACACACAGTCGCTTCTTTCGACGAGGATCTCGGTCAGATCAGCAGGCTCATCAGCGACATGGGCGATCTCGCCAGCTCGATGGTCGGCGGTGCGACCAAGGCGCTTTTGAATTCCGACAACGCGCTGGCACAGCGTGTCGTCTCCGACGACGCCATCATGGATGCGCGTCAGCGCGAGCTCGACGATCGCGCCATCACGTTGATCGCCAAGCGGCAGCCGATGGCCGACGATCTGCGCCATGTCGTCGGTTCGATCCGCATGGCCGGCGATCTCGAACGCATCGGCGACCTTGCCAAAAACATCGCCAAGCGCGTCGGCACTGTCGGCCTCAGCGTTACGCCGCGCGACCTTTCGCACTCGATCGATGGAATGGCGCAACTGGTGTTGATCCAGGTGCAGGGCGTCATCGAGGAATATGCTGCCCGCGACGCCGAGGCGTTGGCAAAACTACGCGCCGACGACGAGCGCATCGATGTCAAGTACACGTCGGTGTTCCGCGAACTGCTGACCTACATGATGGAAGATCCCCGCAACATCACGGCGTGCACGCATCTGTTGTTCTGCGCCAAGAACCTCGAGCGCATCGGCGACCACGTGACCAACATCGCCGAAAATGCCTATTATGTTTTGACCGGTACGCAGCTGCCCGCCAATCGTCCGAAGCAGGACGAGACGGCAATGTCCGCGCCGGCGGCATGATGACAGGGGTGACCAGCCGATGATCGCGCCACGCATCATGGTGGTGGAGGACGAGGAGCCGCTAGGCGTGCTGCTCCGCTATAATCTGGAGTCCGAAGGTTACCAGGTCGAGGTGGTGACGCGCGGCGACGAGGCCGAGATCCGGCTGCAGGAGAACGTTCCCGACCTTCTGGTGCTCGACTGGATGGTGCCGGCGGTTTCCGGCATCGAACTCTGCCGGCGCCTGCGAATGCGTTCCGAGACCGAGCGGCTGCCGATCATCATGCTGACCGCGCGCGGCGAGGAGAGCGACCGCGTGCGCGGCCTCTCGACCGGCGCCGACGATTATCTGGTCAAGCCGTTCTCGACACCGGAGTTCATGGCCAGGGTCAAGGCGCTGTTGCGCCGCGCCAAGCCGGAAGTGCTGTCCAGCGTGCTCAAGGTCGGCGACATCGTGCTCGATCGTGAATCGCACCGGGTCTATCGCAAGAAGAGCGAGATTCGGCTCGGACCGACCGAATTCCGCCTGCTCGAATTCATGATGCGCCATCCCGGCCGCGTGTTCTCGCGCAGCCAGCTGCTCGACAATGTCTGGGGCGAGACGATCTACATCGACGAGCGCACGGTCGACGTGCATGTCGGCCGACTGCGCAAGGCGGTCAACAATGGCCGCATGCCCGATGTCATCCGGACCATTCGTGGGGCAGGCTACGCGATTAGGGAAGACTAAAGCGCGTCGCGGTTGAACGGATTCAGGCGACGCGCTTTAGGTGTTTGTTTTTTATGCATGTCGTTTTCCCAAAACCGAGGTCGCTTTTGGGCGACATGCATTAGGTGCCTGTTCCGTCCCGATAGATCGTGACCAGGAAAACTCGATTAGCAGGCGGTCGCCAACGGCCGCGAAGGCTGGAATGTTGCATTCGTCTCATCGATGGGGAGCGAGCACGTGACGCCAGGAGCGGTCATCCCCATCAGTTTTCGAATGACCGCATTTGGGCTAAAGCGACAGGCAGCTTCTGGCGTTCTCCGATCTCCCAAACTCTCTATGTGCCCCGGCTGGCGGCAGGAAGCACGGCCAGCGACACGCATTAGTCGGTCACATCGCCATCTTGCCCGCAGACTCCGACCAACAAGCCGCGCACTCAAGAATTAATTTGAGTTAATTTATATATAGGATGTGTATTTTGCATAAATACACAATTTTATTAAATTTACTTCAACCTACAGCAGGTTCTCTGCTCTTTATTCATTGTGTGTACTCCGAATATTCAATACGATCTCGGATCGAATGACGATTCCGTGGAACGATCTCGTTCTTTGCAACGTTGCTTTGAAAGCGGTCGCCGGACTTTGCGCCGAATGATTTGACCAGGTCGGACACCATGAGGAAGGATTTCTGATGAGCACGGTCTTAAACGCCAAAGGCATCCCCCTTCCCTACACCGGCGCTTCCACTCATTGGTTCTCGGCCACCGGGTCCGGGCCAGAACTGCATGGCACCTCCGGCAACGACTCCTTCTGGGGAGACACCGGCGTCAATGTCACGATCTACGGTGGCGCCGGCGACGACTACTATCACCTCTATTCCACCAACAATAAGGTGGTTGAAGATCCCGGGGCAGGGATCGACACGATCGACACATGGATGAGCTACAAGCTCCCCGACAATTTCGAGAACCTCGTCGTTACCGGCGCCAATCGATATGCGTTCGGAAATGCGTTGGACAACATCATCAAGGGCGGATCGGGTCATCAGACGCTGGATGGCGGCAAGGGAAATGATGTCCTGATCGGTGGTGACGGCGCCGATACTTTCGCCATCTCCAAAGGAAATGGAAGTGATCTTATCTTCGATTTCGGTGCGACCGATGCGGTCCGCCTTAACGGGTATGACTTCACTTCGTTCGATGCCGTCCGTTCACAGATGGTCCAGGTGGAATCGAACGTGATGCTGAACCTCGGATCCGACGAGATCCTGGTGTTCAAGAATACGACCATCGACAAGTTGCAGCCCACCCAGTTCGAACTTCCGATCGACAAGTCCGGCATGACTTTGTCCTTCTCCGACGATTTCAACACGCTGAGCCTTCGGGACGGGCAGGACGGCACCTGGAATTCCAATTTCTGGTGGGGAGCGCCGAACGGCAGCACGTTGAGCAGCAATGGCGAGTTGCAGTGGTATATCGACGCCAATTATGGCCCGACGAGTTCCGTCCACCCGTTCAGCGTTGAAAACGGCGTCCTCACCATCACCGCCGCGCAGGCGCCGGAGGACATCAAGCCTCTGATCAACAACTACGAATACACCTCGGGGATACTGACGACCCACGACACCTTCGCGCAAACCTACGGCTATTTCGAAATGCGGGCGGACCTGCCCGAAACGGCCGGAGCCTGGCCGGCCTTCTGGCTGCTTCCTGAAGACGGCTCGTGGCCGCCGGAGCTGGACGTTGTCGAAACGCGCGGCCAGGACCCGAACACGCTCTACATGACGGCGCATACCAATGAGACGGGAGCGCACACCAAGGTTTCGTCCACGGTGAACGTTGCGGACACCGACGGTTTCCACACCTATGGCTTGCTCTGGACGAAGGATGAGCTCGTCTGGACCTACGATGGTGTTAAGGTCGCTCAAGCGGCGACGCCCGCCGACATGCACGATCCCATGTATATGCTGGCCGATCTCGCGGTGGGCGGCATTGCTGGCCAGCCTCCTGACCATCTGGCTACGCCGGCGGAGATGAAGATCGACTACATCCGCGCCTATACGCTGGACGACCTGCAGCACCACCCCTTGGACATCGCCGGCGACCATTCGGTCTAAGCGACGCCCTCATGTTGGGGCCATGAGCCGTTAGGAGCGCGGGAATGATTGCACAGTCTGGTCTGCGGGCAGTCTTGAGGCGCGCCATCGCCGATGTCGGTGTTTTCTCGTTCCTCATCAACATCCTGCTATTGGTGATCCCCCTCTATCTCTTGCAGGTTTATGATCGCGTCCTGCCTTCCTCCAGCGTCGAGACGCTTCTTTACCTCTCTGCTATCGCGGTTCTCGCGCTCGCCTTTCTCGGCCTCCTCGATGCGGTCCGCTCCGTTTACACGCAGCGCGTTGCAGCCACTGTCGATAACAGACTGGGCGCGAGGACATTCGCCGTCTCGCTTGAGGCTAAGTACGCCGGCGGAGCAGCCCTGAATCCACTGCGAGACCTTGCCTCGGTATGCGCATTCATCAGGTCACGCGGCGCGGCGGTCTTGTTCGACCTGCCGTTTGCTCCGTTCTTCCTCGCCCTGTTGTACCTCATCCATCCTTTGCTGTTCTGGCTTACGCTGGCGGGATCTGCGCTGTTGCTTGCGCTGGTTGTGGCAAATCAGTTTGCCACCGGCAGGAATGACGCCTTGTCGGCGGAACGCTCGGCTGTTGCCAGCCTGTCGGAGCAAGCCTTTGCCCGGAATGCGGAGACGCTGCGTGCCATGGGCATGGTCCAAAACGCCGCGCGAGTGTGGGGAAGGCACGTGGCGGAGGCGCTAGTCCTGCATGACCGTTCGTCGATGGCCAACGCGATTTTCAGTGGAACGTCGCGAGCCGTACGCATGATACTTCAGCTGGCGATACTGGGTGTCGGAGCATGGCTCGTGCTGCAAGGGAAGATGACGGCCGGGATGATCTTCGCGTCTTCCCTGGTGTCGTCCCGCGCGCTGCAGCCGCTCGACCAGTTGATCGGGTCATGGAGGCAGATCGTCGACGCCAGACGATCGTGGAAGCGGTTGGACAAGGCGCTTTCCGCCCAGCCGGCACAAGCGCAAAAACTGACCTTGCCTGATCCGTCCGGCGAAATTGTCGTGCAGGGCCTGATCTTTGTCGCGCCGAACGCCCCGCCCGGCACCGAACCCATCATCAAGAGACTGAACTTCCACATCGGCGCAGGCGAAGCGGTGGCGATAATAGGCCCGAGCGGAGCCGGCAAGTCCACCCTGGCGAGATTGCTTGTCGGTGCGATCCAGGCGACCAGCGGCTGCGTCAGGATCAACGGCTCCGACCTCAGAAGCTGGGACGAGAAGCAGCTTGGCAGGCATATCGGATATCTCGCTCAGGAGGTGGAGCTCTTTCCCGGATCGATCGCGGAAAATGTCGCCCGCTTTGAACCCAATGCAAATGACGCCTCGATCGTCGAGGCAGCAAAGAATGCCCGGGCGCATGAGTTGATATTGGAGCAGCGAGACGGCTATCAGACCAGAATAGGTCCGTCGGACAGAACACTGTCGGGTGGCGAACGCCAAAGGATCGGACTGGCGCGCGCTTTTTACGGCAATCCGCGTGTTCTCGTTCTGGATGAGCCCAGTACCCATCTCGACGGCAGCGGCGAAGCCGCGCTCGAAGAACTGCTTGCCGCCGCGAAAGCGGCGGGCATTACGACAATCGCAGTAACGCACCGCCCTTCGATCGCCGCGGCCTGCGACCGCGTGATGCTTCTGCGCGCTGGAGTGATTGAAGCCTTCGGTCCAAGCGGCGACGTGTTGCGGCAGCCGATTGCCGGCAACGGCCTTCCTCCACAGCGCAGCATGGCGGTGACAGGGTCTTTTGCCACGACGGTCCGCAGCACCCCTCATAGCGTCCGCTTTGGATCGTAGAAGATGACAGCGCAGAGCCTCGCCTGGGAAGGCACAGCACGCACCGACATCCGGCGGGTGGCATTCGCCGGATACGCGGCAATAGCGATACTGGTGGGTTGCTTTGGCTATTGGGCGGTCAGTGCACCGTTGTCCGGCGCGGTTATCACGCAAGGCACCATCTCGGCGACAGGCGGGAACATCCTCATCCAGCATCCTGAGGGCGGCATCATCCAAGAGTTGCTGGTCCATGAAGGTGATCGCGTGCAGCAGGCCCAGGATCTGATCCTGCTGGATAGAACAGCCGCGCAAGCCGAACTCAACCGGCTGACGAGACAGTCGATCGCGTTGAAGGCCAGCGCGTCGCGGCTGGAGGCGGAACGCGACGGATTGGATCAGCTTGCCCCAATCACAGTGGCCGCGCCAGCACCGTTCCAGCACGATTTCGAGGCTCTGGTTCGAGAACAGCAGAAGGAATTCAACGCCAGGCTCGCCCGG
The DNA here is from genome assembly GCF_040321205.1 of Mesorhizobium sp. M0496. Taxonomy (NCBI): domain Bacteria; kingdom Pseudomonadati; phylum Pseudomonadota; class Alphaproteobacteria; order Hyphomicrobiales; family Phyllobacteriaceae; genus Mesorhizobium; species Mesorhizobium sp. M0496. Next base: position 55,938 of record NZ_JAMYRC010000034.1, on the reverse strand, counting down.
TTTCGATCGGAACAATCGATCCTCGCGCAGCGAGTTGCCATGCATCGCCAGTCTGTTGTCGGGTTGCAGGCCCAGAAACAGGCCATTCAGCAACAGGCCGAAGTCGTGAAGAAAGAACTCGGCATCAAGACCGGCCTGTTGGACAAGGGCCTCACCAATCGCACTGAATATTCGCAGCTTTTGCGTAGCGAGGCCGATCTCGTCGGGCAGGGAGGGGCGCTGGAGGCAAATCTTGCATCGGCCAGCACCCAGATCGTCGAAGCCCAGGAGCAGATCGAGCGCCTGACCACGCAACGCGTGGAGGAAGCCCTGACGAAGCTCGACGAGGTGCGTTCTTCGCTGGCCGACATTGACGAACAGATGCGCGCATCCGAGGCAGTGCTGCGGCGGACGACGATCAAGGCACCGGCGGCGGGCATCGTGGTGTCGTCCACCTACAATTCCAAGGGCAGCGTGATTGCCCCCGGCGAGAAGATCATGGAGATCCTGCCTACGGCATCGGGCCTGATCGTCGATGCACGGCTGCCGCCGAAAGACATCGACCAGGTTCGTGTCGGCCAGCCGGCAAAATTGCGCTTGTCCGCGTTGAACATGCGGCTCACCCCTGAGATATCAGCCATCGTGACACAGGTTTCCGCGGACCGGCTCATCGACCAGGGTACGCATGAACCCTATTTCCGCGCCAAGCTGAAGATTGCCGCCAACCTGCCGCCCGACGTGAAAGTGGAGCAGCTTTACCCTGGAATGCCGGTCGAAGCGTTCATCAGCACTGGCGACCGGACTTTCTTCGAGTATCTCGCACGGCCGATGCTTGATTCCTTCGCTCGCGCTTTCACGGAGCGGTAGATGTTGCGGACCGCGCAATTTTGACCCTGGTCCTCACGCAACACTCTTTCCGGCGCTCCCTCGCGCCTGCGCGCCGGGCGCGAAAATTTCCTGGTCGACGAAGGTCAGCGCGCGCATGGCGCAGCCTTCGCGGATCAGCGGCAATTCGTTCGGCTCGGTGTCGAAGGAAATCGACTTCGAATGCTGGCCGCCGGCGGTCTGGGCAATCGCCTTGCGCAATGCCGGCTCGATCAGGTCGAAGGCGGCGGCGCTGGCGCCGACCATGGCGACGGGGGCCGGATCGATCAGGGCGAACAGGCTGCCGAGACCGTAGCCGAGCGCTTCGCCGGCCTTGCGATAGGCCTCGCGCTCAGGCCCATCCCGTTCGCGGGCCGCGGTCGCCAAGGCGCGCATGTCGGCGTCGCTGACATCGGCGACGGGTTCCGCGTCCTCACCCAATTGCCTTGCATTGCGCCAGATGGCGTAGTTGCCGGCATAGGCCTCGACGCAGCCGCGCCGTCCGCAACGGCAGAGCGCGCCGTTCGGCTGATGGATCATGTGGCCGAATTCGCCGCCCGAGGAATGGGTACCGGTGAACAGCTCGCCCTTCAGCACCAGGCCCATGCCGATGCCGTGCGACAAGAGAATGGCGATGAAATCGTCGCGGTAGCGATCGGGATCGCGCCAGCGCAGCGCTATCGCCATCATGTTGCAGTCGTTCTCCATGGTGGCGGGGATGGCGAACTCGTCTTCGAGTATGTCGGCGAAAGCGATGTCGGTGTGCGGCGTGATCGGCGACCACAGCATGGCGCGAGCACGGGTGTCGGTGATTCCCTGGATCGCCAACGCGATGCGGGCGATGCTGCGCACGTCAAGGTCGGGGTCTTCAAGGCGGCGCCGCACGATGGCGACGCATTCGCCGATCAGCGCGTCGCGCGACATGGTCAGTGTGTCCAGCCGCCGCTGTTCCTCGGCGACCACCTGGCCGGCATAGTCGATGACGGCGACGGAGAGAAAATTCAACGACAGCACCACGGTCATCACCGCCGCCGCTTCCGGATTGAGGCTGAGGCCGACCTGAGGCCGGCCGCGTTTGAGCGAGCCGGCCTCGCTTGGCTTGCTTTCGGTCAGGATGCCTTCACCGATCAGGTCGGAGGAGATCGCCGATATGGTCGAGTGGCTGAGCCCCGTGGTCGCGGCGATCTCGGTGCGTGACGGCTGTCCGGCGCGGCGTACGGCCGCGATCACCATCGCCCGGTTGCGGCGGCGCAGATCGTCGTGGCGGATTCCGACCGACATGCTTCTTCAAGTCCTCCCGGTCGCCGCGGTTCTCCGTGCCCTCGAACGCTGTCGGCAACGCAGCCAAATACTGGCAGAAGCCGTCCACTCTGTCATTTATTTATTCCGGGGCTCGAAAAAAATTCGCGAGCACATCAAAATCCATCAGAATCGATGTTGACAGTGTTCGGGTGTTGGACCAGTATTTTTTCGAGGCTCGAAAAAATAGGGCCTCTGTGCCGGCCTTCGGGTCAGTTTGGTCGCGCCATACGCGGCGCAGGGAGGATAATATGAAAAGATTCACAGCCGCCATCCTGGCGGGTGTCGCAATGTCGCTGACGCTCGCGTCGGTCGCGCAGGCGAAGGACAAGGTCATCGGCGTCTCGTGGTCCAACTTCCAGGAAGAGCGCTGGAAGACCGACGAGGCCGCCATGAAGACGGCGATCGAGGCAGCCGGCGACAAGTATATCTCCGCCGACGCGCAGTCCAATCCCGGTAAGCAGCTTACCGATGTCGAAAGCCTGATCTCGCAGGGCGCCAATTCGCTGATCATCCTGGCGCAGGATGCCTCGGCCATCGGCCCGGCGGTGCAGAAGGCGCTGGACGAAGGCATTCCGGTCGTCGGCTATGACCGGCTGATCGAGAACAAGGATGTCTTCTATCTGACCTTCGACAACAAGGAAGTCGGGCGCATGCAGGCCCGCGAAGTGTTCAAGGTCAAGCCGGAAGGCAACTATGTCTTCATCAAGGGCTCGGGTGCCGATCCGAATGCCGACTTCCTGTTCGCGGGCTCGATGGAAGTGCTCAAGGAAGCCATCGACAGCGGCAAGATCAAGAATGTCGGCGAGGCCTATACGGACGGCTGGCTGCCCGCCAACGCCCAGAAGAACATGGAACAGTTCCTCACCGCCAACGACAACAAGGTCGATGCCGTGGTCGCGGCCAATGACGGCACCGCCGGCGGCGTCGTCGCGGCGCTGACGGCACAGGGCCTTGCCGGCACCGTGCCGGTCTCGGGCCAGGACGGCGACCACGCCGCGCTGAACCGCATCGCGCTAGGCACGCAGACGGTGTCGGTGTGGAAGGACGCGCGCGAGCTCGGCAAGAACGCTGCCGAGATCGCCTCGCAGCTGGCCGATGGCAAGAAGACGGCCGATATTGCCGGCGCCAAGGACTTCACGACGCCGGGCGGCAATACTGTCAAGTCGCTGTTCCTGACCCCGGTTGCCATCACCAAGGACAACCTCAACGTCGTCATCGACGCCGGCTGGATCAAGAAGGACGAAGTCTGCGCGGGTGTTGCCGCCGGCACCGTTGCGGCCTGCAACTAAGAGCCGGTCTCTTCCTGCATTCTCAACGCCGCGGCCCAAAGCCGCGGCGTTTTCTCAAAAAGATTTGTGTTTCCGCATCGCGCGGATAGCTTCTAGGCTGGGTTCCGGTATCCGCGTCGGACGGCCAGCCGGTGGGAGGAAATCATGACCGACACGACGTCCAACCCCGCAAATACGCCCGCAGACCAGGCGCGCGCGTCCGAACTGAGCACTGTCGGACGCTTCCTCAAGGCAACCGAACTCGATACGCGCATGCTTGGCATGGTTGGTGCGTTGCTGGTCATCTGGGTCGGCATTCACATCCTGTCGGGTGGACTTTTCCTGACGCCGCGCAACCTCTGGAACCTGTCGGTGCAGACCTCCTCGGTCGCGATCATGGCGACCGGCATGGTGCTGGTCATCGTCATGCGCAACATCGACCTTTCGGTTGGTTCCGTCGAAGGCGTGATCGGTATGATCATGGGCGTGGCGCAAGCCGAATTCCTCATTCGTGTCATCGGCTTCCAGCTTGGAAATCCCTGGCTCTGGATCATCGCGCTGGCCGCCGGTGTGGTGCTCGGTCTTGTGATCGGCGCCTTCCAGGGCTTCATCATCGCCTATCTCGAAGTTCCTGCCTTCATCGTGACGCTGGGCGGTCTGTTGGTCTGGCGCGGCATGGCATGGCTGATCACCAACGGGCGCACGGTCGCGCCGCTTGACTCCACGTTCCAACTGATGGGCGGAGGACCGCGGGGCTCGATCGGCGCCACCGCCAGCTGGATCATCGGCATCGTCGCTTGCGTGGCTGTCGCCTTCGCGCTGCTCAACGGCCGGTCGCAGCGCAAACGGTTCAATTTTCCACTGCGCCCCGTCTGGGCGGAAACCTTTCTCGGTGTAGTCACCTGCGCTGCCATCCTTGGAGCCGTCTGGATCGCCAATTCCTATCCGTGGCCAATCGGCATCGTGCGCCAGTATGCGCAGCAGAACGGCATCACCGTTCCCGAAGGCGGGCTGTTCATCGCCCACGGCATCGCCATACCGGTGCTGATGGCCGTCGCGGTCGGCATCGTCATGACCTTCATCACCAAGCGCACCCGTTTCGGCCGCTATGTCTTTGCCATCGGCGGCAATCCGGAGGCCGCCAATCTCGCCGGCATCAACACGCGCTGGGTGACCATGAAGGTGTTCATGATCATGGGCGTGCTGGCCGCGATCAGCGCGGCGATCTCGTCGGCCCGTCTCAACGCATCGACCAATGCGCTGGGCACGTTGGACGAGTTGCTGGTGATCGCCGCCGCCGTCATCGGCGGCACTTCGCTTGCCGGCGGCTCCGGAACGGTGCTGGGCGCCATGCTCGGCGCGCTGCTCATGCAGTCGCTGCAGTCCGGCATGGTGCTGCTTGGCATCGACTCGCCGCTGCAGAGCATCGTCGTCGGCGCAGTGCTGGTCATCGCCGTCTGGCTCGACACCGTCTATCGCAAGCGCGTCTAGGGAGGACAAGATCATGGCAGACAAGACCGCTCCCATGGGCACCGCGCTGATCGATATGCGCAACATCTCGATCGCGTTCGGCGGCATCCGCGCCGTTGACGACGCCTCGATCGATCTTTTCCCCGGCGAGGTCGTGGCGCTGCTCGGCCACAATGGCGCCGGCAAGTCGACATTGATCAAGATCCTGTCCGGCGCCTACAAGCGCGATGCGGGCCAGATCTTCGTCAACGGCGAGGAGGCATCGATCTCCAACCCGCGCGACGCCAAGAAATACGGCATCGAGACGATCTACCAGACGCTGGCGTTGGCCGACAATGTCGACGCCGCCGCCAATCTGTTCCTCGGCCGCGAGCTGATGACCGCCTGGGGTACGCTCGATGACGTTGCCATGGAGGCGGAGGCGCGCAAGGTGATGGGCCGGCTCAATCCGCGCTTCCAGCGCTTCAAGGAGCCGGTGATCAAGCTGTCGGGCGGCCAGCGGCAGTCGGTGGCGATCGCGCGCGCGATCCTGTTCAACGCACGTATCCTGATCATGGACGAGCCGACGGCGGCGCTTGGCCCGCAGGAAACGGCGCAGGTCGGCGAACTGGTCAAGCAGCTCAAGTCCGACGGCATCGGCATCTTCCTGATCAGCCACGACATCCACGATGTGTTCGACCTTGCCGATCGGGTCTGCGTCATGAAGAACGGCCAGGTCGTCGGCACCGCCCGCACTACGGACGTGACCCAGGATGAGGTGCTCGGCATGATCATTTTGGGCAAATGCCCGCCCGGTGCCATTCCAGGACCGGGCGCTCTGAAGATCGCCGCTTGAGGCTTGCCGGTAGCGATGCCGCCTGACCGGAGGAATGTGCCGGGTCTCGGACAATCCGATGTGCCAGCCGTCAGGATGGCTTGGCCTTGCCATTGTATTGGCACGGCGACTTCCCCATAAAAGGCTCGACATGCTCATGGACCGCATCATCCGTTGAAGAAGCTTTTTCCAACCGTCGCGTTCATCGCCGTTGCGCTGATCAGCATGACGATGGCGGGGTTTGCCTATTTCGCGACGCAGGAGGCCGCCCGCATCAAGTTCGAAGCGACGGCCGACGACGCGCTCAACCGGATCGAGAGCCGCATCGACCTGCATCTGTCGCTGCTGCGCTCGACGCAGGCCCTGTTCGATGCCCGCAACGGCAATATTTCCGGCAACGAGTTCAACGCGTTCTTCAAAGCGCTCGATGTCGACAAAAACTTTGCCGGCTTGCGCGGCATCGGCTATCTCAAGCTGGCGAAGGCTGGAGACGAGGCAGCGATCGAACGCGATATGCTGCGCGACCATGGCGTCAGCCATCCGATCTATCCTGATACCACGCAGCCATGGCGCACTCCGGTCGTGCTGTTCGAGCCGCAGGACCCTTCCAACCAGACCAGCGTCGGCTACGACATGTTCAGTGAACCGGTACGGCGCGCGGCGATCGAAAAGGCGATGTCGGACGACCAACAGCACGCCAGCGGGCTGGTGCAGCTGGGCCACGACACCGGTGCCGCGCAGACGTTCACCGGTTTCCTCGTCTTCGTGCGGCTCAATGTCGAAACCGCACCCGATGCCATCAATGCGCCCAGATCCTCCACAGCCGGTTTTCTCTATGCGGCCTTTCGAGCTCGCGACCTGTTCCAGACCGCGCTCAGCCGGTCCCCGCTGCTGCCGGTCAACACGGAAATCTACGACGGCGACGGCGCTGTGAACGGCGACAATCTGCTGTTCCGGTCGGAGACGCCACCGGCTTCGACCTTGGGGGACAGGCTGCTGGTCACCCGCAAGATCATTGTGGCCGGGCGGCCATGGACTGTGCTGTTCCGGCCGACGAGCGCCTTCTCGCAGCCGTCGTCGCGCGCCATTCCGGTGATGCTGGGGCTGTTTGGCCTGCTGTTGGCGGGCGCCATCGCGCTGGTGGCGCGTTATCAGGAGCGGGCCTATGAGGCGGCGTCGCGCTTGCACGAGACCACGGAAAAGAGCCTGCTCGAAAAAGACCTGATGCTGCAGGAGATGAAGCATCGTATCAAGAATTCGATCACCAGGGTGCTGGCGATCGCGCGCCAGACGGCGTCGCGGGCCACCGACGTCAATGAGTTTTCCGCATCCTTCTCGGCCCGGCTCCAGGCGATGGCGGCGTCCCAGGACATGCTGACGCGTTCGCGCTGGCAGAAGGCCGATCTTGGCGATCTCTTGCGCATCGAGCTTGGCCAGGTGTTCGGCAAGGAGCTGCCCGAAGAGCTGTTGTCAGGGCCGCAGGTGCTGCTCGACGAAACCACGACGCAAGCGCTCGGCCTGACCTTTCACGAACTGGCGACAAATGCGCTGAAATACGGCGAAGCCGGCAATTCGGCCAATTCGTTCAAGGGGGACTGGGCGCTGAAAGTGGACTGGTCGCTCGAAGGGCGCGGGCGTGATAGGACGCTTGCTCTCAACTGGCGCGAAACCGGGCACAAGAAACTCGAAGCGCCTGCCAAGACCGGATTCGGCACCAAGCTGATAGACCTCAACGTTACGCGCGAATTGCGCGGCACGATCAAGCGCGATTACCAGCCCAATGGCCTGAACGTGGAAATCAGAATCCCCCTGGCGAACTGAGCGCGATCGTCAGGCGCAGAATCAACCATCCAAACAACGAAAAACCGGAGGCCGGCTAACCGGTCTCCGGATCAACGTTTCGATTATCGCCGAATTAGTTGCAGCGAGCCGTGTAGATCCGGCCGCGATGATCGCGATACTGGCAATAGCCATTGCGCAGATTGCGCACCAGCAGGCCGGAACCAGCACCCACGGCCGCGCCGATCAGCGCGCCCTTGCCGCCGCCGACCAAGCCGCCGACACCGGCGCCAATCAAGCCGCCGCCAACCACGTCCTGTTCGGTCGAGGTGCAGCCACTGACCGCCACCACCGCAACCATGGCAATAATCATCTTCCGCATAGAGTCACTCCTCACTTTGTGTCCTCACTTTAATAAGCTCCAACCGCCATTTAGCATGAAATGGAGGCCTTTGCTGCTGCAATCTATTGTTGGCGAAGATAGTCTTTTTCTGGGCGTATCGTGTTCGACGCTATCACGACGCTGGAAATCGCCAGGGAAGCGTCGAGCGTGCCGTCCGGATGCACATTCCAGACGATCTGGTCATAGTCGTCTTCCAGAGCCGGATCCACCGGAAGGCACTTGGCTACGATATGCTGAGCCTGCCCTTGAACATCGCTCATCGCAAACGGCCGTTCGGCAACGCATTGGTCGGCGGTTTCGAAGACACTTACAGGAACCTGGAGTTCACGACAGTCGGTCATTGTGTTCGAGCAGCCGATGACCAGCAACAATGCAGCGATGTGTTGAGCGGCCAGCGCGCGCGGGGCGTTGACGTCAGGAACTCAGCTGGTAGCATGACTGCGAGTATGACCGCAGCAGCCAGACCTAAGGCGAGAATGCGCATCGAGATATGGCGGACAGAAGGCGGTGGCACGGTTGCCTCGGAGTCTTCAAACTCGCCCATGGAGATACGAGCGGCCTGTTCCAGTCTGTTCATGTCGGCAACCGTCAAAGGCATTCCTCCCACACCATGCTGCAAGTCCTGCTGCGGAAATGTCCGACGATGCAACAGGTTCAAGCGGTGTCTGGGAAAAACAGCATCCGCTTTTATGGTGAACAGCCGGTTAAGGAGCCGCTCATTCCGTCTCGAAATTGCCATGCGGAACGACAAGGCGGTATTCGAGGCGGCCAGCCGCGATTTCAAGCGTCGCCGTGCCGTTTAGCGATGCCGGCACGACCCGTTCGAGTGCGACGCTACCGAAGCGCTTCTCGCTACGCTGGTTGTCATTGGCTCCGATCGTCTCGGCCCAGGTCAGAGACAGAGAGGGCCCGGTGTCGGCGACGGTCAGGTTGGCTGTAACCTCGACGAACCCATCCGGCCGTGACAGGGCGCCATAGCTCACCGAGTTGACGGCGAGTTCATGCATGGCGAGGCCGATATGCAGGGCAGCGTTGGGATTGAGATAGGGGTTTGCCCCCTGAAAACGCAGGCTGCGCACCGGATCCCCGCCGTAGCGGCCAACCTGGCCCGATACCAGTTCGCGAAGTGCGGCGCCCCGCCAATTGGAGGAGGTCACGAGATCCTGGGACGAAGCCAGCGACTGCAGCCGGCCGCGGAAGCGTGTCAGGAAATCACCGATGCCGTCGGAGTAGCGCCCGGTCTGGGTGGCTATGCTTTGAATGATCGCCAGCAGATTCTTCGAGCGATGACTGACTTCGCGCAACAGCGTCGTCAGGGTCTGCTCACGGCGTTTCTGCTCGGTCGTCTCGACCATCGTGGTGACGACGCCTTGCACCGTGCCGCCATCGCCGTGGTCGGCATCGATCCAGACTTGAAACCAGCGGATGCCATCCTCGACGGGAACGCTGATCTCGAGACGTTGCGGGGTGCCGGATGCAATGACGTCGCGCTTGGCCGAGCCAATGCGATCGGCCTGCGCCGCCGGCAGGATGCCGTTGCTGTCGGCGGCGTCGGAAACCCAAGGCGCGCGCATGTTGCGCGCCCATACGGTTTTCATCTCGCGATCCTGATAGAGCACGGAAATGCCGGCATTGTGCAACGCGTGGAGAAGAGCCCGGCCAAGCTGCATGCCGCTTTCGGCAGGATGCAGGGCGATCACTTCATCGCTTTGCACGTCGTCTTTCCTATCTCCGGTTCTGGAACGCATCGGCCAATCTGTCCACCCAACTCAGGCTGAACGGCTCACTGTTGAATGGGTTCCAAAAGAGAATTCCCGAAAACCAGCTCCAAAAGCGGTCCGCCGGACGGTGCCCTTTGCAGGATACCGCCCGGCGGTGGCTGGAAACCGTTTGAGGGGTGCGGCTTCCAGTGTCCGGTCCTCACGACGCCCGTTTGAATAGGCCGGCGAGGAGGGAAATGATCAGGAAGGCGAGAAAGATGAAGAACAATATCTGCGCTATCCCCGCAGACGTGCCGGCGATGCCGCCAAAACCAAGCGCGCCGGCGATGATTGCCACGACGAGAAATACGAGCGCCCAGTAAAGCATGGTTCATCTCCTTCTAATGGTGCGATGAAAACGTGGGTAGATGCGGTTTGTTCCACCCTTTGCCGAAAAAGACGATGCTTGCAAATCGTTCGGAGCCGGAGGCGCAGGAGGAATTTCGCCGTTGCCGCCCGATGCGTGCATCAGGCGGCACGAAGTGAAGAACTGATGAATTTGAAGATCTGGGAGAAAATCGGCGAGCGAGGCTATCGCCTTGGGTTCGTCAATTCTTCAATTCCTCCGCTCCTCAATTCCCGACTATGCGGCGGCTTTCGCCTGGCGATCGAAGAACAGCGCCTGGCTGATCAGTGCCTTGACCATGTCGGGATTGAACGGCTTGGTGACCAGGAAGGCCGGTTCGGGACGTTCGCCGGTCAACAGACGCTCGGGAAAGGCGGTGATGAAGATGACCGGCACCGATGTCGACGACAGGATCTCATTCACGGCTTCGATGCCCGAACTGCCGTCGGCGAGCTGGATGTCGGCCAGCACCATCTTCGGCCGTGTCTTGCCGAACATCATCACCGCCTCGGCATGGGTGCGCGCCGTTCCGACGACGCGGTGCCCGAGGCTCTCGACCATTTCCTCTATATCCATGGCGATCAGCGGTTCATCCTCGATGATCAGCACGTCGGTTGCCACCTGGCGGGATATCTCGTTGCTTGCCTGCGCCAGCAGCTCTGAAAACTCCTGGTCGCCGACATCGAGAATCTCGGCTGCCTCGTCCTCGCTGAAACCTTCGACGGCTACGAGCAGGAAGGCCTGGCGGGGGAGCGGCGCAAGCGCATTCAGATTGGCGGCGGCGCGCTGTTCCCATGCCGATTGCGCCTGCTCCTGCGGGACGCGGATGGCGACCGATGTGAACAGCTTGGCGAAAACCTTGTACAGCGCGATGCGGTCGCTCGATGCCTCGGGAAAGATATCGACATCGGCGATGATGGCTTCGAGCATCGCGGCGACCAGCGCGTCGCCACTTTCCTGTGATCCGGAAACGGCCCGCGAGAAGCGGCGCAGGAATGGCAGGTGTGGTGCGATGGTGGCGGATAAGCTCATGATAAGACGTCTCCCTCAGAATGACGTGATTGCATAGATTGCAGGTCAAGCTGATTGCAAGCCTAGTTAAACAACGCCCTTCCTGAGAAAAAGTTCCGGTCTCGGTGGAACTAATGCGGGGGAACGGCGTTTGAATGCCGGGATGGGCAACCAGACGAGGGTGCCGCTTGCGTTGTGTTGAGTCGGTTGTGAGCGGCTTGGTGCTGGGAATATAAGGGCAAAATGAAGGATATGACGAAAGATATTCTAGCTGGCGCCGCGGGCAGGCGCCGGAACGGTTCTGGTGACGCCCTCGGGCCGAACTCCGAAATCGGACGCAAACTCAAACAATATTACGACGAGCTGGTCTCCGACGATGTGCCGGATCGCTTTGCCCAGTTGCTCAGCCAACTGGAACGGGCCGAACCCGCACAGAAGAAGGACTGAAGCATGGCAGCGGTCTCCCAAGGCTTCAAGACCGATCTGCTTGGGGCGATCCCGAGCTTGCGCGCCTTTGCCGTGTCGCTGACGCAGAATGCCGACAAAGCGGACGATCTCGTCCAGGAAACGCTGGTCAAGGCGTGGGACAAGCATGAGAGCTTCCAGCCTGGCACCAATCTCAAAGCATGGCTTTTCACCATCCTGCGCAATGAATTCTATTCGCAGATGCGCAAACGCGGGCGCGAAGTGCAGGACAGCGACGGCATCATGACGGCCAGGCTTGCCGTTCATCCGGCCCAGCATGGCCAGCTCGATCTGAAGGATTTTCGCGGCGCCCTCGAGCAATTGCCGGAGGATCAGCGCGAAGCCATCATCCTTATCGGTGCGTCGGGTTTCTCCTACGAGGAGGCCGCCGAGATTTGCGGTTGCGCGGTCGGGACGATCAAGAGCCGCGTCAGCCGGGCCCGCACGCGCTTGCAGGAGATCCTGAAAATATCAGGCGAAGACGAGTATGGTCCGGATGCGATTTCGGCCCAGGTAACGGGCACTCCGGCCAGTTGACCTGCGATCGCCAGGCGCGATCCGCAAGGGTCGGGCGCCAGGCGCGATCCGCAAGGGTCGGCATCTTCTCAACCCGGAGAAGCACGTCCGCAGGCCGCCGCCACCGCTTGCACGAGGTCTTCACCCGAATAGGGTTTGCCGACCAGCTTGACGCCCGGAAACGATGCCTTGATTTCATCGGCATCCGAATAGCCCGACGCAAACACGAAAGGTACGCCTGCCGCGCGCAACCCCGAAGCAAAATCGAGTGTCGAGGCGCCGCCCAGCATGAGGTCGACAATGGCCGCATCGAATTGCGTGGCGACCTCCCGGCCATCGACCTCGGTCAGATCGCGGGCGATCACCACCTCACCGGCGCCGTGGTCACGGCAAAGCTGCTCGACATCCATGGCGATGAGAAATTCGTCCTCCAAGACGAGAATCCGCAATCCGTCAAGCAATGTGGGCACAGGCAATGTGGGCACAGGCAATGACTCCTCGAAACGCATAGACTCATGATCGCTAATTGGCGTGCTGTCATTTAAAAAAGACATGTGGCCGGCGGCGGAACCTCAATCCTTGCAACGCATTGAAATGCAGCCCTTCCAAAGAGCGGGCTTTCGAAGGGGGCGAAATGTCAGCTCAGGACAATCGCGCTCGCTCTAACCGTAAGTATCCTTGCGAGAACTGCCCATCGCGGTGCCGGTTTTCCGCGACTTCGAAAAACAGGAACTGGCCTTCATCGGCAAATTCAAGAAAGGCGAGCTCGCCGTCGACAAGCTGTTGCTGGACGGCCGCCGCCAAATCCTCAACTATCTCATGCTCGGCGATCTGATCGGCCTGCACGGCAGGTGATTCGTCGGCCGCTGATTTGGCAAAGCGCTTTTTTACCATGTCGGCGGGCAGGGTGCGCGCCGATGCGTTTTCGGCTAGTTTGTCCCTGGTGTCGGAACCTTGAGACATGCGGCGCGTTTGAAACCAAGCAATCACAAGGAGTTAAGCAATGGCAACTGCCGCAGGAAAGACCGCAAGCGACGCCCGTGCAAATGCAGACCTTGAAGCCGACATCAGGCAGTTGAAGGCCGATATCGACAAGCTCACCAAGCAGTTGGCCAAGACCGGCGAGCATGGCTATGGCACAGCCCGCCGTGCGGCCACCGAAGGGGTCGAGCAGCTGCGTGCGCACGGCGAAGCTGCCTTCGACAGTCTGCGCAGCAACGCCAAGGATATCGAAGCGCAGATGATGGCCAGCGTGCGCGAAAAGCCGGTGACGTCACTGGCGATCGCCGTCGGCGTTGGCTTCCTCTTCGCGCTTCTCGCGCGTCGCTAATCGCATCCTCAGATGGGAATGCTCGCATCCCTGATTTCCGGCCTGGCGTCGGGCGAAACCGTTGCCGCCATGCGCCGGGCGCGCACGGCGGCAATCGTCTATGGGCTCGCCCTGTCGGCAGCGCTCTGTGGTCTCGGGTTTCTGGTCGGCGCAGCCTATATCTGGGCGGCGATGCGCTACGGGTCGCTTGCCGCCGCGCTGGGCTTTGGCGCCGGTTTCCTGGTGCTTGCCGGGCTGATCCTGCTGATTTACCAGATATCCGCAGGCTCGCGCGCGCGGCGCCGGGCGCAACGACGCAATGCCGAAATGAAAGCAATCGGCATCACCGCCGCGCTCGCCGTGCTGCCGACGCTGCTCAAGGGAAAGGGCGGTCTCGGCGTCATCCTGGGTCCGGCCCTGGCGATCGCCGCCTACGCTATCTATCGTGAGAACGTGAAATCTGACGATCCGGATGAGAGCGAGCGGAAATAAGCCTTTTGGCCCCTTTCCGTTTGATCATGATCCCGAAACCGGCTCTTGCTTCGCTGATTTCGGGTTCGGGGTCAGGTCCGTCACTTCGACAGATCTTCCAGAGGCATCGATATTTCGGCAAACACACCTTCCGGCCGGAACTCGTGGGTCACTTCGCTTGAAATCACCTTGGCAAGGCTGCGGCGGATGAGGATCGAGCCGAAACCGTGCCGCTCCGGCGGGGCGACTTGAGGACCGCCGCTTTCGCGCCAGGTCAGGACCAGGCGTCGAGCACCCTTCCTGCCCTGCGTCCTCCAGTCGAGATCAACCTTGCCTGATACCACCGACAGCGATCCATATTGCAGCGCATTGCTGCCCAGTTCATGCAGGATCAGGCCAAGTCCGACGGCCTGGTCTGGCGACAGCAGCAAGTCGTCGCCGGAGATCGTCATGCGCGGCTGCTCTGCCGTTTCGAAAGGCCTGACTTCGATCTGGACAAGTTCACGAATGCCGATGCCGCGCCACTCGCGGTCGGACAACAAATTGTGGGCGATGCCCAGGGCCTGAAGCCGGGCGCCAAAGGCTTCGAGGAATTCGCTCGGCTGGCGGGCATGGCGCACGGTCTGCGTCGCCAGCGCCTGGACGGTCGCCAGAGTGTTCTTGACGCGGTGGTTGAGTTCGCGCAGCAGCAGCCGTTGCCGCTCGTCGCCAAGCTTGCGCTCCGATATGTCGTAGTTGACGCCGAAGATCAGCGTCGGCTTGCCGTCGCCGTCGCGCTCGATGACACGGCCGCGCGTGGCGAGCCAGCGTGGCGGATGAAAGCCCTTCACCCGGTATTCGCCGAAATAGTCGTCGCTGCCGGTCAAGGCGTCGCGAAAGCGGGTTTCGGTCTGGTAGACGTCGCGCGGATCGATGGCGGTGAGGATGTCGCGTGCCCGCAGCCGGTTCGAGCGCGGCAGGTTGAACAGCTCCGACATCAAGGTGTCGCATTCGATGATGTCGTTGCGGATGTCCCACGCCCAGCTGGCCAGCGACGCCGCATCGAGCGCGATGGCGCGCCGCTTTTCCTCGCGCGCCAGCGCGGCCTCGGCGATGGCGCCGCTGCGAGTCGCGTCCTTCAAGGTGAGCAGGCTGGCGGCGAGGCCGGCGAGCGCCTTCAACTGGTCGAGTTCGGCGCGGGATGGAAAGGCATGCGGCTTGCGGTCGAGCACGCACAGCGTGCCGATGCGGGCACCTGCGACGATCATCGGCGCGCCGGCATAGAAACGGACATGGTGCTTGCCGGTGACCAGCGGGTTGGCCTTGAAACGGGGGTCCGTCGTTGCATCCGTGACCACCATCGGCTCGTCGCCGGCGGCAATCGCATGGACGCAGAAGGAGATGTCGGTCGCGGCTTCGGTCTCGTCCAGGCCGAAGCAGGATTTGAACCATTGCCGCTCATGGTCGACGAGCGTGACCAGGGCGATCGGCACCTGCATCGCCGCCGCGGCAAGGCTGCTGATGCGGTCGAAATCCGGATCGGCGGCCGTATCCAGCATCTCCAGCCCGTGCAGCACGGCCAGCCGGTCTTGATCCTTGATCGCGCGTGCAACTTCAGCCGGCAGGCCCGGCACTGTTTCTGCCTTACTATTCACCAAGCCCCCAATGCCCCGTCTTGGCCTGCCCCGTCTCGGCCTTCGCTCCCGCGCCGGCCTGCCGATCCAGGAGCAGCCCGCCGATCCGGAACCATCCTAGCAAGGAACCGTTACCTGACCATGTTGTGCCAGATGCGTCAGCTGGTGCAAAACAAGACAAGGACCGACCATGGCCAAGATCATTCCCGAGAACAAAGCGCGTCAGGGGCGATGGGGCTGGCACGGCCTGCGCATTTTGATTGCCGCGCTGCTTCTGGCCTTCGCTGCCTGGGGCATCGCTGAAATCTATGGTGAATTGGTCAAGACGCCGGCGACGGAGCAAGGAAGTGCGCCAAGCGGCTAGATTTTCGGGCTTCGTCGTTCGAGGTCGCATCAGGCAGCCTTTGCCTCGGCGAGGCTGGCCGGCACCAGGACATTCAGTGCGCCAGGCCGGATTTCGATCGTCGTTTCACGATCGAGCCTGACCAGTTCTCCATCCATCACGGCGCGAAACTTGCTGCTTCCCGAATGGATTTTCAGGACCGTTCTGTTCGCCTGATGGATTTCGACATGTTCATTGTCGCGCCATTTGCCGCGCGCCATGTTGAAGAAGAATTTGACCAGCTCGGCGCGCTGCTGCGCCACCGTGACATAGACGCCAAGCACGCCGCCGGCCGGGTTGTCAGCGTAAGGCAGGTGGCCTTCGCCGAACAGATTGTTGGTGATGCCGATGCCGGTGATGCGGGCCGCAATCTCGGCTTCGCCGATGCTGAGCGTCACGTTCATCGCCGGGGGATTGTTGATTGTCGCCCAGGCTGCCTTGGCCGTGGCGCGGATCTTTCCCAGGCGCGAACCGAATTCCATCTTCTGGCGCAGTTGCACCATTTTGGCGTGCATGCCGATCGAAAACTGATGAACGAAGGGCCGGCCGTTGGCCGTGGCCATATCGACTGCGACAATTTCGCCGTTGGCGAAGGACTCCAGCGCGGCATCGAGGGACTGCGGAATGCCCAGCCCACGAGCGAACAGGTTCATGGTGCCGGCCGGCAATATGGCAAGCGCCTTCTTCGTGCCCATCAGCCGGGCAGCCGCGGCGGAAATGGTCCCGTCGCCGCCACCGGCCAGCACGACATCGACGGAGCGGCGTGAAGCCGCGCCGTTGAGCGTTTCCACTACATCCTTGCCGGCGACAATCTCGATGCTGAGAGAGTGCCCCGACGCCTCCAGCGTCTGATGCATCCTTTCGGAGAAAGCGGCAAGGTCAATAGTGCGCAACGTGCCGCCATCCCGGTTCAGCACCGCTGCAAATCTCATGCCCCGCTCCGTCGCTCGGGCCGGCACAGACCCAGCCAATGGCTGAAACGCGACGAAGCGGGAAAGGTTCCGTTTTGAAAGCAGCCAATACCGGCTCCGTCCTTCAGTCGCCGCGCATCCGCGCCCGCGTTTTTGTCGGAACAACAGCATGCTCACAACGTTGTGAAATTGCAGATGACGCCGCGTCCGAACTCCCTAAGCGACGGTTGCGGCGCACAAAATTACGCACGAGGAGAGACTGACATGATCCGCAATCTTTTAGCCACGACTGCAATCGCAACCCTGGTCGCGACTGGGGCTTATGCGCAGACTGCAACAACCCCGGCGCCAGCACAGACGCCCGCCGTTCAGGAGCCCGCCGCTGCCCCGGTGCGTGCCGAGGGCAGCATCGTCACCAATATCATCGGTGAATCCGTCTATAACGGCACCGGCGACGATGCTGAGAACATCGGCAAGGTCAGCGACGTCGTCTTCGACAAGGATGGACAGGCGAAATCCGTCGTCATCGGCGTCGGCGGCTTCCTGGGTATCGGAGCGAAGAATGTCGCTTTCGACTATGCCAAGCTGCAATGGGCCGAAAAGAACGGCGACCGCTGGCTGGTTGCCCAGACGACGAAGGACGAGCTGACGGCGCAGGCAGAATTCGACAGCAAGCCCTACGCTCCGGCTCCTGCGCCAGCCGCGTCGACCGATGCCACGGCGCCGACCGCGCCCGCGACGACGGATACGGCGCAGAAACCTGCCGACATGAATGCCCCTCCGGCGGAACCTGTGAAGCGCGCCGATGGCAACCTTGCCACCAACATCATCGGGGAAACCGTCTACAATGGCACCGGTGATGACGCGCAGAACATCGGCAGCGTCAGCGACATTGTGCTGACCAAGGAAGGCAAGGCCGAGTCCCTAGTCATCGGCGTCGGTGGTTTCCTTGGCCTCGGAGCCAAGAATGTCACCTATGATTTCTCCAAGGCCCAGTGGGCCGAGAAGAATGGCGACCGCTGGCTGGTGGCCCAGACCACCAAGGAAGAACTGCAGGCGCAGCCGGATTTCAACCGCAAGGCCTATGATCCGGTACCCGCGACAACGGCATCCAATGAGCCGGCAGCAACCGCCCCGGCCGCCGTTCCGTCCAACACGACGGCCCCTGCTGTCGCTCCGGCAGACAAGACGGCGGCGGCTCCTGATGCCTCGGCTCCCGACCAGACGCAGACCGCAGCCATCGACAAGTCCGCGCTGACCGAAATGCCGGTTGGTGAGATCCGCGCCGACGATCTGAAGGGCACCACCGTCTACGGTGCCAACGATGCCAAGGTCGGCGTGATCGGCGACGTCGTCTTGACCCCCGACAAAAACCCCGATGCCGTGATCGTCGATGTCGGCGGCTTCCTCGGCATTGGCGCGAAGGAAGTCGCGGTCGGTATGGATAATCTCAAATTCATGACCGACAAGGACGGCAACAAGTATCTCTACACGACCTTCACTAAGGAACAGCTCGAGGCTCAAACCGCCTATGACAAGGGCAGCTATGCCGAGAAGCGCGATCAGCAGCGCATGATTGTGCGGTAGCTCGGTTCAGTCTTGAAGAAGGTCCGCCCCGGCAACGGGGCGGACCTTTTTCATGTCAGGCGCGGAGGGAGACCGGCGGCGCGGCCCGCAATTCCGTGCTCCGTCAGCTCTACCAGTGCCAGCGACTGGTCAAGATGTTCGGCACGCCAGGCAAGGAGCCGTTCGGCAAACTCCAGCCGCACGGCGAGATGCTTTGGGGAGGCCGCGAGATTGTCCAGTTCGCCCGGATCACTTTCGAGATCGAACAGCAGCGGCGGCAGGCCGCCACCGAAATGGACATATTTGAATTTTTCCGTGCGGATGACGGCGAGGTTGCATTGGCGTGAGGTGATGCCGAAATGGCGTTCGGCCTCACCATCGGCAATCGAGCGGAAATCGAACTCCCAATGCGCGGCATCGCGCCAGGCTGCAGGGTTCGCTCCGTCCAGGAACGACCTCAGCGAGTGACCGTCGAGATGTGGCGCGGGAGCCTCGCCGAGCAGGTCGAGAAGCGTCGGCACAATGTCCACCGCTTCGGTGAAGCGGTCGACGCTGCCGCCGGCCGCCTTGCGGTGGTGCGGATCGCGGATGATCAGCGGAATGTGATAGCTGCCATCGAAGTAGCCGCCCTTGCCCAGCATGAAATGGTCGCCCATCATCTCGGCATGGTCCGATATCAGCACGATGATGGTGTCGTCCCACGCGCCCGCGGTCTTGACCGCTTGCCAGACGCGGCCGAGCTGCGCGTCGACCTCTGAGATCATGCCGTAATAGATCGCGCGTATACGGCGAAAGTCGTCATCGCTCCAGTCGTGCACCCTGCCATTGGCGTCGGGACGGAACTTAGCCTGCTTCTGCCGGCCAATGTCATAGACGAGATAGGGATGGCTTTCCGCCTCTTCCTGCCAGCTTGCCGCCCGCAGGAAGGCGGGGCCGTCCGCTGGTTCATACAGCGTGTTGTAGGGCTCCGGGACGATGAAGGGCGGGTGCGGGCTGATGAACGAAAGATGCGCGAACCACGGCGCGGCGCGCTCCTGCTCGCCGAGCCAGCGCGTGAATTCGCCGGTCAGGAAGGCGGCCGGCGTTTCATCCCTGGAGTAGACAGGTGGCGCGTTGCTGACAGATGCGCTGGCCTTGCCTTGGGTCACCGGGCGGTGGATGTCGGGAGACCCGGCGCTGGTGTCGATACCTCGCTGCTTCAGCCAGGACAGCCACTGTTTCTGATGCTCGGGCAGCAGCTGGCGCACCGTAAAGCCCGGCAACACGCCTTCATAGCTTTGCAGCCGCGGGTCGCCCGGCGCCAGCAGGCGCGGGTCGAGCGACACGTCGGTATAGCCGAACAGTGTCGGATCATAGCCAAGGCCGCGCGCATGCAACGCGATGTTGCCGTGACGGGCGTCAAGCGGCGTGCCGTTGCGGCAGACGCGGTTATTCATCTGGTAGAGGCCGGTGTAGAGGCAGGCGCGGGCCGGCGAGCAGGGCGCCGCACCGCCATAGTGCCGCTTGAACAGCACACCCTCTGCGGCCAGTGCGTCGGCATTCGGCGTTTTCACAACCGGATGGCCCGCGGAAGACAGACAATCGCCGCGCCACTGGTCGCATGTGATCAGCAGAATGTTAGGCCGCCTGGCTTTTCCAGTCACTCGCGATACCCTTGTCCCTGGATGGTCGAACGCCGCTCATGGAACCGAATTCTGACGACGGCGCAAGTCCGTCTTGTGAGTCAATTGGTGAACAAACTTCTTTCCATTGTTCACTTTTGCAGGACAGTCCATTCTGTGTTTGCCGCCTTTGCCTAAAGCGCCCGCATCCTCATATTGGCGTGGACAGCGGCGAGGGCCGCACAAGCACCAAGGGAAGGAGCAAGACAATGCTCGACCAGATCAAGGGCCTGCATCACGTCACATCGATGGCCAAGGATGCCCGGCAGAACAATGAGTTCTTCACCCAAAAGCTCGGCCAGCGCCGGGTCAAGAAGACTGTCAATTTCGACGCGCCCGATGTTTACCACCTCTACTATGGCGACGAATCCGGGATGCCCGGTTCAGTGATGACCTATTTCCCGTTCCCCAACATCGGCAAGGGCCGTCACGGCGTCGGTGAAGTCGGCACCACGGTCTATTCGGTACCGGAAGGCACGCTTGCCTACTGGGAAAAGCGTTTTGCCGATGAAGGCGTCACCGGCGTGTCGCGCGAACAGACATTCGGCGAGAAGCGTCTGGCCTTTTCCGGTCCCGATGGCGACGGTTTCGCGCTGGTCGAGGACAAGGCGGATAGCAGAGCGCCCTGGGCGAAAGGCGGCATCCCAGCTGATGAGGCGATCCGCGGCTTCCACTCGGTGTCGCTCCGGCTGAAGGATGGCGGTGCCACCGAGGAGCTTTTGAAATTCATGGGCTACGAGGAGATCGAGAAATCAGGCAACGTCAGGCGGCTCGCTGTGAAGAACGGCAACGGCGCCGATGTCGTCGATATCGAATCGCTGCCGACCACGGCCTTCGCCGATCTCGGCGCCGGCTCAGTCCATCATGTCGCCTTCGCCGTCGAGAACCGTGCCAAGCAGCTCGAAGTGCGCAAGGCGTTGATGGACACCGGCTATGGGGTGACACCGGTGATCGATCGCGATTATTTCTGGGCGATCTATTTCCGCACGCCGGGTGGCGTGCTGTTCGAAGTTGCCACCAACGAGCCGGGTTTCGATCGCGATGAGGATACCGCTCATCTCGGCGAGGCGCTGAAGCTGCCGACGCAGCACCAGCACCTGCGACCCTATCTCGAACAGCATCTGCAGAAGCTGGAAGGCTGAGACCATGAGCAAGGACGCGTACATCCACAAGCTGCTGCCCGGTTCGCCGGGCGGTCCGTTGCTGTTCGTCTTCCATGGCACGGGGGCCGACGAGAACCAGCTTCTGTCGCTGGGGCGCGATCTCGCGCACCAGGCAACCATTATCTCGCCGCGCGGCGACGTGTCGGAACAAGGTGCGGCACGCTTCTTTCGCCGCACTGGGGAAGGCGTCTACGATATGGACGATCTGGCGCGGGCGACGGACAAGATGGCAGGCTTCGTCAACACGTACGTCGAGGCGGCGAAGCCGTCGGCCGTGCTCGGTCTCGGCTATTCCAATGGCGCCAATATCCTGGCCTCGGTGGTGTTTGCGATACCGGCGCAGTTCGACGCTGCGGTGCTGATGCATCCGCTGATCCCGTTCGAACCTGACGTCAAGGGCAGTCTCGCTGGCCGCCATATTCTGCTCACCGCCGGCAAGCACGATCCGATCTGCCCACCGAACCTGACCACGCGGCTCGAAGCTTATTTGCGTGCCGACGGCGCCGATGTCACAGTGGAATGGCATGAAGGCGGGCACGAGGTGCGGCCAAACGAGATCGAGGCGGCACGGCGGTTCTTTGCCAATGCTGCCCAAGGAGTATAGCGATGCCGGATCAACTGCCTGAGATCGAACTGGAGGATCGCGGTTCCAAGGGTCGCTACGTCCTTCGCGGGCCCGGTGGCGCCGAAGCCGAGATGACCTTCACCAAGATCGGCGAGCACCAGATCATCATCGATCACACTGAGGTACCGGACGCGTTTCGCGGCCAAGGTGCCGGGCTTAGGCTCGTCACCCGCGCCGTCGAGGATGCGCGTGCGGCAGGCAAGAAGATCATCCCGCTCTGCCCATTCGCCAACGCCCAGTTCCGCCGCCATCAGGAATGGGCTGACGTGCTGAAGCGGTAGGGATTTCGTCGCTCGTAAACGGCGCGACAAGCGGCTGCCATCCCAGCGGGGATGGCTTTGGCATTTGCGCGGGTGGCGCATCCTGCCTATGTAGATATGATCCATCTCAGCCCCTTGCCGACAAACGAACCGAATGATCCCCCTATGACCGAAACCGACCTCGTTCCCGTCTTCGACGGCCACAACGATACGTTGCTCAGACTCTATCAGTCTAAAGACACCGACGTCGAAAAGCTGTTCATCGAGGGGAAATCGGGCGGCCATATCGACCTGCCGCGTGCCAAAGCCGGCGGCTTTGCCGGCGGCATGTTCGCCATCTTTCCGCCGCCTGTCGAGAAATCCAGGCGCAGTGCCGTGCCCCTGGCGCCGAGTGATGCCGAGCCGCTGCCGCCCGAGGTTCCGCGCAATGACGCGCTGACCTCGACGATCGCCATGGCCTCGATCCTGTTTCGGCTGGAACGGGCCGGAGCGCTCACCGTCTGCCGCAGCGCCGGCGACGTGCGCAACGCCATGGCGCAAGGCTCGATCGCGGCGGTGTTCCACATCGAAGGCGTCGAGGCGATCGATCCAGAGCTCACCATGCTCGACGTGCTGCACGCTGCCGGCCTGCGCTCGCTCGGCATCGTCTGGAGCCGGCCGAACGCCTTCGGTCACGGCGTGCCGTTCCGCTTTCCGTCCTCGCCTGACACTGGGCCCGGCCTGACCGATGCCGGCAAGGCGCTGGTCAAGGCCTGCAATCAGCTGAAGATCATGATCGATCTGTCGCATCTCAACGAGAAAGGTTTTCGTGATGTCGCCGCACTCAGCGACGCGCCGCTGGTCGCCACCCATTCCAACGTGCACGCGATCTGCGGTCATTCGCGCAATCTCACCGACTGGCAGCTCGGCGCGATCCGCGAGTCCGGCGGCATGGTCGGGCTAAACTTCGCCACTGGCTTCCTGCGCGAGGACGGGCGAATGAATGCCGACACCAGCCTCGACATCATGGTGCGCCATGTCGATTCGCTGCTGCAGGCGCTGGGTGAAGACGGCGTCGGCGTCGGCTCGGATTTCGATGGCGCCATGATCCCGGCCGTCATCGGCGACGTTGCCGGCCTGCCGAAGCTGCTCGATGCTCTTTCGGCACGGGGTTTCGGCCGTGCGCTGATCGAAAAGATCGCCTATCGCAACTGGCTCGGCGTGCTGGAAAAGACAATTGGATAGCGCTTAGCGCTATTCGAAGCCGATCCTTTTCAACCAGTCCTTGCCGCCGCCGCGATCGCGGATGATCGGCAGCGGATCTTCCGAATCGAGCCGTGCGCAGATGCGGTAGACTTCGAGCGTCTCGGCGCTCATCTCGTCGCGCTTGTAGAAAAACATGGCCGCGGCATAGCGCGTGCGGCCGGACCATTTTTCGCCGAGCGGCGTGTTGACGAGCTCCCACTGCTCGGCGGCTTCCCCATCTTCTTTAGGCTTGTCGGCTTCGTCGGTCATGGTCAGAAGTCCGCGGGCGGGTTGGCGGTGCGGCGGTCGAGCTTGATGAACGGCCGCGCCACTACCTTGGCCCGCTTCATCAGCTTCTGATACTGCAGCTCGCGCATGGCGTAGATCTCGACCCAGAGGTCCTCGATAATTGTATCACCGTATGGCCGCGCCAGCGAGGCGATGGCGATGTTGCGCTTGGCCATCGGCGACCACATGGCGCCGCTGACCAGGCCAACCTCCTGGGCTTTCTTGTGGTAGATGATGGCGTGTTCGGCCGGGATGTTGCCCTCGATTTCCAGCCCGACCAGCACATGGCGCAGCTTGCGTTTGGTGCGAGCCTCGAGGATGGCACGACGGCCGTTGAAATGGCCCCTTTCCAGATCGATCATGAAGCCGAGCCCGATCTCGTCAGGCATGCGCAGGCGGTCGGCGCGGATGGCGTGCTCGGCGGTGGTGAAATCCGCATTGGCAACGATCAGCCCGGCCTCGAGACGCGCGCGGTTGAGCGGCGTGTAGCCGATGGCGCGGATGCCGCGCTGTTCGCCCGCAATCATCAGCCGGTCCCACAGGCTCAGCGCCTTGCCGGCCGGCACGAACAGTTCGTAGCCGAGATCGCCGGTGAAGCCGGTGCGCGAAATCGTGACGCTATCCCCATCATGCGGGAAGTCGGCAAGATCGAATATTTTCAGCTTTTCGACGCCGGTGAAGCCGGCATCGCGCAGCACCGCAAAGGAAGTCGGCCCTTGCAAGGCGAGGCCCGCGATGGCTTCTGTCTCTTCCTCGACTGTGACGTCGAAGCCGCAGGCGCTGTCGAGCAGCCAGGGCAGATGCCGCTCCTGCGAACAGAGGCGGAAACGCGTCGATGACAGCCTAAACAGCATGCCGTCGTCGAGGACAAAACCCGCGTCGTCGCACCATGCGGTGTAGTGGACGCGGCCCGGTTTGAGCTTGGTGACGTCGCGTAGCGTCACACGATCTAGCAAGGCTTCGGCGTCCGGCCCTTCGATCCGGTATTTGATCGTCGGCGAAATGTCGAACAGCGCCGCCTGGCTGCGGATGGCGAAATATTCGAGCTCCTCGTCCCACAGCGAATGCGGGGCACGGTAGCCGGCCCAGTTGTACCAGTCCTGGGTTTTGGCCAGCGCGTCGATACGCGGCTGAAAGGGTGTGCCCAGACGCAGCGTGCGGAAATGCGATTGGACGGCGATGCGAGCCGAAATGGCTGTGCCGGCTGTCTTTGCAACGGGCTTCTTCCTGGTTGCCTGAGCCATGGCCTATCCTTTCATCGCAATGATGCGTCGCGCCGCGTTGAGGCCAGGCGCACCGGACACACCGCCGCCCGGATGCGAGCCGGCGCCGGCCAGGAACAGGCCTTCGACCGGCGTGTCGTAGCCTGACCAGCCTGACACGGGCCGCGAGACCAGCATCTGGTCGGCTTGCAATTCGCCGTGGTGCCAATGGCCGCCCGGCATGCGGTAGCGCGTCTCGATGTCGGCTGGCGTCAGAAGCTCAGCATGGACGACGCTCTTGCCGATGCCGGGCGCGTGAGACTCGAGCTGCGCCATGATCGCCTTGAGGAATTTCGGCTTGCCGGCAGCCCAACCCTCTTTCAACTGATAGGGCGCGTATTGCACGACCGCCGACAGCACGCAGGCGCCGTTGGGTGCTAGCGATGGGTCGGCGAGGCTGGGCAGCGTGATCTCCATCACCGGCTCCGGCGAGAACTCGCCATATTTGGAGGGATTGAAGGCGCGCTCGACGTGATCGGGTGAGGGGGCTATGACCAGCCGGCCCTTGTGACCGGCGGCATCGACGCCGCTGAATTGCGGCGGCCGGTCGAGCGCCAGATTGAGCTTGGCCGCATCGCCCTTCATGCGGATGTTTTTCACCTTGCGCATGAAGCCGATGTCGATCTCGCGCGGTCCAACGAGGTCGAGAAAGGTGGTTGCCGGACTGATGGCGGAGACGATCGTGCTGGCGCGCAGCACCTCGCCATTGTCGAGCGCGACACCGACGGCGCGGCCTTTCTCCATGATGATTTTTGCTACGGGCGCCGATGTGCGGACTTCGACGCCAGCCTTCTCCGCCGAGGCACGGATGGCGGCGACGATCGCGCCCATGCCGCCCTTTGGCAGAACCTGCGCGCCGGCCGCACCGGCGGCCTCACCGGCCAGCCGATAGTAGAGGCCGAGCAATGAGGTCGGTGAACGGGGGCCGAGGTGGCTGCCGAGCGTCGCATCGAAGGCTAGCAGGCCCTTCAGCCTGATATCGGCAAGCTGCTCGTCGAGCAGGTCCGCGACGTTCATCAACAGCACGCGCAGGAAGTCGCGCATGTCTTCCTTGCCGAGCTTCTTCAGCGCCAGCGCGGTCTGGCCGAGCGAGGCGGTCTCGAGCAGCGACATGCTGGCGAGATTGGGTGGCCGGCGCGAGAGGAACGGCTTCAGGATGCCGGCATAGCGCAGCAGCTGCGCGCGCAGGTCTTTCCATGCCGATTGCTCGGATGGGCTGGCGCCAGTCAGCACCTCGCCATAGGCGCCATGCAGGACCAGTGGTGGGCCGTCCTTCGACAAAGCCACCGACGTCATGAAGTCGGCGCGTGCGATTTTTAGCCCGTGTTTCTCCAGCTCCAGCGTCTTCACCACATCGGGATGCAGCCGGTTGAGCAGGTGGGCGATTGACGAGACGCGAAAGCCCGGTGCGAATTCCTCGGTGCGCGCGGCGCCGCCGACGTCGGCGCCGGCCTCCAGAACGAGCACCTTGCGGCCGGCTTTTGCCAGCGTGGCAGCGGCGACGAGGCCGTTGTGGCCGCCGCCAATGACGATGCTATCAAATGACGTCATGGGCCGGGCTCATATGCGAGGTGGATTTGGCAAGATCGCGCAGGATTTCCGCCGCGGCGTTGCGGCCGGGCGCGCCCATGACGCCGCCGCCGGGATGGGTCGAGGAGCCGCAAATATAGAGGCCGCCAACCGGCGAACGGTATTGCGCGTAGCCCGGCACCGGCCGGTTGAACAGAAGCTGGTCGAAGGTCAGTTCGCCCTGGAAGATGTTGCCTTCGGTGAGGCCGACTTCCGCCTCGATCTCGCGCGGCGTGCGCACCTCCATGTGGACGATGCGGTCGCGGAAGCCTGGCGAATACTCCGCGATCTGCGAAATCACGCTTTCGGCGAAACCATCGCGGTCGGCATCGGTCCACTCGCGGCCGTTCACCTTTGGCGGCGCGTATTGCACGAAGCAGCTCATGAAATGCTTGCCGGGCGGCGCCATGGTCGGGTCGAGCGTCGTCGGGATGACCATGTCGAGGAAGGGGTCGGCCGACCAGCGCCCGGCCTTCCAGTCGTCATAGGCGCGCTCCATGCGCTCCATCGAATCGGTGAAATGCATGTCGCCGCGATAGATCGGCGAGTCCTTCGGCAGCGCCGGGAATTCCGGCAGCGAATCGAGCGCGATGTTGACCTTGCCGGAGGAGCCGCGGATCTTGAAGTTCCTGACCCGGCGCAGGAAAATGTCGGGCAGTTCCTTTTCCTCGACCAGTTTGAGGAAAGTGCGCTTCACGTCGGCATTGGAGACGACGAGCTTGCCGTAAATCTCCTCACCGCCGGCCAGCACCACGCCCTTGGCTTTTCCTCGGCCGACGAGCACATGGTCGACCTCGGCGCCGGTTCGGATGGTTCCGCCTGACGCCTTGAAGGATGCGGCCAGCGCCTTGGTCACCGCGCCCATGCCGCCGCGCGCATAGCCCCAGGCGCCGACAGAGCCGTCGACCTCGCCCATATAGTGGTGCAGCAGCACATAAGCCGTGCCCGGCGACATCGGGCCGAGCGCGGTGCCGATGATACCGGACAGCGCGAAGTTCGCCTTGATGACGTCGGTCTCGAAATACTCGTCGAGGAATTCCGAGATCGACATGGTCCAGAAGCGCAGCGTCAGTGCCATTTCCTCAGCCGACAGGCTGGCGAATTTCTTGCCGAGATAGAGCAGCTCGCCGATGTCGCGCGGCCGAAAACTGGTCGGGTCGGGCGCGGTGCGCATCAATAGCGGCTGGATAAAACGGCACTGCCGCGTCACGTCGCGGGCGTAGCGATCATAGGCTTCGGCGTCGCGCTTGGAAAAGCGGGCGAACTCGCGCCGGTGGGCGTCGTGGTCGCGGTAGTTGGCGAGATAGTCGCCGTCGCGGGTGAACACCGCGCCACCCTCGTAGGAGATGACCTGCAGGCCGAAGCGCGGCAGTTCGAGGTCGCGCATGATCTCTGGCCGGAATAGCGAACAGACATAGGAGCAGTTGGAGTAGAGGAAGCCCGGCGTCAGTTCGCGGCTGGTGGCGGCACCACCGACCCAGTCGTTCTTCTCGACCACCAGCACGTCGAGGCCGGCGCGCTGCAGATAGCAGGCGTTGACCAGGCCGTTGTGTCCGCCGCCGATGATGATCGCATCCCAAGCTTTCATTTTGGCCCAGTCTTCCCCTAGCGACCCGCTCTCATTTTTGCGTGATCTGTTCCCGAATGCGCGGAATTTGGCACGAGGGCTGTCATTTTGTCCAGTAATACTGAATGAATGTTCAACAAATGATATTGTGTTTTCCCTGACGTGCGCTACGCTTTGCCGGCGTTCTAAGGTTCTGAAATCGGCGGACGGGGACGACATCCGATGATCGAAACGGCAGATGCCGAGCCGGAGTATGACGACACCGCCATCCGCTTCCTCGAGGCGCTGTGGGGCGATGGCTATCTGTCGCCCGGCGGGCCTGATGAGGTCGACCGGGTGGTCGAAGGGCTTTCGCTCAAGGGCAAGACGATCCTCGAGATCGGCTGCGGCTCAGGCGGTATCACGCTGCATCTGGTCGAGTGCCACGGTGCCGCCCAGGCCACCGGTTTCGATGTTGAACAGCCGGTGATCGAGACGGCGAGACAACGGGCCGCCGCGCGAGGGCTCGCGGATCGTGTCAGCTTCATCCAGGCACCGCCGGGGCGGCTGCCTTTCGCCGATCGCTCCTTCGATGTCGTGTTCTCCAAGGATGCACTGCTGCATGTGCCGGACAAGGACGCGCTGTTTGCCGAAATCTTCCGGGTGCTCAGGCCGGGCGGCGTCTTTGCCGCCTCCAACTGGATGATCTCGCATGACGGCGAACCGTCGCCCGAGATGAAGGCCTATATCGCGGCGGAAGGGCTGTCTTTCGCCATGGCGTCACCGGCACGCTATGCGCGGGCGATGCGTAGCGCCGGCTTTGCCGATGTCGCCGTCAGGGACCGCAACCCCTGGTACCGCGACGTGGCGCGCGGTGAGCTGGAAAGGCTGAAGGGGCCGCTCTATCCGACGGTCGCGGCCGCGGTTGGCGCAGCCTATGTCGACAAGAACATACGAACCTGGGAAGCCATGCAGAAGGTGCTTGACAGTGGTGAGCACCGTCCCACTCATCTTCGCGGTCGAAAGCCGGTTGGATAGCCGGCGATGCTGGAGACCATCAGACTCATGAAGACTTCAGTCGCCAAGGAAGCCCTCCTTGAATCGGCGCGGAAAAGCGAGGCCGAAAAGCGCGGACGCAAGGCCTCGAAGGAAGTCAGGCAGCTTCAGCTCATCGAGGCGACGATCGATTCCCTGGCCAAGCGCGGCTATTCGGAAACGACGATGGCCGATGTCGCCGATGGCGCCGGCCTGTCGCGCGGCATCGTCAATTTTCATTTCGAAAGCAAGGAAAAGCTGCTCATCGCGACCTTGCAGCATATGTATGACGAGTACTCGGCGCATTGGCGCAACGCCCTGCAGAAGGCAGGCGATGATCCGGCCCAGCAACTCCAGGCGCTGGTCTCCGCCGATTTCGACCGTTCGATCTGTAACAAGCGAAAGCTGGCCGCCTGGTGCGCCTTTTGGGGCGAGGCCAAGTCGCGGCCGACCTATCAGGCGCTGAGCAGTGCGCGCGATGCCGTCTATCAGACCATCTTCATCGACCTGTGCGTGACGCTCAAGCAGAGCGGCGGTTATGCCTATGAACCGCAGGTGATGGCGCTGGCACTCAGCGCAATGCTGGAAGGGCTGTGGCTGCGGTTGATGATGGGGACCGAGGACACCACCCGCGAGACCGCGCTGCAAGCAGCCAACGAATTCCTGTCGGCGGCCTTCCCGAAACACTACCCGTCGAAGGCCGCCGGCACCACGAAACCATAAGAACACCAGAACAAAGCAGAGGATGGAACAATGAAAAAACTGACCCGACGCCTGACATTGACCCTGGCGCTGACTGGTGCGCTGGCGGCTTCGGCCGCAGCACTGGCAGTCGCCGCCGACAAGGACCTGGTCGTGTTCGACTGGTCCGGTTATGAGGACCCCAGCTTCCATCCGAAATATGTCGAGAAGAACGGCGACTCGCCGACCTTCGCCTTCTTCGGCGACGAGGACGAGGCGTTCGAGAAGGCTCGCTCCGGCTTCAAGGCCGATCTTGGCCATCCCTGCTCGCAGAGCGTGGTGAAATGGCGCGAGGCCGACCTTCTGCAGCCGCTCGACACGTCGAAGATCACGGGCTGGAAAGATCTCAATCCCGGCATCATGGCGATGAAGGATCTTGCCACGACGCCGGACGGCAAGGCGTGGTTCATGCCCTGGGACTGGGGCAACACCCAGCTCACCTACAACACCTCCAAGATCGACGCCAAGGACGTGCAATCGCTGAAGGCTTTTGCCGATCCCAAGTTCAAGGGCAGGGTGTCGATCGGCGACAATGTCGACGACGCCTATGCGCTGGCGAGCCTCGCCATCGGCGTCAAGGACTGGACCAAGATGACCGACGACCAGTTCAAGCAGGCATCCGATTTCCTGCGCCAGGTGCATAAGAACATCCGCTCCTACTGGACCGACACAACCGACGTCGTGCAGCTGTTGAGCGGTGGCGATGTCGACCTCGCCTGGGCCTGGAATGACGCCACCGTGCAGTCGGTCGCCGCCGGCGTGCCGATCATGGCGAAGAAGGACACCGACGAAGGCATCTCGACCTGGGTCTGCGGCTATGTGCTGTTCAAGGACGCGCCCGGCAACATCGACAAGGCTTATGACTATCTGAACGCCGTCAACGATCCGGAGACCGCCAAGGTGCTGGTCAAGGACTGGGGCTATGGCCAGGCCAACGCCAAGGGCATGGCCGGCGTCGATCAGGCGGTGCTGAAGGAAAAGGGCTATGACGACGTGCAGAAATTCGTCGACAAGACACTGTTCCAATCGCCGGTGCCGTCCGACCTCAAGCTCAAGATGATCGCCGAATTCGAGAAGATCAAAGCCGGTTATTGAGCCCTGTTCTGGGCGTCCCGTCTGCGCGCCCATCGGGCGGCAGACGGGCTCGCCAAAGTCTGGGAATTCTCCTAACCTTGCGCTGATGTTTTCGCGACCCCGGGGGAATTCTCAGCCATGAAATCGATGCTACGCCGCCTTGCCCTTGCCGCCGCGTGCATGATCGGCGGCGGCGCTGTCTATGCCTCCGCCGAAGGCAGCGGCGATCTCGTGGTGTTCGACTGGTCGGGCTATGAAGATCCGCTGCTGCATCCCGCCTACACCGCCAAATACGGCGCCGAACCGACCTTCGCTTTCTTCGGCGACGAGGACGAAGCGTTCGAGAAGATGCGGGCGGGCTTCAAGGCCGACATCGCCCACCCCTGCTCGCAAAGCGTTGTCAAATGGCGCGAGGCCGGCATGCTGCAGCCGCTCGACACCTCCAGGATATCAGGCTGGAAGGACCTCAATCCCGGCATCATGGCGATGAAGGATCTCGCTGTCACCGCTGACGGCAAGGCCTGGTTCATGCCGTTCGACTGGGGCAACACCTCGCTGCTCTACCGCACCGACAAGGTGACGGCGGAAGAGGCGCAATCGCTCAGGATCTTCGCCGATCCCAAGTTCAAGGGCCGCGTCACCATCGGCGACAATGTCGACGACGCCTATGCCTTGGCGAGCCTGGTGATCGGCCTCAAGGACTGGACCAAGATGACCGATGCGCAGTTCCAGCAGGCGTCCGCGTTCCTGCGCGATGTGCACAAGAACGTCCGCTTCTACTGGACCGACGACACCGACCTCAACCAGGCCTTTATCGGCAATGAGGTCGATCTCGTCTGGGGCTGGAACGAGACCTTCGTGACGCTCAAAGGGCAAGGCATGCCGATCGCCATGAACCGCGACACCAAGGAAGGGATTTCCACCTGGGTGTGCGGCTATGTGCTGATGAAGGACGCGCCCGGCAAGCTCGACGAAGCCTATGATTTCCTCAGCGCCGTCAATGCACCCGGCGTGTCGGACTACCTAGTCAAGACCTTTGGCTATGGCCATGGCAACGGCGCCGGCATGGGAGCGATCGACCACAAGGTGCTGGTCGAGCGCGGCTTCGACAATCTCGACAAGTTTCTCGACAAAACGCTGTTCCAGCAGCCGGTGACGCCGGAGCTTAAGCAGCGCATGGGCGCCGAGTTCGAGAAGATCAAGGCAGGCTATTGAAGAGCGAACCGGAAAGAACCGATGTCGTCATCGTCGGCGCCGGCTTCACCGGCCTGTCGGCAGCACTTGAGCTGAAGGCAGCCGGCATCGATTTCGTCCTGCTCGAAGCACACGACCGCGTCGGCGGGCGGGTCGAGTCCATGGAGATCGGCGACGGAGAGCGTATCGACAGCGGCGGTCAGTTCCTGTGCGAGGATATGCCGGCGCTGATGGCGTTGGTTGAGGAGCACGGCAAGACGCTGGTCGAGACCTATGTCGACGGCGAATTCGTCGCCCAGCCGGCCATGTCTGCCCGAGAGGCAGAACGAACCTACGTCGGCTCGATGGTGATCCGCGATCGCATGAACGCGATCGCGCCTGATGATCCTGATATCGCCGGCTTATCAGTCGCCGCCTGGCTCGATCGGCAGGGCGACCCCGAGGACGCCAAGGCAGCCTTTCGCTCGATGATCGAAGGTTTGTGGTGCCAAGCACTGGAGAAGCTGCCGCTTTGGCACCTCATCGACAATGATCGCCGTATCACCAACGAGGTGTCGGAGCTGCAATACTTTCTCGCAGAGACGATGCATTCGCTGGCGGAGGATTTGGCTCGAGATCTGGGCGGCCGGGTGCGGCTTGGCGCGCATGTCACGCGCATCGAGCAAGGCGCAAATGGCGTGTCCATCCATGCCGGCGCGGGTTCGATAGAGGCTCGTTGTCTGCTCGTCGCCGTGCCGCCAGTCATGGCGTCGAGGATCGACTATTCGCCGCCACTGCCGGCGGCCCTGGAGAAAGCACTCGGCGTCTGGCGGAGCGGTATGGTGATCAAGGTACTGGTGCGCTATCGCACCGCCTTCTGGCGAGCCAAGGGCTTGAGCGGCATGGTGATGTGGCGCGACCAGCCGGGTTTGTTTGCCTGCGACGCCAGCAAGGATGACGATCATCCGGCGCTGGTGGTTTTCATTGGCGGTCCGTCTGCCATCGAATGGCGCGGCTTTGGGCAGGAGGGCCTCCGCACCAGAATTGCGGCGCGTCTCGTTGCGGCACTCGGTCCAGAAGCTGCAAAATGGGTCGGCTTTGCCGTCCGATACTGGTTCGACGACGAAGGCAGCGTTGGCGGCTACAGCGACCTCATCGTCGACATGGATGCGACCGACGCCGAGCGTATAATCCGAGCCGGCGCGCCAGCAATGCATTTCGCCAGTTCAGAGCTGTCACCGTCATTTCCGGGCTATGTCGAAGGCGCGATCATCGCCGGGCGCATCGCGGCGCGCAAGATCATCACGGAAGTTCAGTCGGCCATCGCCACCAGCGCTTCCGGGTCGTAGGCGAGGCGGATAGAGGTTCCCACCGGTATGTCGTCGGCACCGAAATCGTTGGTTTCGGTCACCGATAGCGGCTTCTCCAGGCCCGGTATCTCGACGATCAGATGGGTGATCTCGCCGAAATAGTGGCGTTCGACCACCCTTCCGGCGACTTCGAATTTTGCCGTCGCATTGTCCCACAGCACGCGCAGGCGTTCCGGCCTGATGCCGAGCGTGGCGCCGCCGCCATTGCGCACAAAAGCCTTCGGCTTGTCGGTCTTGATCCGGCCGAAGCCCAGCGTATCGACGACCAGCGACGCGCCGTTCTCCTCGACAATCTGAGCCTTGACGAAATTCATGCCGCCGAGGAAGTCGGCGACCTGGCGGGTGACCGGCCGCTGGTAGATCTCCTTGGGCGAAGCGACCTGCGCGATCCTGCCGCCGAACATCACGGCGATGCGGTCGGACATGGCGAGCGCTTCATACTGGTCGTGGGTAACGAGCACGAAGGTGATGCCGACGGCCTGTTGCAGGCGGCGCAATTCGACCTGCATCTGCTCGCGCAGCTTCTTGTCCAGCGCCGACAGCGGTTCGTCGAGCAGCAGCACCTTGGGCCGCATGACCAGCGCGCGGGCGAGGGCCACGCGCTGCCGCTGGCCTCCGGACAGTTCTGTCGCCAGGCGCTTGCCTAGGCCTGTGAGCGAGACCTGCGCCAGCGCCTCCTCGACGCGGCGTTTTTCCTCGCCGCCCTGCAGCTTCAGCCGCTTCAGCCCATAGGCGACGTTCTGCTCGACATTGAGATGCGGGAAGATCGCGTAGCTCTGGAAGACCATGTTGGTTGGCCGGCGATTGGCCGGGATGCCTTCCATCGGCTGGCCGCCGACCGAGATCGAGCCGCTGGTCGGATTGTCGAAGCCGGCAATCATGCGCAGCAGCGTGGTCTTGCCGCAACCGGAGGGACCGAGCAGCGAGAAGAACTCGCCTTCGCGGATGGTCAAGGAGGCGTCGTCGAGCGCCTTGAACGCGCCGTAGCTGCGGGTGACGTTCTTGATCTCGATCATGGATCGTTGCGGCTGCTCAGGCATAGAGGCCTCCCTCGTTCTGGGTGCGTCTGGCCGCGCGGCGACGCAGGATTTCGGCGACGGTCATCAACAGGAAAGAGGCGATCAGCAGCAGCGTGCCCAGCGCCAGCACGCCGGGCAGCTTCGCCGCAAAACGCAGCTGGCCCCAGATGTAGATCGGCAGCGTCGCCTCGGTGCCGGTGAGGAAGAAGGCGATGATGAATTCGTCGAGCGAGATGGTGAAGCAGACGAGCAGGCTGGAGATGATGGCCGGCGCCACCATTGGCAATGTCACCCGCCGGAAAGTGCCGAAGGCGCTCTCGCCGAGGTCGGCGGAGGCTTCCTCCAGGCTGCGGTCGAAGCCTTCGAAGCCGGAGGTCAGCACGGTCATCGAATAAGGGATGCAGACGAGCACATGGCCGAGCACGACGGTGAACAGCGACAGGCTCAAGCCAAGCTGCAGCATCACCAGCAGCATCGAGATGGCGACGATCACCTCAGGCAGCACCAGCGGCGCCATGATCAGGCCGTTGATGGTGCGACGGCCGGGATAGCGGTATCGGGTGATCGAACGGGCGGCGAGGATGCCGAGCACGGTGGAGAGGATTGCTGCCGAGGCGCCAACGATCAGGCTGTTCCAGGTGGCGTCGAGCAGTGCGGGCGTGCGCGGCAGGTCCTCGTACCAATGCAAGGTGAAGCCGGTGAGCGGAAATTTTGGTGTCGCCGCCGTGTTGACCGAGAAGATCGGCAGGAAAATGACAGGCAGATAGAGGAACACGACATAGAGAAACGCATAGGTGGCCAGCCAGCCGCCGGACAGGAAGCGCCGCACCACAATCATCGCGCCAGCCTCTGGACGGCGCGGATGATCAGCACCGTGGCGCCCGCCATCAGCGTCACGATCAACATGGTGGTGACGGAAAGGGCCGCGCCCAGCGGCCAATTGGAGGCCTTGCCGAACTGCGCCTGGATGGCGTTGGCGATCATGACACCGTCCTTGCCGCCGACCAGCTTCGGCGTGACGTAGTCGCCGACGGTCGGGATCATGACGATCAGCGCCGCCGAGATGACGCCAGGTGCCGACAGCGGTAGCGTCACGCGGAGGAACGAGCGTAGTGGGCCGTCACCGAGATCGGTGGCTGCCTCGACCAGCGTGCGGTCGACCCTTTCCAGCGAGACGAAGATCGGCAGGATGGCGAAGGCCGCCCAGGCATGGGTGAGCGTGATGATGACGGCGCTCGAATTGTAGAGCAGCGCGGTCGACGGCTCGTCGATGATGCCAAGACCCATCAGGCCGGAATTGAGGACGCCGTTGTAACCGAGGATGACCTTCCACGACATCACCCGCAGCAGATAGCTGGTCCAGAACGGAATGGTGATGAGAAACAGCCACAGGCTCTTGTGGCGACCGCCATGGAACGAAATGAAGTAGGCGATCGGATAGGCCAAAAGGACGGTGAGCAGGCTGACCGTCAGCGATATGTAGAGCGAGCGCCATAGGAGATCACGGTAGATCGGCTCGGTCAGCGCGACGCGGTAGTTTTCCAGCGTGAAGGTGCGGTCGATGGTCAGGTAGTGCTGTGTCCAGAAGGAATGCGCGATGACCACCAGGATCGGCAGGACCAGAAGGATAAGCGCGTAGATGAAGGTCGGGCTGATCAGGGCGAGGCCCTGCACGGGTTCGGACTGCAGAAGGGCATTTCGTCTGGCCCGCGTCATGCGCAACGGGGGCGACCCTTCCGCAGCCGCCGTCATTGCCAGGCTCCGGGGGACAGGGCCCCGGGTGCGATCTCGGTTGCTGGCCTGGACTGTCCCGCCATGCGGCATCCCATTGTGCTGGTGCCGGCGGCTTGTTCCCCTTGCCGGCTTTCTTTCATCATGCGCGCATCCTTGGATTGAAATCAAGCGCTAATTCTGCAATATTGATTGAACGAACATTCAATATGAAGTGAAGAAAGCCGCTGTTTCCGATACTTGGCATCTCATTTCATGACCGATGAAATTCTGTGAGGCATGTGAGGCGACAATGGCTGCGGCAAGAGACCTGAAGGCAAACGGGATGGCCGGCGCGGAGCCCGGCGACGATGCCGTCGAACTGGCCAAGCACCATCTCATCCAGCCCTGGCCGTTCGCCGGCTCAGTCGGCGCTGAGGCGCGCGCGCTGATCGGCGAAGGCGACGGCATCTACATC
Organism: Mesorhizobium sp. M0496; assembly: GCF_040321205.1. Taxonomy (NCBI): domain Bacteria; kingdom Pseudomonadati; phylum Pseudomonadota; class Alphaproteobacteria; order Hyphomicrobiales; family Phyllobacteriaceae; genus Mesorhizobium; species Mesorhizobium sp. M0496. The sequence goes on along the minus strand of NZ_JAMYRC010000034.1, from coordinate 19,511 downwards.
ACCGACAGCACCGGCAAACGACTGATCGACGGGCCGGCCGGCATGTGGTGCGTCAATGTCGGCCACCGCCGCGAGGAACTCGCCAAGGTGATGTACGACCAGGCGATGGCGCTGTCCTACAACACGCCGTGGTACACGATGAACGCGCCGTCGGCGGAACTTGCCAGGCGCATCGCCGGCCACGCGCCAGGCGATCTCAGCCATGTCTTCTACACCACCGGCGGCTCTTCGGCCGTCGAGACGGCGCTGCGCTTCATGCAGTTCTACAACAATGTGCGCGGCCGGCCGGAAAAGAAGCTGATCCTGAGCCGCGGCGGCGCCTATCACGGCTCGACCTATCTGTCGGCCTCGCTCAACGGCCGTCCGCGCGACCGAGACTGGATGGACGGCGCCGACGAACTGGTGATCAAGCTGTCTTCGCCCGATCCGTTCCGCCGTCCGCACGGCATGAGCCTAGCCGCCTTCACCGATTTCCTGGTCGATCAATTCCGCGACACGGTCGCCCGTGTCGGCGCCGACAAGATCGGCGCCTTCGTCGGCGAGCCAGTGCAGGCATCCGGCGGTGTCGTCGTGCCGCCAGACGACTATCTCAAGCGGATCCGCCAGATCTGCCGCGACAACGACATCCTCTATGTCTCCGACGAGGTGGTGACGGCCTTCGGCCGACTTGGTCACGTCTTTGCCTCGGGCGACATGTTCGGCATCGATCCTGACATGATCACCTTCGCCAAGGGCGTCACCTCGGGCTATTTCCCGCTCGGCGGCGTCATCATCTCGGAGCGGCTGCTGGAAGAGCTGCGGCGCTCGAACCATCCCGATGCGATGTTCGGCCATGGCCTGACCTACACCAGCCATCCCATCGGCTGTACCGTGGCGTTGAAGAACCTCGATCTGCTGGAAGAGGGCGTGCTTGCCCACACGCATGCGGTCGCGCCTTACTTCCAGGCGCAGCTAAAGACACTGGAAGAATTGCCGCTGGTCGGCGAGGTGCGAGGCCTCGGCCTGATGGGTTGCGTCGAGTGCGTGGCGGACCGCGAAAGCAAGGACCCGCTGCAGCTCGACAAGGATGTGGGAAAACGCATCGACGCCCATTGCCATGAGCTCGGCCTGCTGGTGCGGCCGCTGATCAACATGTGCGTGATGTCGCCGCCGCTGGTCATCACCCGCGAGCAGATCGACGACATGGTCGGCATTCTGCGGGAAGGCATTTCGAGGACGATGGATGATTTGCGCCGGGAAGGTGTGTGGCGGGGCTGAGCTTCCAAGACTTGAGTTCCTCCCCCGCGCAGTGGGGCAAGGAACTCAAGCTGGAATGAAGACGCGATTCTCGCGCCTCTCCTGGACGGTCCCTAGCATGACAACCATGCGACCGGACCGTTCCCGTACGAGACGCCTCCAGCTCGCGGCTCGCCCAGCGCCGCGAATGCCCAGGCGGTTCGGCTCATTGGCAGGCTCGCCTTGCTGGCCAGCTCGACATTTAGCAATTTTCCCCAAGCCCCGGCCTCCGCAACGTTGCAAGTTGTGGCGGCATATTTCGGCGCCGACCTGCGAGGCCGCGCCGGCGGTCGGTTCGTCTACCTGGAAACGAAAGGCAGTATGGCGATGGCGATTTCTCCGTTTCTCACCGCTCTCGGATCCGAAGGTCCCCCAGCCGACGAAGCAAAAGACATGAGTCTGTATGGATGGCTAATCGGAAGCTGGGAAATGGACACGGTCCACTACCTCGACGACGGCACAATCCAGAAATGGGATGGGGAATGCCATTTTGGCTGGGTGCTCGAAGGCCGCGCGATTCAGGACGTTTGGATCAGGCCCAAGCGCCCTGCGCCTTCCACGATGTATGGCACGACCTTGCGCATCTTCGATCCTGGGATCGATGGCTGGCACATCATATGGAACGACCCGCTCAACCGGGACCACTCGCGCCAGATCGGGCGGGCCGACGGCAAGGACATCGTCCAACTCGGCAATGACTCGCGCGGTCTGAAAACTCGATGGCGTTTCACTGAGATCACCGCCAACAGCTTCCATTGGATCGGCGAGGAAAGATCTTCCGAGAGCGACCCTTGGAAAATCACGTATGAGCATCTAGCCCGCCGAACAAACCCTGAGGCTAGTGGCGTCCGCTTGGCACCACACCCGCATCTGTTTTGAACCAAGCCTCCTACGACCGCGACCTCAGCGCGTCGTTCAAGTTCCACATGTCCTTCTCCTCGGGCGCGGTCTCCAAGCCCAGCACCGGCAGCATCTTGCGGAGATGGTCGTGGTGGGTGCGCACGCCGTATTCGAGGTCCGAGAGATAAAAGCCCTCGAAGGCTTCGGACAGCATGGATTCGTTCGACCACACCGAGAGCTGCACATCTTCCGACATGGTGTCGCGGTCGATGCGGAAAGAGAGGTAGCGGGCGGCGGCCTGTTCGCGGCTTTCGTCGCGGTAGCGGTAGATGGCGCCGCGCAGCAGGGTCTGCCCGGTCGACAGCGGGAACTCCTGATAGAACTGCACCGACTCCGGCATCACCGAAATGACCGCATTGGGGAAGATGCCGTAATAGACCCAGGCCTTTTTCAGATAGTCGGGCAGATGAGCTGGTTCGGGCGCGATCTTGACGTAGTTCTTGACGCTCCAGCGCCGGCCGGCATGCGGGTTGTAGGTGGCGAATGAGCGCGACACGCCGTTTATGAAGGGCTCGTCGAAATAGGTGGCGCCATAGAGATCCTGCAAGGCGGGATGCGCCATGGCGACGTGATAACCCTCATTGTCGACATCGCGCACCGACTTCCAGTTGACCGGCGTCTTCTGGCTCCAGATGCCCCAGGAGGGCACCATGTCGGCGGCGTTGTAATGCGCGAATTCCGGCTCGATCGGCTTCATCAGCTCGGCGACCGAGGGCTGTGGCCCGCCATTTCGGAAGCAGATGAAGATGAAGCCCATCCAGACTTCCAGGTCGAGCGGCATCAAGCCGAACTCGGTCTTATCGAGGTCGGGGAAGGAACGCGGGCGTGCGGCACCGCGTAGCGTGCCGTCAAGATTGTAGACCCAGCCATGGAACGGGCACACCAGCGCGTTCTTGCAATTGCCCTGGCTGTCGGCGACGACGCGGCTGCCGCGATGGCGGCACATGTTGTTGAAACCGCGCACGACGCCATCCTTGCCGCGTACGACCAGGGCACGTTCGCCAACCACATCCATGGTCAGGTAATCGCCGGCATTTGGTATATCGCTGACATGTCCGACGATCTGCCAGTGATTGCGGAAAACATGCTCCTTCTCGAGCTCGAGAAGGGCATCCGAATGGTAACTCCAGCCCGGCAGTCCCCGCCGGTCCCAATCGTTGGGGATCGCCACGTCGCGGAGGTGCGGGTTCATAAAACGTCTCTTCTTTTTATTGAATACTTATTCAATAAAAGCATATTTCTCATTGAAATGCAATGGCTTGTGAAAATTCGACCGCTTCCGTGCCGGAATCTCCATGCTGTCCGAGGCCGAAATACACACAACTGTCGACCCGGAAAATCCCGGAGAATCCGGGTGTTAGTCGGAGTTTCGGGCATGCTGTCCAGGCCCGACTTTGCGAAGCGAACAGAGCGCAGGACAAACGCTTCCCCGAGGGCGAAAATGGCTTCGCTATTCTTCGGTCGGTCCGCTGGTTCACAGGCATTCGGATCGGCATAGTCGGCCGTAACTGGGCCGAAAATCGCCTGCCGGCATGATGAGTGCGTCAGCGTGCCCGGTTTTGCCCGATTTTGCCCGAAATATTGTTTCAATCTCGTTACATTGTCAGTCTCGCACCACCGTTGCCTTGTTACAAAGCGCGGCTAAGTTCGATTTATCACCAAAAAGAAACTCAGCGAAGGGGAAGGCAATGCATGCGAAAATCCAGACGATCCGCGGCGAGTGCCGCCTTCAGGCTCCAGAGCGCAATGACCGCCGTCCGAAACTGGCGCTGCGCCAGCGGGCCAGCGACCACCCCATGGCGATGTTCATGGTGCTGGTTGCTTGCGCCTTCGTCGGCATGGCGTTTACGCCGACAATCGGGCCGGCCTTCGCTTCGTTGACTCCCCCGGCCAACCTCATCGAGGGCGCGCAGACGACGACCAGGACCGCGCGTCTGCCGATGCCGGTGACCGACTTCGCCTGCAAGGGCCAGGCCTGGGGCGCCGAGAGCATCGATTGCCTGCGCGCCATCGCCGAGCAGTCCGGAGCGCACAAGACCCGCGCGATCCGCATGATCGCCAACGCCGCGCCGTTGACCGGCACGCCGAATATTTTCTGATTTTTCGTCGAAGCCTGATCCCGAAACCGGTTCCCACTTGGGATCATGCTTTGAACTCCCCGAGCGCTCCCTCCAGCGCGCTCTTCTTCGGCCCCCGCCCCCGGGGGCCTCTTTTTTATCCTTTCAAGGCCGCCTGTTCGGCGATGGCGGACAGCACACTGCGCACATCCAGCGTACTGAACGGCTTTTCCAGGATCTGCGGCCGTTGCTGCGCCGGCAGGGCCTCGATTTCGGCTTTTGCGCCGATCAGGTCGCCGGTGACCAGCACGAAACGACGCGCCAGGTCGGGCTTTTCGGCAAGCAGTTCGCGATAGATCGATATGCCGCTGATGCCCGGCATGCGCAGGTCCGAAAAGACGATGTCTGGCGGCATGTGGCCGCCCAAGGTGGCCGCGCCCGATTCCCAGACAGGAACGATCCGCGACTTGATGCCCATCAATTCGAGAATATCGGAGAGCGAGCCGGCAACATCCGGCTCGTCGTCGATGATCAAGGCGTGGCGCAGGCCGCTCGATCGCGGCTGGTTATCGCCGGCGGTGGCGAGGCCGGCTACAATGGTGGGCAGTTGGACGACGAAACGCGCCCCCCTCGGCAACACTTCCTCGAACCAGACATTGCCATTGTGCCGCTCGATGATCGATTTCGAGATCGACAGGCCGATGCCGGTGCCGACGCCGACCGGCTTGGTGGTGAAATAGGATTCGAAGATGCGGCTGCGGATCGCTTCCGGCACGCCGGGCCCATTGTCTTCGACCGAGAAGCAGGGGTGACCCCGGTCGCTGCGGAACGTCCGCACCTTGATCAGCCGATCACCGGCAATGCCGGCCAGCGCATGCTGGCTGTTGATGAGGAAGTTGGCCGCCACCTGCGTCACATGGTCGGCGTCGGCCATGGCCAGCAGCGGGCCGGTGGCGAAATCGGTGTCGATGATGATGCCGCTGGAGCGCGCGCCGTAGGCGGTCACTTCCAGTGCCGCCCTGATCACCTGGTTGAGGTCGGTCTCGGCTTGTGCCGCGGGATGGAGCCGGACCATCGACAGGAAGCTCTTGACGATGCGGCCGCAGCGCTCGGCGGCCGCACGCACTTTCTCGGCGCGCACCTTGGTCTGCGGGTCGGAAGCGAATTCGTGCAGCAGCGTCGATTGCGCCACCACCACGGCCAGCGGGTTGTTGAGTTCGTGCGACACGCCGGCCAGCAACGAACCCATCGCCGCCATCTTCTCGTTCTGATGCAGCTTCTCGCGCTGGCGGCCGATCTCCTCCTCGGCGCGCAATTTGTCGCGCAGGTCGCGGATGGAGCCGAAGATCAAGCGACGGTCTGCGACCCGCATCTCGGTCGCCGTCAGTTCGATCGGGAACACTTCGCCGGCGGCATTCTGGGTCACCGTCTCGAGCCGCTGGCCGACCATTGGCGCGCCGCGGCCGGACATGTATTCGGCCCCCGAAGCATAACCCTTTCGGTAGTAGATCGGCACGATGGTATCGAGCAGGTCCTTGCCGAGGATGTCGCTGCGCTGGAAGCCGAACATCTTTTCGGCGGCCGGATTGAATTCGATGATCGAGCCGGTCTCGTCGATGACGACGATGGCGTCGAGCGAGGCCTGCAGCATGGTGCGGCGAATGACCTCGCTGGCATGGGCCTCTGAGGGCGAGCGTTCGATGGCATCGCCGATGGCGAGCGCGATGATGTGTAGCGTCGCTTCTTCCTCGTCGGTCCACTCGCGCTCGTTGACGCAGTCATTGACCGCCAGCGTGCCCCACAGATGGCCATGCGCGAAGACCGAAACCGACAGGAACGACTTGATGTTCTGCTTTTCGAAGTCGGTTCTCAGAAAGCCTTCGAGATCGCGCGTATGCCCGGCGAAGATCTTGCCTTGCCGTTCGTCCTCGGCCAGCCGCTCCAGCAGCGGATCCGAATTGACGATCGACTGCATGATGACGGTCGGCGACGCCAGTTCGCCACCGAAAAGAGGGTCGATCCAGTAGGCGGCGACAGATTGGGCGAAGCCCTGGCCGGGCAGCTCGCGCAGGCGAAACAAGATGCCGCGCTGGCAATCCATGGCTCGGCAGAGCGTTTCGAGGATGCCGTCCATCTCGCGCTGCCAGTCGCCGGCCTCACGCAACCGGCGAACGACACGCACGGCCGCCATCGCTGCGCCCTGCCTGAACCCTTGCATATCCGTGCTTGCTGCTTCAGCGATCATCTTCTGCCGTCATTCCGGAGTCGTGCCAATCCGATTGGCGAGCAAGGGCTGCGAATCCGACCCTGTGGCCTCGGGGCTCAGTTGCCGTCGCCGGTCGGCAGCGAGAAGATATAGCCCTCGCCGCGCACCGTGCGCAGGAATTTCGGATTGGCCGGGTCGGTCTCGATCTTCTTGCGCAGCCGCATGATGCGAATGTCGACCGCGCGCGACGATTCCGGGTCTTCGGTGAAGCCGATCGCCTCGGAAATCGCGGCGCGGGTCAGCAGCCGGTTGGCGCGGGTCAGGAAAACTTCCAGCACGTCGAATTCGCTCTTGGCCATGTCGATCACCGCGCCATTGGCGCCGGTGACCAGCCTGCCGTCGAGATCGGCCTGGAAAGGGCCGAAGGCAACGGCTCGGCGATCCGTCCTGGCCTTCTTGTCCTGAAGCTCCTGCGGCTGGGGAACCCGGCGCAACACGCTGCGGACCCTCGCCAGCACCTCGCGCAATTCGTAGGGCTTGACGATGTAGTCGTCAGCGCCGAGTTCCAGCCCGACGATACGGTCGAGCGCGGTGCCGGCGGCGGTCGCGTAGATAATGCCGATCGGCAGTTTCGAGCGCAGCCAGCGGCCGAGCGAAAGGCCGTCCTCACCGGGCATGGCGATGTCGAGGATGGCGAGATGGAACGACTGCGTTTCAACGAGGCTGCGCGCGGCGGCGGCGCTTTCAGCGGTGACCACGTCATAGCCGGCGGCGCCAAGATATTCGGCGACCGCATCCCTCAAATCGGGCTCATCCTCGACGATGACAATTCTTGCCCGCACGATGTTTGCGCTCCCACTTTCAGTGGAAAGTAGATTGGGTATAAACATGATGTCCAGCACTCATATCCGGTTGCCAGGGAACGGTTGGAAAACATGGCCGCACGATCGATCATCGCGCTTGTTTCCGTTGCCGAAGTGGTCGCGACCGAACTCGCCGACCATCTCGAGCGGCGTGGCCACGATGTGCATCAGGCGCGCCAGCCCTGGGAGGCCGAATCGCTGCTGTCGGGAAGGGGTATCGATGTCGTCGTCGTCGGCGACAGTCTCAGCCAGGCGGAGGGGCGGGACCTGCTCCGGCGTTATGGCGGCCAAGGCGGGGGTGGCGAGGGCGGGCCGGATTTCATCCTGATCTGCCGGCCGGCCGATCTCGTCGACAAGGTGCTGGCGCTGGAGCTTGGGGCGGCCGACGTCGTCGAGAGCCCGCTCAATGTCAGGGAGCTCGCCGCCCGTGTTGGCGGTCTGCTTTCGCGACGCGGCAGGGGCACCCAGGAGTTGATCGTGCTGGAGAACGCGACCGTCGATCTGAGGTCGGCCATGGTCATGCATCGCTCGGGCACGGAAGAGCAGCTTTCGCCTGGACAGGTGGCGCTGCTCAGGCTGTTCCTGGCCAGTCCGCGCAAGGTGCTGACGCGTGACGACATCATCGCCGCGGCACCGGCGGAAAACGCCGACGCCTTCGATCGCTCGATCGATTCGCGCATCGTGCGGCTGCGCCGCAAGCTCGACACCGAAACCATCACCACCATACGTGGCGCCGGCTACCGGTTCGATCCGCCGCAGCAATTCGCCGACTGATTGTCCGGCGCTGACGCAGTCTCCTTTGTCGGGCATCGGATTTTCCATCTCTGGTCCCGATGCTCCCGGCGCTCAGCGTACCAGCAGAAGTGATGGGCCCACCGGCATGTCGCCGCCCATGGTGAGCTCACTGGCATGGGCGCGGTCCCTCAGGAGCACGGTGGCAAGCCCGGCAAAGCCGAGCAGACCCTGTGCGTAGAGCAGTGCGGACAGCACCGAAGCGGCAAATTTCGTGTTCATCGTAGCAGTTCCCCAAAATTGAAACGTGTTGCGGATCGTTTCAGGACACCCCCGAAGTGCCCGCGCCGCCCACGGAATCCCCCGTCGCGGCGCGGGCCTTCGGTCCTCTCGGCAGCAAGTTGCCGGAGGGGCCGCGCAAACCCGTCAGCCTAAGACCGACCCGCCAGAGGGCCTTGAGCCGAGCAATGCGCAGGCTGGAGACAATCCAGACCAAGGCGAAAAACAGTGCGGCATGCAGCGTCGAAATCTCGCCTGAAGTCATCGCGCCGAGCCTTGCCAGCGGGGTGCCGGCAACCGTGCCGACGCCGCCAATGACAGCTGCCGCGATGCTGATCCTGAGAAGCCAGGACAGCGCGTTCGATTTCGTTCCCATGTTTCGTTACCGGCTGTTTTCGTTGCGTCAACTTTGCTTGCGCCCCGTATCCGGATCATGCCGCTCGAAGCCGCGCTTTGTTGCAATTCGGTTTCGAGATTGCCGGATTTTTCTTCGTATAACGGTAATTCGCACTTTCGTTTAGAGGCGGATACCCATGTTCCTGACTTTGGCCTAGCCGCCGGGTTACGGAACCGACTTGTATCGGGTTCTATGAAGGGCTGCGTTTGTTAACCGGTGGAAACAGATTCGAAACACAAACGAGTATTTTGCGAAATCTGCTCGAAACATGACGTTGGGATAAGCAGCCCATCGAATTGGAGCCGGCCGGGACCGGCAGAGAGAGGGGACATCATTATGCATACCGCCATTTCCGCCAAGCTCATCAACATCACCGCCGCCGCCTTGACGGGTGCCGCACTGCTGTTTGGCTCGGGCGCCGCGCACGCCGCCAACAAGATCGTGGCGCGCGTTTCGCTTTCACAGCAGGTCATGGAAGTCTCGGTCGACGGCCGCCCGACCTTCGCCTGGAAGGTCTCCACCGGCGACCGGGCCCATGTGACGCCGACCGGCTCGTTCAAGCCGACGCGCATGCATGAGATGTGGTACTCGAAGAAATACGACAACGCACCGATGCCGCACTCGGTCTTCTTCAGCGGCGGCTATGCGGTGCACGCGACCTATGCGATCAAACGCCTCGGCCAGCCGGCTTCGCATGGCTGCGTGCGGCTGCATCCGGACAACGCCGCCGATTTCTACCAGCTCGTCGAAACCTTCGGGGCGACCAACACCAGCATCGTCATCGTCAAGTAGCCTGACGGGATCGCTGCCTTTGGCCTATTGTGCCGAAGCCGTGGAGCGACCGTCAGAAAAAAGAGGCCGGAAAGATCCGGCCTCTTTTTATTTCCAGCTATTTTTGACGCATCTCCGGACGGAAAACCGTTTCACACTTTTCCTGGAATTGCTCTTAGCTCGGCAGTGCCGGCATCAGCTTGGGATCCGGTTTCTCAGCAAGGTGAGGCAGGTCCTTGCTGGCGATGAAGGTGTAGAACATGGGCACCACGAAGAGCGTGAACATGGTTCCGACCAGGATGCCGGTGAAGATCACCAGGCCCATCGAGTAGCGGGCCGCGGCACCGGCGCCGCTGGACGTGATCAGCGGCACAACGCCAAGCGCCATCGCCGCTGTCGTCATCAGGATCGGCCGCAGGCGCACCTTGGCCGAGGCGATGATGGCGTCATGCCGCCGCATGCCATGGATTTCACGCTGCTGGTTGGCGAACTCGACCAGCAGGATGCCGTGTTTGGTGATGAGACCGATCAGCGTGATCAGCCCGACCTGCGTATAGATGTTGAGCGTGCCGAGGCCCAGATTGAGCGGCACGATCGCGCCGAAGATCGACAGCGGCACCGCCATCATGATGATCAGCGGGTCGCGGAAGCTTTCAAACTGCGCCGCAAGCACCAGATAGATGACGACAACGGCCGCCGCGAAAGCGATCAGGATGGTGTTGCCTTGTTCCTTTTCCTGTCGCGATTGACCGGAATAGTCGATGAAGAATGTTTCGGGCAGGCTCTCCCTGGCAATGTCCTCCAGCGCCTTCAGGCCGTCGCCAGTGGTGACGCCGGGCAGCGGAAGTGCTGAAATCGTCGATGAATTCAGCTGGTTGAACTGCTCGATTGCCGCCGGTGCCGCATTGGTCGAAATCTTGACCACCGCCGACAGCGGCACCATCTCGCCCGTTACGCTGCGCACGAAGTATTCGCCGAGCTTGTCGGGGTTGTCGCGAAATTCCTGCGGCACCTGCGGGATGATGTCGTAGCTGTTGGAGTCGCGGTCGAACTGCGCCACTTCGGCGCCGCCGACCAGCAGCGTCAGCGTGCGGCCGATATCGGCGATCGGCAGGTTCAGCGCAGCGGCGCGGTCACGGTCGATGGTCACCGTCACTTCCGGTGCATCATAGGCCATAGAATTCTGCACGACGATGAAGCGGCCGGAGGCTTGCGCCTTGTTCTTGATCTGCTCGGCCACCTCGTACACCTCCGAGGAAGCGCCGGTCGATCGCACCACCATGGAAATCGGCAGGCCGCCGCCGGAGCCCGGCAGCGTCGGCGGCGCGAAGACGAAGGCCTCGACACCGGCGACTTTGGCGATACGGGCCGTGATGTCGGCCTGCAGTTCCTTCGAATTGCGCTTGCGTTCCGCCCAGTCCTTGAAGGCATAGCCGACGAAGGCGCTGTTTGTCGTGCCGCCGAAGGCGACGGCCGAGAACTGCGCCCGTGTCTCGGGAATGTCCTTCACCAGACCGAGAATCTGATTGACGTATGTCTCGGTGTAATCGGACGTTGCATAACGTGGTCCTGTCACGATCGAGAGCAGAAAGCCCTGATCTTCTTCCGGCGCCAGCTCGGTCGAGGTCTTGGTGAACATGAAACCGGTCACCCCTGCAAGCGCAAGCACGATGATCAGCGTCAATGGGCGATAGTTCAGCGAGCCGGTGACCGCACGTTCGTAGACATGCTCGACACGCGCGAAGGCGCCGTCGACAATACGCTGGAAAAGGCCTGGCGTGCCGGACTTCAAAAGGCGCGCCGACATCATCGGGGTGATAGTGACGGCGATGACGCCCGACAGCACAACCGAGCCGGCGAGGGTGACCGCGAATTCGCGGAACAGCGCGCCGGTCAGGCCACCGGTGAAGGCCAGCGGCGCGAAGACCGCGGCCAGCGTCATGGTCATGGCAACGATGGCCGACGCAATTTCGCGCATGCCGCTGAACGCAGCCTGCATCGGCGACATGTGGTCTTCTTCCATGTGACGATGGATGTTCTCCACCACCACGATGGCGTCGTCGACAACCAGACCGATCGCCAGCACCATGGCCAGCAGCGACAAAAGGTTGATCGAATAGCCGACCGCGAACAAAAGGAAACAGACGCCGATCAGCGACAGCGGGATGGTGACGATGGGCATCATCACCGAGCGGAAGGAGCCAAGGAACAACAGGATGACGACGACGACGATGGCAACCGCCTCGCCTATGGTCTTGAACACTTCTTCGATGGAGGCGCTGATCTGCCCGGTCGCGTCGTAGACCACCTCGATCGTCATGCCTTTCGGCAGCGTCTCCTGAATCTGCGGCACCAGCTTGGTGAGTGCAGCCGCCGTGGTCAGCGGGTTGGCCGCCGGTGTCGGGAAGATGGCGAGGAAGGTGCCGGGCTTGCCGTTGAAGCTGACCCTGGTGTCGGTGTTTTCGGCGCCGAGCTCGACGCGCGCGACGTCGCGCAACCGTACCACATTGCCGTCGGTCGAACGCAGCGGCAGCTCGGCGAACGCCTCCGGCGTCTGCAATGTCGAGCGTACGGTGATCGATGAGACGACGTATTCGTTCTCGGTATTGCCGGGGGCCGACAGGAAGTTGGAATTGTTGATCGCCGTCAGCAGTTCGGAGGCCGTCACGCCGCGCGCGGCAAGCTTGATCGGATCGATCCAGACGCGCATCGAGTATTCCTGGGCACCGAAGATCTGCACATCGGCGACGCCTTCGACCGTCGACATGCGCGGCCTGATGACGCGCTCGATATACTCGGTCAGCTGCTCCTTGGTCATGTTCGGATTCTGCATCGAGATGTACATCATCGCGAACTGCTGGCCGGTGCCCTTGACGATAACGGGGTCCTTCGATGCGTCCGGCAAGGTGCCGCGCACACCCTGGACCTTGGACAGCACCTCGGTCAGCGCGACATCGGGGTTGGAGCCGAGCTTCATCTGCACCGTCACGGTGCTGGAAGACGGGCGGCTGGACGAGGTGACGTAGTCGATGTTCTCGGTCGAGGCGACGGCGCGGGCGATCGGGGCGGAAATGAAGCCCTGGATCAGATCGGCGCTGGCGCCTGGATAGGCGGTCGTGATGGTGATCGCCGTTTCATCGACCTTCGGATACTGCCGGATCGACAGGTTGAAGATGCCCTGGAAACCCAAGAGCAGGATCATGCAGGCAAGGACCGTCGAAAGGACGGGCCGGCGAATGAAGAGATCGGAAAAGCTCATTGCTGGTCGGCCTGCTTGTTCGCCGATTTGGTCGGGTCGATGGTGTTGTCCACAACGACGGACATGCCGTTGAAGAGGCGGTTCTGACCTGCGGTGACGACCTCGTCGCCAGCCTTTAGCCCCTCGACGATCTCGACCATGCCTTGATTGCGGCGGCCCGGCTTGACGAACACCTGCGACAGCACCAGCGCGGGCTTGTCACCGTCCGCCGCCGGACCAGCAGCCTTGTCCGCCGGCTTTGCCGCATCGGCGGCAGGCTTGGCTGCATCAGCCGCCGGCTTCATGGCATCAGCCGGCTTGGTGTCAGCCGGCTTGGTATCAGTCGGTCTGGCGTCCGCCGATTTGTCGGCTGCCGGCGCGGCGGGTTTTTCGTTCGGCTTGGCCGGCTGCGCAGGGGCTGCCTCGGCGGGTTTCGCCGGCTGTACGACGAAGATGTAGTCGCCATAGAGGCTTGTCGTCAGTGCCGTCTGAGGCAGCGTCAGCACGTTCTGCTGTTCGGGCAGTTCGACACGCACCTGCACGAACTGGCCAGGGGTCAGCTTGCCGTCGGGATTGGCGACTTCCGCCCTGATATTCACCAGACGGCTGGACGAGTCGATTTTCGGGTCGATACCGCGAATGGCGCCGGCAAACGGCATATCCTCGCCGCCGAAGCCCAACCGAACCGTCTGGCCGATCTTGAGCAACGGGAGTTGCTGTTCGGGAACCGAGAAATCGACCCGCATCGTGTCGAGATCCTGCAGCGTCACCACTGCGGTGCCGGGTGCCAGATACTGGCCAATATCGATCTTAGGAATGCCCACCGTGCCGCCGAACGGCGCCGTCAGCCGCTTCTGGTCGAGCAAGGCCTCCAGCTTGGTGACCTGGGACGCCGAGGCCGAGGCCGCCGCGCGCGCCGTGTCCAGCGTCGAGTCGGAGCCGACGCCACGCTTCGTCAGTTCGATGGCGCGGGCCAACGACGTCTGATCGAGCGCGGCCTGCGCCTTCTGTGCGTCGAGATCGGCGCGCTCGACGGCATCGTCGAGCTGCAGCAGAACCACATTGTCCGCCACCTTCTGGTTGGCATGGAAAAGGATGTCCTTGACGATGCCGGTGGTCTCGACCGTCAGGTCGACACCGCGCACCGCCTTGACCGTACCGATGGCCTCGACGCCCGGCGTCCAGCTCGACGGCTTGGCAATGACCGTCGACACGGTTGCCGCTGGCGGCTTCATCGATGCGAAATATTGCTTGATGCCGTTGTCGCGCAGGAAGTTGAAGCCGACGATGCCGCCGACCACGACGACGAGCACGGCCAGAACAAGAATGATGATAACGATACGAAGTATGCGCTTGAACAAGGAAGTCCCCTCAGTCGAAATCCGGCGCGAAGCGCGGACATCGGGACACATATCGACTGCGGGTCCCGATTTCAAATAATGGCGATCTTACTGTACCGTCTGGACGGTCTTGTCAATTGGGCCTAAGCTTGCGAAGGGAGGCGCCATGAGAGCCCAACGAACGAACTCGCGCGAGAAAATTCTCGCTGCGGCGGCCGATGTCGCACGGGAATCCGGGCCTGGCAGCCTGTCGCTGGAAGCGGTTGCCAGCCGTGCCGGCGTATCGAAGGGCGGGCTTCTCTATAATTTCCCGACCAAGGCCAAATTGATGCAAGGGCTGGTCGAAGACTATCTGCGCGAGTTCGAGCAGGCGCTGGAAACCGCCTGCGTGAATGACAAAGACGAAAACACGCTTGCCGTCTACATCAGGCTGTCGGCCAATGATTGCGAGGAGAAGCAGCCGTCGGCGTCCTGGATTTTCTCGGCGATCGCCGAGGATCCCGATTTCATGACGCCGATAAAGACATTCAAACGGCAGCTCTTCGAGCGGCTGAAGGGCGAGACGCCAGACCTCAAATCGCTGCTGGTCTGCTATCTCGCCATCGAGGGATTGCGCAGCATGAACCTCTTCGACGCGGATGTCCTGTCGAAGGACGAGCGAGAGCTGCTGGTTTCGTCCTTGCTGGAGATCGCCAGATAGGCGCGCCGGATCGAAGCGCTCAATCCACGGCGCGCCTGATCCTGCTCGACACGCTGGACAGCGGCCATGTCGAGGGCAGGCTTTGCGAGGTGCGCCTGCGCTGGCTGGGTGAAAGACTGGAAGAGGCGCGCGACCGGCCGGTCGGGGTGATCGTGCATTTCCAGGATTTCCCGGTGCTGTCGGCGCCTGGTCTAGTTCTATAGAGTTCTTCAATCCGAGACTGGCACCGGTCATGACGGAGCGGCCGGCGCGGGCGGGGATAGCTCCCATATCCTGCCTCCAAGAATCATATCGCGGCGCTATCTGTTCGAGTGCAATGTCCCGCGCGCCTGCCTCCGGCTGCGGAAGGCTTTTGGTCCACGGAGCCTCGCGAAAGGGTGTCAAAAAGCGCAAGAATATGGACATTAGTCTTGACAGAAATACATATGTTCAATACCCGTCAGGCAATTGAACAAGCCTGCAATGTGGGAGGAATAAGCGGTATGGCTTCCAATGTTTCGTTGACGGGTCTTGCCCGCGATCTCGAGGAACGCGCCAAGTCGGGCAAGCCAATCCGCATCGGCCTGATCGGCTCCGGCGAGATGGGAACCGACATCGTCACCCGCGTCGCCCATATGTCGGGCATCGAGATCGGCGCCATTTCCGAGCTGAACCTGCCCGCCGCGAGCAAGGCGGTGGATATCGCCTTCCAGGAAACCGGGCATGCGCGCGAAGTCTCGAACGCTTCGGCGATGACGGCGGCGATGGAGGCCGGCAAGGTGGCGGTCACCAACGATGCCGGCCTGGTCATCAACAATGATCTGATCGACGTCGTCATCGACGCCACCGGGGTCCCCGCCGTCGGCGCCGAGATCGGGCTGCGCGCCATGGAGCATGGCAAGCATCTGGTGATGATGAATGTCGAGGCCGACGTCACCATCGGCGCCTACCTGAAGAGCGAGGCCGACCGGCTCGGCGTCACCTATTCGCTGGGCGCCGGTGACGAGCCGTCCTCCTGCATGGAGCTGATCGAGTTCGTCTCGGCCATGGGGCACCCGATCGTTGCCGCCGGCAAGGGCAAGAACAATCCGCTCAATATCGATGCCATCCCCCCCGACTATGAGGAGGAGGCAAGGCGCCGGCACATGAATGTGCGCATGCTGGTCGAATTCGTCGACGGTTCCAAGACCATGGTCGAGATGGCGGCGATCGCCAACGCCACCGGGCTGGTGCCCGACAAGGCCGGCATGCACGGCCCGGCCGCGACGCTTGGCGAATTGTCCAAGGTGCTGGTGCCGCAGAAGGACGGCGGCGTGCTGTCGAAGGTCGGCGTCGTCGACTACTCGATCGGCAAGGGTGTCGCGCCCGGCGTCTTCGTCGTCGCCGACATGTCGCATCCGCGCATCTCCGAGCGCATGGAAGATCTGAAGATGGGTAAAGGACCATACTTCACCTTCCACCGTCCCTATCACCTGACCTCGCTCGAAGTGCCGCTGACCTGCGCGCGCGTCGTGCTCTACGGCAAGGCCGACATGGTGCCGCTGGCCAAACCGGTCGCCGAGGTCTGCGCGGTGGCCAAGAAGGACATGAAGCCCGGCGAGAAGCTCGATGCGATCGGCGAATATTGCTACCGCGCCTGGATCATGACGGCGCCCGAGGCACGGGCCGCAAAGGCCATACCCTGCGGCCTGCTGCAGGGCGGCTCGGTCACCGCGCCGATCAGGAAGGGCGAGCTGATTACCTACGCGAATGCAGCTCCCGCAGCGGGCTCCAAGATCGCTGAACTGCGCGCCCGCCAGGACAAGCTCGTCTACGGGTCCGTGGGGGCGTGATCATGGCCGGAGCCAGCAAAGCCGTCACCGATAGTCGCGCCAATCTGCCCTTTGTCTATCGCCAGTACAGCGCCGAGCAGCTCAGGGGGGTGCTCCACAAGATGTACCTCATCCGTCGCTTCGAAGAGGGCGCGGAGGAGTGCTACACGCGCGGCCTCATCCACGGCACCATGCACTTGTCGATCGGCCAGGAAGCCAGTGCCATGGGCATCTGCATGCCGCTTGCCGAGGATGACCAGATCACTTCGACGCATCGCGGCCATGGCCACTGCATCGCCAAGGGGGCCGAGGTCAAGCGCATGTTCGCCGAGTTCTTCGGCAAGACCACCGGCTACTGCAAGGGCCGTGGCGGCTCGATGCACATTGCCGATGTCGCCAAGGGCAATCTCGGCGCCAACGGCATTGTCGCAGGCGGCATCCCGATCGCCGTTGGCGCCGGGCTTTCCTCGAAGATGATGAAGACCGGCAAGGTCGTGGTCTCCTTCTTCGGTGATGGCGCCAACAATGAGGGCGCCTTCCACGAGGCGCTGAACATGGCGGCGATCTGGAAGCTGCCGGTGATCTTCGTCTGCGAGAACAACGGCTACGGCATGTCGACATCGACGGCGCGTTCGACCGCCGTCAAGAACATCGCCGAGCGCGCCGCCGCCTATTCGATGCCGGGCGTCATCGTCAACGGCAACATCTTCTCCGAGGTCGCCGAGGCGTCTCATCAGGCTGTCGCCCGAGCCCGCGCGGGCGAGGGGCCGACGCTGATCGAATCCAAGACCTATCGCCATCGCGGCCATTCCAAGAGCGACCGCAACCGCTATCGCACCAAGGAGGAGATCGAGGACTGGATGTCGAACCGCGATCCGATCACCCTGTTCGAGAGCGAGCTCAGGGAATTCGGCTTCATCGACGACAAGGGTATCGAGGCCATTCGCGACGCCGTGGCGCAAGAGATCGCCGAAGGCATCGAGTTCGCCAAGGCGAGCCCGTCGCCGGACGTCCGCGACACCGGGAATTATGTCTATACGGAGCAGGCGTAATGGACGCGATGGTGCGTGAACTGAGTTACGCCCAGGCGATCCAGGAAGCCATGGCGATCGCCATGGACATGGACGAACGCGTCTTCCTGATGGGCGAGGATATCGGCGTCTATGGCGGTGCCTTCCAGGTGACCGGAGATCTGGTCGAGCGTTTCGGCACCGAGCGGGTGATCGACACGCCGATTTCGGAACTGGGCGGGGCGGGCGTTGCCGTCGGCGCTGCCCTCACCGGCATGCGGCCGATCTTCGAATTCCAGTTTTCCGATTTCGCCACGCTGGCCATGGAACAGATCGTCAACCAGGCGGCGAAGATGCGCTTCATGTTGGGCGGCGAGGTTTCGGTTCCCGTGGTGATGCGCTTTCCCGCCGGTTCCGGCACGGGTGCGGCGGCTCAGCACAGCCAGAGCCTAGAGGCCTGGCTCGGCCACGTGCCGGGTCTGAAAGTCATCCAGCCGGCGACGCCCTATGATGCCAAGGGCATGCTTTTGGCGGCGGTCGCCGACCCCGATCCGGTGATGATCTTCGAGCACAAGCTGCTCTACAAGATGAAGGGCCCGGTGCCCGAAGGCTATTACACCGTGCCGATCGGCAAAGCCGATATCCGCCGCGAGGGCAGCGATCTCACCATCGTCGCGACCTCGATCATGGTGCAGAAGGCGCTCGACGCCGCAGCCGCGCTGGAGAGCGAAGGCATCGACGTCGAGATCGTCGATCTCCGAACCATCCGGCCGATGGACAAGCAGACCGTCATCGACAGCGTCAAGAAGACGTCGCGGCTGATGTGCGTCTACGAAGCGGTCAAGACGCTGGGTATCGGTGCCGAGGTCAGCGCCATGATCGCCGAAAGCGAGGCGTTCGACTATCTCGATGCGCCGATCGTGCGGCTGGGCGGCGCCGAAACGCCGATCCCCTACAATCCGGAGTTGGAGAAGGCAACGGTGCCGCAGGTTCCAGACATCATCACCGCCGCGCGCGACCTCGTGAAAGGGGTCCGCTGAGAAATGCCGACCGAAGTCATTCTTCCCAAGGTCGACATGGACATGGCGACAGGACAGATTTCGCGCTGGTTTGCCGAGGAAGGTGCGCACGTCAAGAAGGGTGACGTGCTGTTCGAGATCGAGACCGACAAGGCGGCGATGGAAATCGACGCGCCTGCCAGCGGCGTGCTGCGCGATGTCACCGGCAAGGAGGGGGTCGATATTGCGGTCGGCGCGGCTGTTGCGTGGATCTATGCCGAAGATGAAAGCTATGCGCCAATCTCCCCCCTCGAGGGGGAGATGTCGACGAAGTCGACAGACGGGGTTGCCTCAGGCGGCACCGCCCTTGAGCCGCGTCCGGTCGAACCGACCCCACCCGACCGGCCTGCGGCCGGCCACCCTCCCCTCGAGGGGGAGGGGGGGGCCCGCGCGACACCTTTGGCACGAAGACTGGCTCGGGAAGCGGGCCTGAACCTGTCAACGGTATCAGGCACCGGCCCATACGGTCGCGTTGTAAAAGCCGATGTCGACGCAGCACTTTCCTCCCCCCTTGAGGGGGAGGTGTCCGCGAAGCGGACGGAGGGGGTTGCCTCAGAAGGCACCTCCTTTGCGCCGAGCCCCGTCGAACCGACCCCACCCGACCGGCCTGCGGCCGGCCACCCTCCCCTCAAAGGGGAGGGGGACGTTCTGCGGCTCTTCGAAGAAGGCTCCTACGATCTGGTCCCACATGACAACATGCGCAAGACCATCGCGCGGCGTCTGGTCGAGGCCAAGACCACCATCCCGCATTTCTACCTGACGCTCGACTGCGAACTCGATGCGCTGCTTGCGCTGCGCACGCAGATCAATGCCGCAGCCCCGGTGAAGAAAACCGACAAGGGCGACGCACCGGCCTACAAGCTGTCGGTCAACGACATGGTGATCAAGGCGATGG
>NZ_JAMYRC010000033.1:0-76856 GCF_040321205.1 Mesorhizobium sp. M0496 | reverse complement strand
TAAACCGCTTTCTCTTCATCAGTCCGTCCTTCAATCAAGGCCCGGACTCTAATCTCAGATGGAGGAAATTCTCAGTGGCAGGTCAATGGCGGCCTGCCATACCCGCACCCGGATATTGCGAGTGATGACACTTTTTCGGCTTGTCTTGGCGGCACTGTTGATTTTTGTGGTCCCCGCCCATGGGGCCGACCGCACCATCTATCTCACCTTCGACGATGGCCCGCTGAACGGCACAAGCAACATCCTCGATGTGCTGGAAGCCGAGCAGGTTCCGGCAACCATGTTCATGGTCGGCATGCATGCGCAGGCGAGCGCAGGTAACAGGGCGCTCGTCCAACGCGCCAGGCAGCTTGCGCTGGTGACGCTCGGCAACCACAGCTATAGCCACGCCAACAACCGCTACCAGCATTTTTACGCCGACACCGAAGGTGTCGTTGCCGACATGATGCGGGCGAATGCGGTACTCGGGCTCAAGCCGGTGGTGCACGCGCGGCTGCCGGGGCGTGACGTGTTCAGGCTGCCCTCGATGTCGAAGAACGACACCTCGCTCGGCCTGGCCCAGGAGGGTCGTGAGGAGCCCGACTACGAGTTCGTCGCCGCCTCAGGCTTCTATCTCTACGGCTGGGATCACGAGTGGGTACACAAGGACAGCGGCGAGCCGGTGCAGAGCGTCGACCATCTGGTCAGCGAGATCGATCACTTGTTCGGATATGGCCGCTTCGTCAAGCCCGGCAAGCTGATCCTGTTGATGCATGACGAGATGTTCCAGGACCGCTTCGACGGCAAGACGAAGCTGACCAATTTGATCACCGCGCTGAAGCTGCGCCATTACACCTTTGGGACAATCCGGGGCTACGACGACTGAGTCTTATCCTGCTCTAGCTTTCGACATTCGCCCGCAATGCCGCCAGCACCTGCGCGAACTCCGCCAGCCGCTCGTCGGACAGTCCGACCCGCAGCCGCTTGTCAAAGGACAACGCGGCCTTGCGCAATGTCTCGAACATCGCCTCTCCGGCCGCGGTCAGTTCGACCAGATGAACCCGGCGGTTGACGGTATCGCGGCGGCGCATCAGCAGGCCCTGCGCCTCCATCGCGTTGAGATGGTGGGTCAGCGTCGCCCCCTGGATGCCGATCATGCCGGCAAGCTCGCGCTGATTGGCAAGCTTGCTCGACTTGACAGACAGCAGAGTGAGCCAGACCGGCAACGTACCGCCCGCTTCGACAAGAGCAGCATCGAAGGCTTGGGCGACAAGCTTGGCGGTGCGGCCAAGATTCATGCCGACTGGCGGGCGGTCAAAGGGCGTCATCGTCAGACACTAGGCGGTGTTCTCCGTAGAGGGAACTGAGTGACAGGCTTATACATTGACATCTAATCATTTGATATCTAATTATATGCGAACGGCGGGCAAAAAAGAGGAAATGCGGTCATGCAATATGTCTATATCGTCGTCCTCGGTCTTCATGTCATGGCCGGCGTGTTCTGGGCCGGCACCACCATCGCGGTCGGCCGCGATCCGGAGATCCGAGCGGAACGGTTCTTCCGGCCCCAAATGGGTGCGGCCGGACTGGTTTTCTTCACCGGCATACTGCTTTGGTATTTCTTCCATGAAGGCCTTTTCGGCCCGATGGAGAAGGTGCTGGCGCTGGGAATCGCCACGGCTCTAATTGCCGCCGGCGTACAGGGCGCGCTGGTGGGTTCTGCCACCAGGCAGCTTGCCGGCACCGATGCGGCGACGGAAGCCCAGTTGCGCGCGAAAATGACAAGAGGCGAGCGCATCGCCGGCGGTCTGCTGGTTATCACCGTGCTGTGCATGGCCGTCGCGCGGATGGTCTGAGACGCAGCACAATTTCACGGATCGCATGTTGTCTGGCGACGAGCCAATGACGTGCGGGCGCGCGGTCGGACCGAAGTACACGGGCTCTCGTACGCAGGTCCGACCGCGCGCCACCGATCGATAACGAATTTCAAATCCGCAAACCGAACCTGATGCCGTCATAGATGGCGGCATGGATGTTGCGCGAGGCGACCGCGTCGCCGATCCGGAACAGCACGAAGCGCGCTTCTGGGTTGCGCGCCGGAAAAATGTCGCCACCGCTCACCAGCCGCTCATAATCCACCGCGCCGCCGTTCTTCGACAGCGGTTTCAAGGACAAATAGAGATCGTCGAGCGGCAGCGTGCCGTGCTCGACCACCACCTGGTCGACCCTGCGCTCGCCGCGCCAGCCATCGGCGAAATCCGAGGCCAGTTCGGCGACCAGCAGGTTGCCCTCGCGCCGCACCGAGCGCAGCCTTGTGTTGATTGTGATGGTGACGCCCTTCTCCTGGAAGGCGCGCATATAGGGCACGTGGTTCATGCCGCCCATTTCCGGGGCAAAGAACCGCTCCGGCGAGACAAGTTCGAGTTTCGAGCCGGCATTGGCGATCAATTCGGCCGCGCCCATGCCCTGATGGCCGCCATTGTCGTCATAGAGCAGCACATTTTCGGCCGGCTTGGCGCTGCCGGCCATGATGTCCCAACTCGAGGTGACCAGGTTGTCGCCTGCCGTCAGCGGCGGGTTCTGCGGCAGGCCGCCGGTGGCCACCACCACCACGTCGGGCGACAGGGCCAGGACATCGTCCTTCTCCGCCCAGGTGTCATAGCGGATCTCGACGCCGAGCCGGTCGAGTTCGGCCAATCGCCAGTCGATGATGCCGATCAATTCCTTGCGCCGCGGGTTCTGCGTCGCCAGCCGAACCTGGCCGCCGGCCTGTGACGATGCTTCCAGGATCGCCACCTTGTGGCCTCTCTCGGCCGCGACCCGCGCCACTTCCAACCCGCCGGCGCCGGCGCCGACGACGACGACTTTCTGCTTCGGCCCTTCGGTCTTGACGATAATGTGCGGAATTTCGGCCTCGCGGCCGGTCGCCGCATTGTGGACGCACAGCGCTTCGCCGCCTTCGTAGATGCGGTCCAGACAATAGGTGGCGCCGACGCACGGGCGAATCTCGTGCTCGCGGCCTTCCATCACCTTTTTGATGATGTGCGGATCGGCGATGTGGGCGCGGGTCATTCCGACCATGTCGAGCTTGCCGGTGGCGATGGCGTGCCGTGCGGTGGCGACATCGGAAATCCGCGCCGCATGGAAGGTCGGGAATTTTGTCGCCGCCCTCACCTCGCCGGCGAAATCGAGATGCGGCGACGAGCGCATGCCGGTCACCGGGATAACCTTGGTCAACGCCGCGTCACTCTCGATCGAGCCACGGATGATGTTGAGGAAATCGACCTTGCCGGAGCCGGCCAGCCGCTTTGCAATCTCGACGCCCTCCTCCTTCGATAGGCCTTTTTCGAAATCTTCATCGGCGACCATGCGGATGCCGACGACGAATTTGTCTCCGACCGCCGCACGCACGGCGTCGAGCACCATGTTGGTGAAGCGCAGGCGGTTGTCGAGCGAGCCGCCGAATTCGTCGTCGCGATGGTTGGTGGCCGGCGACCAGAAGCCGTCGATCAGATGGCCGTAGGCTTCGAACTCGATGCCGTCGAGGCCAGCGGCCTGGCAGCGCTGCGCGGCCGAGGCATAGTCGGCGACGATGCGCTCGATGTCCCAGTCCTCGATGGTCTTCGGGAAAGCGCGATGCGCCGGTTCGCGCACGGGCGAAGCCGAGAGCACCGGCAGCCAATCGGCCTTGTTCCAGCCGGTGCGGCGGCCGAGATGGGTGATCTGGATCATCACCTTGCAGTCGTGCTCGTGACAGGCGTCAGCGAGTTCGGCCAGCCACGGCACGATCCTGTCCTCATAGACATGCAGATTGCCGAAGGCGGCCGGACTGTCGCGCGAAACGATCGCCGAACCGGCGGTCATGGTCAGCGCCATGCCGCCCTTGGCCTTTTCGGCATGGTAGAGCCGATAGCGCTCTTTCGGCATGCCGTCCTCGGAATAGGCCGGCTCATGGCTGGTCGACATGACCCGGTTCTTCAGCGTCAGATGTTTGAGCTGGTAGGGCTGGAGAAGCGGATCGTTGCTGGTCATCGTCTTCCTGCGGTTTCAAATTGTGCTAATGAGCGGCAAAATTCGTTTTCAAGCATGTCGTCCCACGCGCACTCCGGGCGGCATGCGATAAGGATCCCGCCATGATAGACACCAAGACCCTCACCCAACTCGGCGCGCACGTCGAGACGCCACAAAGCCCCGAAGCAGCAGTCCTGGAGACCGTACCGTTTTCGCGCGGCGACGGACCGCCGGCGATCGTGCGCTTCACCTGCCCGGAATTCACCTCGCTGTGCCCGGTCACCGGCCAGCCGGACTTCGCCCATATCGTCATCGACTATGCACCCGATGCGCTGCTGGTGGAATCGAAGTCGCTCAAGCTGTTCATGACCTCGTTTCGCAACCATGGCGCCTTCCATGAAGACTGCACGGTCATGATCGGCCGCCGCATCGTGGCGGCAACCAAGCCGCTGTGGTTGCGCATAGGCGGCTATTGGTATCCGCGCGGCGGCATTCCGATCGATGTGTTCTGGCAAACCGGCGCTCCGCCCGAAGGCGCCTGGCTGCCCGACACCGGTGTCGCGCCCTATCGCGGGCGCGGCTGAACAAGGACGTCTTGACGATCGAGACCACATCAGTTGAGCGGCAGACGCCGGTAGCGGCCAGGCTTGTTCGGATCGCTGAAATGGCCCATCGGCCCATGCTCCGCGAAGTGCCCCGCCCAACGCTTCATCGCGGCGGGGTCGAGCTCGACGCCCAGCCCGTAACCTTCCGGCACGCGCACCGTGTTGCCGGTTTGGCGAAACGGACCGTCCTTGATGACGTCGCCGATCTGCCAGGCAAACAGTGACTGCGATGCCTCGGTGATCCACTGCGTCGCCGCCACGACATGCAGATAGGCCGATGTCATGATGCCGAGATCATTCGAATAGCACCAGAAGCCCTTGCCCATCGCCTCGCAGGCAGCGATGAATTTCAGGGTTTTCGACAGACCGCCCAGGGCGGCAAAATTACAGACGAAGTAATCCGGAGCGCCAAGCGCCACCGCTCGTCTGAGGTCTGGAGTGTGCGTGGAAAACGGGATGCGCGAGTGCTGGCGCAGTGCTGCCATCTCCTCGAAAGTGGCGACCGGGTCCTCGTAGTTGCGGATGTTGAACGGCTCGATCTCGCGCAGCACCCAGCGCGCCGTGGTCAGCGACCATTGCATGTTGGAATCGAGCTTGATCTGCGCCTTTTCGCCCAGCGCCTCGCGCAGCATGCGCACGGTCCTGATTTCAAGCTGGGGATCGCCCATGATCAGCTTGCCCTCGAAGATAGTCGAGCCGTGCTCTTCGCGCATCTTCAGGCAGTAATCGACGATCGCTTCGGGCGTCATCTCGCCGCCCGCCCCATTCTGTGCCGCGCGAAAGGAGAAATATTCCGAAAACGGAATGTCCTTGCGTACCGCGCCGCCTAGCACCTTGTAGAGCGGCATGCCGAAGACCTTGCCTCTGATGTCCCAGAGCGCCAGTTCGACGGCGCCGAAGGCGACAGAGGCGGCGTTCTCGCCGGTATTGGCGGTGATCTGCCACGGCGGCACGCAGCGCGCCTCGCAATCGGCAATGTCGAGCGGATCGGCACCAATCAGCGCCGGCGCGATCTCGGCCTTGATCACCTCGCCGAAGTGCCACCACGGGGCCTCGCCCAATCCGACGACGCCTTCGTCGGTCTCGACTTCGATGATCGACTTCGAGGCGCCGCCATAGAGACCGGCCGTCCACCAGAACGGCGCATCGAGCGGAACGTTGACATGGGTGACGCGGATATTGGTGATCTTCATCGGTACCTATTCGCACTGATATTGGCTGAGGGCCCACTCGCCGGTCACCGACAACAGGTCCGTGATCTTCCAGTCGCCGTCGACCTTCTTGAATTTCCATTCCAGCCGGTGCGGGTTGCCTGATATGACGAAGGCAACGATGACCTTGGCCTGGTCGCCGTTGATCGCTTCAAGCGTCTTCAGGCTCTTGTCGATCTCGGCCTTGTCGTAGTCCGCATTGTCCAGCGCCATGTTGGGGTCGAGGCACTCGCCCTGCCCGGACTTGCGCAAGGCGTCGCTCTTGTCGAGCACGGTTTTCGCCGGATCGGTGAAATGGCTGCGCTCTGACGGATCGATCTCCAGCCCGACCCGATCGTAAAACGGCCGCACCACCGCTGTCGGGGATCCCGGCTGGACAGGTGCTGCGGGCGCTGCCTCGGCTGGCGACCATCCGACCGGCGGCGTTGTTGGTTCCACAGCCGCTCCGGGCGCATTTGCGGGCGGCGGCCCGCTGTCGCCCGGCGCGGTGTCAGCCGGGGCGTTTGCCGGCGGCGCACCCAACAAGCCTTGCGCGGCGGCGCCACTCAGACCCACCGCCAGCAGGCACATGGTCGACAGTGCCAGGATCGGGCGATGGGCCATCGCATCACTCCGGTGTCTGGCCGGCCACGCATTCCAGCGCGCTGAGCGTCCAGTCGCTGGTCTTGGACGCGATGTCCGATATCTTCCACTTGCCGTCGATCTTCTTGAGCGACCAGACCATTTCGCGCTTGGAATCGTCGCCCTCGGAGAAAAGGCTGAAGGATGCTGTAACCTCTGCGTTGTCGCCATCCAGCTTCTCAGACAGTTTCAGCGTTTTCGAGACGGTCTTCTGATCGAAATCCTGGGCGTCCAGGCCAGGATCGAAATCGATGCAGGCGACCTGGTCCGGGTTCTTTTTCGTTGCCTGGTCGTTCAGGTCGAACAGTTTCGTCACCGGCTCGGTGAATCGATCCCGGTATTGTTCGTCGGCCTCGAACTTGACCGCTGGAACATAGAAGAACTTCACGGCATTGGACGCCGGGCCGGCGACGGCGGCCGCGGGCAAGGCTATCGAAAGGGCGGCAGCGAGCACTGTCAGTCTCATGCAGAATCTCCGGCTTTTGATGGCTTAAGCCTATCAATACCACGTATCCTGCATATCGGCTTTTTTGCGGCTCATGAAGTCCTGCAGCACCCTGTTTCAGCCGTCGAGCCAGACGGTTTGAAGGTCCATCTCGAAGGTCTGGTGGACACCGTAGTTCTTCACCTTCTTGTTCATATGGCTGTAGAGCTTCTGCCAGAACGGTTGAACGATGACGCCCGAATCCTGCAGGATTTGTTCGACATCCTTCATCACCTCCTTCCGCTTCTCCACGTCGATGAGCGAAAGCGCCTGCTTGAGCTTGGCGTCGAAATCGGGATTCGAGTATGCCGATTCATTCCAGGCCTCGCCGGTGCGATATCCCAGCGCCAGCACCTGAACGCCGAGCGGGCGCATGTACCAGATCGTCATCGAATAGGGGTACTTCGTCCAGTCGTTCCAGAAGGTCGAACCCGGCAGCACCGTGCGCTTGACCTTGATCCCGGCATCGCGCAGCTGGCCGGCAATCGCGTCGCCCGTATTCTTCTGCCAATCGTCCTCGATGGTGATCAGCTCATGCTCGAAGTCGGCCTGTCCGGCTTCCGCCATCAGCTTCTTGGCGCCGGCGGCGTCGCGTGTCTTCTTGGGCAGCGGGTAGTATTCCGGGTGGATCGGGGCCACGTGGTGGTTTTCACCAGGGGTGCCTCGCCCGGCATAGCCAAGTTCGAGCACCGCATTGTTGTCGACGGCCATCTGCAGCGCATTGCGCACCCGCTGGTCGTCATAGGGCTTGTGGGTGATGTTGGTGCGGGCAACCAGCGTCGTCGCCGTCGCCACTTCCGATTTCACCAGATCCATCTTGTCGAGGATGTCGATGAAGTCGGCGGGCGTCTCGAAATTGAGGTCGATCTCGCCGGAGTCGAATGCATTGATCGAGGCGTTGAAGTCGGTGCCATAGTCGATGAATTGGACACCGTCGAGCGGCGCTTCACCACCCCACCATTTGCCATTCTCGCGGCGCTTGACGACCGCCTTCTGGCCGACATCGTATGAGACCAGTTCGAACGGTCCGGTGCCAATCGGCTTCTTGATCGGATCGGCACCGTCGGCATCGAAATTGCGGTGCACGACGAGCGCCGGATAGTCGGTGAAATTCGGGATCAGCGAGATGTCGGGTTCGCTGAGCTTCAGCTTGACCGTGTTGTCGTCGACCTTGGTGATCGCGCCATCCCTGGCCTTTTTGGTCTTTGCGTCGATCAGCGCGCCGACACGTGCGGCCATCGAATTGCCGGCGACGCCTTTCTCGCACCAGCGCGTCAGATTGTAGGCGACGTCATCGGCGTTGAAAGCATCGCCGTTGTTCCAGGTGATGCCCTTGCGCACATGCAGCACATATTCGGTGGCGTCGTCGTTGATGTCCCAGCTTTCAAGCAGGACCGGCTCGAATGTGAATTGCCTGGTGTAGCGGACCAGCGGCTCCAGCCAGCAGCGCGAAATGTTGGCCAGTTCCACCCAGTCGTAAGTGCGCGGGTCCTTCTGTCCCTTCACCGACATCGATACACGCAGCGTTCCGCCTTTCTTCGGCTCCTGCGCCACCGCCCGGTCGGGCACGGCAAGGCCGATCATGCCATAGGCAAGCGCCGTCGAGGCACCGAAGGCGCTTGCGAGCGCCAGGAATTCGCGCCGGTCGACACGACCGGCACGTGCTTCGACTGCCATCGCCTCGATAGCGCCCGGCACGCGATCACCATTGCTACTGAAGAGTGTCATTTTTTCCTCCCGTCTGGTTCCCATTTGGTCTTCGTGCGTCGCCTCAACTGACGCTGTCCGGCAGCCTCTCCTCGCGCCGCGCGATGAAGTCTGTCAGGCCATCGGCGATGCCTTCGTCGAGCTTCGGCTCTTCATAATCCGCCAGCATGTTGCGTGCCTTCTCGCGGCCGCGCGTGTCGTGGTCCTTTGCCCCTTCGGCCTTCCACTGCTCGAACGAGTTGAAGTCCATGATCGAGGGCATGAAGAAGGCGGACTCGAAATGGTCGAGCGTGTGCTGGGTGCCCAGGAAATGACCCTGCGGCCCCACCTCGCGGATCGCCGCCATCGCTTCCTTGAAATCGTCGAACGGCAGCCCGCCGGCATATTTGTACCAGCCGATCAGCTGTTCGCAGTCGGTCGCGAATTTCGAATAGCCGCAAGTCAGGCCGGCCTCGAGCCATCCGGCGGAGTGCCAGATGTAGTTGGCGCCGGCCAGGATGGCGGCATGCATCAGCATGTTCGCCTCGTAGCCCGCCTGCGCATCGTTGAGCTTCGACCCGACATGGAATCCGGACGTGCGCCATGGCAGCCGATATTTCCGCGCCAGGGCTCCCATCAGATACATCATCTGGGCCGCCTCCGGCGTGCCGCCCATGGGAGCGCCGGTCTTCATGTCCACCGTCACCATGAACTGCCCGTAGATCTGCGGCGACCCCGGACGCAGCAGTTGCGTGAACGCGATGCCCGCCAGCGCTTCCGCGTTGACCTGCGCCACCGCGCCCACGGCGGAGGCCGAGGTCGAGGCGCCGCACAGCGCGAAGGGCGCGAGGATCAGCGGCTGGTTGCTCCGCGCATAGACCTTCATCGCGTCCAGCATGGTGGCGTCCCACACAAGCGGCGAATTGCAGTTGGTGATCGACACCAGGACCGGGTTGTCGCGGACATAATCCTCGCCGAACACGATGCCCGCCATCGCCATCGTGTCTTCCGCCCGATCCTTGGACGTGACGATGCCCATGAACGGCTTGTCGGAGTGCTTCAGTGCCGAATGGATGATGTGGAGGTGACGCTTCGGCACCGCGATTTCCATCGGCTCGCAGATGATCGAACTCGATGAATGCAGCGCCGGCGCCATGTAGGCGAGCTTGTGGAAATTCTGCAGGTCGGCGAGCGTGCCATAGCGCCTGTTGTTGTCGAGGTCGCGCACATAGGGTGCGCCGTACATCGGCGCGAAAATGGAGTTGTTGCCGCCCACGCGCACCGAACGCTGCGGATTGCGCGCATTGAGCGTGAACTCCGACGGGACCTTCGACACGAGTTCCATCAGCAAGGCGCGGTCGATGCGGACACGTGTCTCCGAAACGTCTGCCCCCGCGGCCTTCCAGAGCGCGATAGCCTCGTCGTCGCGGAACTCGCATCCCACCTCTTCAAGGATGGCGAGCGACTCCTGGTGGATCAGCTCGACCGCCTCGTCCGGAACCATCTGATAGACGGGGATCTGGCGGACCAGCGTCGGAAACGACGTTACGGGCGCTCCGCGCAGCGCTTTGCGCCCGAGACGGCCGCCACTTCGACGATTAGCGTGTTCGGTCACTTCGGGGGCCGGTGCGTTCATGGCAACTCCATTCCACTCATTGGGACCAGCCTAACGGGACAAAATAGCGATGTGACGCTGGAAAATCCTGATCGCTTGTATAAGCTGAGCTTATGCGAAGCCTGCGCCACCTCCTGCCCTCGGCCGGCAGCCTGATCGTCTTCGAGGCCGCCGGGCGGCTCTCGAGCTTCACCGCCGCCGGGCGCGAGCTCGGCATGACGCAGGCTGCCGTCTCCTATGCGGTGCGCGGACTGGAAGAACAGCTTGGCGCCAAGCTTTTCCAGCGCCGCCACCGCCAGGTCATCCTGACCGAGGCCGGTGAGCGCTTCCACGCCGACGTCTCGCTCGGCCTCTCGCATATCCGAAAGTCGGCGGAGGATCTGCGCCTGCAGGCAACCGGCGGCCACGTGACGCTGGCCGCCTCGACGGCTTTCGGTTCCTTCTGGATGATGCCGCGCCTGCAGCAGTTTCGCGACGAACTGCCCGGCATCGACCTGCGCATCCAGACGGCCGATCGCGACCTCGACATCATCGCCGAAGGCATCCCGCTCGGCGTGCGCGGCGGCGAGCCGCGGGATTGGCCGGACTATCATTCGCTGCCGCTGGCGGACGAGGAAATCTTCCCCGTTGCTGGAACCAGCTACGCGGCAAAATTCGGCCTGCCCAAATCCGTCGCGGAACTGGCCACGCACCGCCTCATCCATCTGGAAGAGCCGTATCGCGAGGCGGCCAGCTGGGACGAATGGTTCCTGTCGGCCGGCGCCAATCTCAGCGATACCGCGCGCGGCCTGCGCATCAACGACTATGGCTTGGTGATCCAGGGCGTGATGGAAGGGCAAGGCATCGCTCTCGGCTGGCGGCACCTCGCCGAGCGGCTGCTGGCGTCCGGCCTGCTGGTACCGGTGACGGATCATGTGCTGAAGACCGGCAAGGCGTTCTACGTCGTCTGGCCGAAGAACCGCGAACTCAGCGACAATGCGCGCAAGGTCAGGGATTGGCTGGCGGCGCAGGCGTGAGGGAACAGTGCCTCCCAGTTCCTTGGAAGTCGGCGGGACAGCATCACCGCTATTCCGCCTACATCGAATGCTTCCTCATCGCCTTCGAATCCGCCTATAGTGACGCCATGCCCATCCGCCAGCTTTCCGAAACGATGATCAACCAGATCGCCGCCGGCGAAGTCATCGAGCGTCCGGCAAGCGTGGTCAAGGAACTGGTCGAAAATGCGCTCGACGCCGGTGCTTCGCGCGTCGAGATCGTCACCGCCGGCGGCGGACTGAACCTGATCCGCGTCACCGATGACGGCTCCGGCATTCCCGAACCGGAGCTGGCGCTGGCGATTGCGCGCCACTGCACCTCCAAGCTCACCGAGGATATCAACGACATCCGTTCGCTCGGCTTCCGCGGCGAGGCGCTGCCGTCGATAGGCTCGGTGTCGCGGCTGTCGATCCGTTCGCGCACGGCCGCCGGCGACAGTGCCGCCGAGATCGGCATCGAGGGTGGCCGCGTTTCGGCCATCAGGCCGGCGGCAGCCAATCGCGGCACCACGGTGGAGGTGCGCGACCTGTTCTTCGCCACGCCGGCCCGGCTGAAATTCATGAAGGGCGAGCGCGCCGAAAGCTCGGCGACCAGCGATGTGATCAAGCGCATCGCCATTGCCTTCCCCGCCGTGCGCTTCACGCTGGCCGGCTCGGATCGCTCGACACTGGAACTGCCGGCGACCGACGACAGCGCGGAAGGCAGTCTGCGCCGCGTCGCCCAGGTGATGGGCGCCGACTTTCCCGACAATTCCATTGCCATCGACGCGATGCGCGAAGGCGTGCATTTGACCGGTCACGTGTCGATCCCATCCTTCACCCGCGCCAATGCCTTGCAGCAGTATGCCTATGTCAACGGTCGCCCAGTGCGCGACAAGCTGATCGCCGGCGCCATTCGCGGTGCCTATGCCGACGTCTTGCCGCGCGACCGCCATGCGGTAACGGTGCTGTTCCTGTCGCTCGATCCGGCCATCGTCGACGTCAATGTCCACCCGGCCAAGGCCGATGTGCGCTTCCGCGACCCTGGCCTGGTGCGCGGGTTGATCGTCGGCGCCATCCGCCAGGCGCTTGCCGATTCCGGCATTCGTGCCGCGACCACGGGCGCTGCCGGTATGATGGCGGCCTTCCGACCCGGTGCCGCATCCTACAGCCACGGCGGCCCGGCGAACGGCCACCGCAGCTACGACGCGGCCTACCGCGCGTCGGGCTCGTCCGGCTTCGATGCTGCCCGTTCATCCCAGCGCCCTCTCGACATGGGTTTCGAGGGAGCGGGCTTCGAGCATCGCGGTTTTCGTGAAAACGAACAGGCGGCGTTCGATGCCGGCGCCAGCGCCGATGCGCGCGCCGGCCAGACCGAAGCGGCCGAGACTTTGCTTGGCGCGGTGCTGGGTGCGGCACGCGCGCAGGTGCATGAGAACTACATCGTCGCGCAGACCAGGGATTCGCTCGTCATTGTCGACCAGCACGCAGCGCATGAGCGGCTGGTCTATGAGGCGCTGAAAAATGCGCTGCATTCGCGGCCGGTACCCTCGCAGATGCTGCTTCTGCCTGAAATCATCGATCTGCCGGAAGAGGACGCCGAGCGGCTTGCCCTGCATTCCGAGACGCTGGCCCGCTTCGGCCTCGGCATCGAGCGCTTCGGCCCGGGCGCCGTCGCGGTGCGCGAGACGCCGTCGATGCTCGGCGAAACCAATGTCCAGCAATTGGTGCGCGATCTCGCCGACGAGATCGCCGACAACGACACGGTCGAGACACTGAAGGAGCGGCTGGACAAGATCGCCGCGACCATGGCCTGCCACGGCTCGGTTCGCTCCGGCCGCCTGCTCAAGGCCGAAGAGATGAACGCGCTGCTGCGGCAGATGGAGGCGACACCAGGCTCCGGCACCTGCAACCACGGCCGCCCAACCTATATCGAACTCAAGCTAGCGGATATCGAAAGGCTGTTCGGGCGGCGTTGAGGTCTATCGGCGTCCCGCTTCATTTCCTCTGGCGGTATTTTTTGGTCTTGCGGTCAAAGGCATAGTCCATCTGATATCCGGCGCCGCCACCTCGAAAATTCACCGAAATGATGTCCTTGCCTCGCTCGGCCCACTTCTCGACGTTCGCATAGATGGACGTCATCAGCATGCCGGCATTGCAGTTATCATCATCGAAGGCGATCTCCTGAACGACCTTCCTGCTGCTCTTTTTGATGACCCGCATTTTCGCCATGCAAGTGCCTGAGTCGGTGTTCGTATAAGGACCGGCAAACCTGTGGGCGGCTGTTTCGGCCCAGAAGGGAATCTCGACGGTCCCGTCGAGCTTTGGGTCGCCAGTATCGTCCAGACTCGCGACCTTCTTGAGCGTGACGGGAAACGTGTCCGCCCCCTTGCTCCAGCTGCCTGTCGCGCCGCTTTCAGCCATGTCGAGGGAAAATGGGCATCCGGTGGTGTCGACGGGGATCTTTGATCCAACCACCAATATCCGGTCGAATTCCTTGTCGTTCGAAATCTCGCAGAGCGCGAGCCTGGTGCCGTTGAGCTTGCCGAACACGGCTATCGGGCTTTGTTTCGCGTCGTAGAAGTAGCTTCCCTCGATGGTCATGCCGCTGCCGAAGCCGTCATATGTCTGAAGCGAGACATGAACGGGCTGGGAGCCGATGGACCCTTCGTAATTCTCCACGTGATACCAACCCGCGGCGGCCTTCCCGCTCAGCAGAAGCACACAAGAAATTACGGATATGAACCATCTTCCCATCCCGACCCCGCTATGTTCCACAAAAGCGGCCCACCATAGCCGCCCGCCTGGCGCATGTCTGCATCACAGCGGGCACGGGTAGTGTCTCAGTTTGAATTTCCGATCTTCGACCTTGGAAGATTCGCTACGCCGTCTCGCCGGGTGTAGGGTCGTCAGATCTTACGGAGCATTTCACGGAGGATAGTGTGCGTAGTTTGATCCTTGGCATGGCTGCCCTCGTGCTCACCTCCTCATTTGCGCAGGCAGCAGGCGACATCACCGCCGGCCGGGCAGTCACGGTGAAATGCCAATCGTGCCACGGCAAGGAAGGCCTCGGCAGAGCTCTGGCCGGCGGTGGCGAAGCGCCCAATCTCGCCGGGCAGAAGTACGACTATCTCGTCCACTCGCTGATGGCTTACAAGGCCGGAGAGCGCAAGAGTTATATGATGTCGTTGGTCGTCAACCACCTGAGCGATGAAGACATCGCCAATGTTGCGGCTTACTATGCCGCGATCAAGATTACCGTCGAAGCTCCGCCGCCTTAAGCCACCTTTTTGTACGGTCCGCGCTTGCCCGGCTTCGGCGCAACGGCATCCATCTTCTCGCAAAGATCGTCCATCGACCAAGCGTCTGAGACACGCCAGCGGCCATTGCCGGCGTCATTTTCAACGTCTTGTGCATTTTGATGAAGTTGTACCAGACGGTGTAGATCGCGACCATGTGGACATGGTTTTCGAACTTCTTTGAGAACGCATTGGTAAGGCGTGTGAAGCGGCGGTTTGCCATGCGCATGGTGAGGTTGGCGCGCTCGATATGCGACGTGCTGACATGCACCGGATCGGGATTGCCTTCGGCTCGGGATTTGAGTCCGGAAACAGCTCCAATCTTTTGCTTTAACGCTTCAAATTCACAACGATGACGCCGCCGAGCGCCAGCGCGCCGCCGAGGATGCCAAGCAGCGTCGGCACTTCGCCCAGCCAGAAGAAGCCGATCAGGGCAGACATGGGCGAAACCAGATAGAGGAAGTTCGACGCACGTGCGGCCGGCAGACGCGACAGAGCGGTTGCCCATGCGGCATAGGCGATGAGGCTGGGCACGATGCCGAGAAAGATCACAGCGCCGAGACCGGCGGTGTTGGCAACCGCTGCCTGCGCAAAGCCGCTCGGCAGGAAGGGTGCCAGGCAAAGTGCGCCAAGCACCATATTGGAGGCCGAAATGGTCAACGGATGATGGCGGGCAAACAGCGGCTTCTGGACGATGGTGTTGACGGCCGAGCACAAGGCCGAGCCAAGCACCAGCAGGGCACCGGTGTTAAAATGCAGGCCATGCCCGTCGGCCATGGCGATGACGCCAATGCCAGCGAAGGAGATCACCGTGCCGGCCCAGGCCATGCCCGAAAAACGCTCGCCAAGCAACGCCATTGCCATGATGGCGGTGAAGATCGGGCTGACATTGATAATGAAGCCGGCGGCACCGGCCGAGACGGTCAGTTCGCCGAAATTGAGCATTACCGTGTAGAGCGCGACGAAGATGGCGCCGCCAAAGACCAGGCGCCACACTTCGTCGAGCCTGGGCAGCGCCGGGCGCTTGACGGCGAGGAAGATCGCCGCCGGCACGGCGGCGATGGCAAAGCGCAACGCACCGAGTTCCAGCGGTCCGAAGGCGGCAAGACCGGCACGGATCGCCGGAAAGGCCGATGCCCAGCCGACCACCGTCAGTGCCACAGCGATGGCTGCCGTGGTGTCCATCCGCTGTGTCGGATTCAACGTACTGGTCATTGCGCTCATCTCACTGCCCTCGTATTCTTCGGTCCTGAAAGGCAGAAAACGCCTTTTCGGGCCGGTTGACAAACGACCAAATCGAGGATCACCTGTGACTATGGATCACAGCTCGTACACAATGGTACCGCTCGAAACGCTGCGCGCCTTCGACGCCGCGGCGCGAACGGGCAGCTTTTCGGCGGCGGCAGAAAAGCTCAACATCACCCACGGCGCCGTTAGCCGGCAGATCGCCAAGCTCGAAGACTGGCTGGGATTGAAAGTGTTCGATCGCGGCGCGCGCGGCGTCTCGCTGACCATCGAAGGCAACCGGTTGCATCTGCGCACGGCCGAAGCCTTCGCGCTCATATCGAGCCATTCCGACCGCTGGGTCGAGCCGCGCGGCACCGCCGTGGTGAGGCTGACCTCGATCCCCTCGGTCAGCGGGTTGTGGCTGATGCCGCGCATGGCAGCGCTGGAGAACGATCCTTCCAAGCTGCGCATCGTACTTGACGTCGACATCCGCCAGGCCGACCTTGCGGACGAAGGCATCGACCTCTCGATCCGCTGCGGCCGCGGCGGCATTCCGGGCCGCATTTCGGTGCAGCTTTTCGAGGAACATGTCTTCCCCGTCGCCTCACCGGAGCTTGCCCGCGAGATCGGGCGCGGCGACCCTGCCCGGCTGCTCAAATATCCGCTGATCAACGATTCCGACGCCTCGGCCTGGCGCGCCTGGTTTGCCGCGCAAGGCATGGACTATCGCCCGCGCCCACAGGACCGCCGTTTCGAGGATTACAATCTGGTGCTCGACGCCGCCGCCTATGGGCTCGGCATCGCGCTGGCGCGCCCGCCGCTGACCGGGCATCAGTTGGAGTCGGGCCGCATCACTCCCGTCGACGAGCGTACCGCGCTCAATCCGGTGTCCTACTGGCTCGACCGACCGATGGGGCGGCCACGTGCCGCCACGGCGGAACTGGCGCGCCGTATCGCTGTGCAGGCAGGCCTGGCGCCGGAAAAGATGGAAGCCTTCATCGACGCCGAGGGTTAGCGCAGCACCAGGAGAACGAACCCGACGATCGCCGCTGCCAACAGCCCGGCAGCCAACGATGTCAGCCCCACGCTCATCTGCCTGCTTCCGGGCCGCACGTTGCTCGACCGGGAAGCCGCCTGCCCTCGTCCCGCAACCGCATTGGCGTCGGTCGCGCGGCGCAGGGCCGGAACCTCAGGTGAGAGAAGCGCAAGCCATGGCAGTGCGGCAGGCCTTGCGGCGGCTCCCTCATCGACCCTTGCCGGGGGCGGCGCCAGGCCACGTTGCGTGGTGTCGCCGTCGACCGGTCTCCTCGCCGCAGTCGGTGCCGATGCCGCATCGTCGGCTGCCTCGCCATCCGGTTCCGCGAGCGCCAGATAGGCCTGCACCATCTCGGACGACGCTGTCTGCTGGGCTCTCGCGGTCGCCGGTAATAAGAGCACAGGCAGTGTCGGTGTCGCCGCCGGACGCACGGGCGCGCCGGATGGTGGCGGCGGCGCCACCAGCGCCTTCACGAGAGCGGCTTTTACCGGATCGGCCTTTGCCGACGGCACGGCCTGCGGCGTCATCGCTTCCCTGAGCAAGGCGGCAAGACGAGCAGAGGAAATGTCCATTGTGCCCCGGCAACAGCGTTTTTCTCGCCAACAATAGGGGTTCAGCATTGTCTCAGGCTTGTCACATGCTTGACCTCGCCGGCAATTTGTGGCGATGAAATCCCCATGAACCTCAGCGTCCCTGCATGATGAACCGTTTCGAAGGCCCCGGCGCCAAGGAAGCCCGCATCCGCTATCTCGATGGCGACTTCCAGGTTACCAGCCCCGGCGCATTCGTGCGCTGCGCGGTAACAGGCGAAAGCATTCCGCTCGATGAGTTGAAATACTGGAGCGTCGCCAGGCAAGAGCCCTATATCAACGCTACCATCTCGCTGCGCCGCGAAATCGAGGTGCATCCGGAGATGCGTAAGCGGGGCTAGCCCTTCAGCTTTCGCTGGCGCCAGGCATCCAGCGTTTCGTCGATGATACGTTCGGGCACGTGATCCAGCTCGAAAACCGTGTCGATCTCCAGCACCTCGAGCCGGTCGAGAAAGTCCTGTGAGGCGCCATGGCGCAGCCGGGCGGCGTCCTTGGCGGTGGTGATGAGGCCGAGCCCTTCGGCACGGGCCGTTGCCGCCAGCTCGGCAAGTTCGTCCTCGGCATAGAAATGATGGTCCGGAAACGGCCGCGTCAACACCAACTCGCCGCCGGCCTCGCGCACCGTGTCGAAGAATTTCTCGGGATGGCCGATACCGGCGAAGGCAAGGAACCGCTTGCCGGCAAGCCCTGCCTTCCCACTTGGCTCGGTATGGGCTTCGAAGATCGCCCGGCCGGCGCGTGCCGCCTGGCGGACGACGGTGTCGGCGGCGGTGCCCTCGCCCATCTTCAACAGTCCGCTGGTGAAGACCAGTTGGTCGACGACCTTGGCCCTGAGCGGGCCGCCCGGAATGACGCGGCCGTTGCCGATCCCGTAGCGCGCATCGACGACGACCAGCGCGTAGTCGATGTGGATGCGCGCGCTCTGAAAGCCATCGTCCATGATCAGGAAATCGCAGGCATGCTTTTCCAGCAGCAGCCGGGCGCCGGCGGCGCGGTTCGGCGTCACCGCCACCGGTGCGTGTTCGGCGAGCAGCAGCGGCTCGTCGCCGACATGCCTGGCGCTGTCATGATGGATATCGACGACATGCGGCTCGGCGAAGGAGCCGCCATGGCCGCGCGACAGGAAGCCCGGCTTGAGATGCATGCGTTTGGCCTGTTCGGCGAGCGCGATGGCCACCGGCGTCTTGCCGGTACCGCCAACGGTGAAATTGCCGATGCACAGAACCGGTGCCTCGATCTTCTCGCGCCTGGCCCGCCGCATGCCGCGGCCGGCGGCGAGCGCATAGATGGCCGATAGCGGCGACAGTGCCAGGACCCGCCAGTCCGGCTCTTCCCACCAGAATGGTGGTGCTTCGGAAGCCACGCTAGCGCCCGTTCGCGCCCTTCAGGCGCGACTTGACGACCAGCGGCTGGATGTAGGGCTCAAGCGATTTCAGCGTGCGGGCCAGAGCGCCGCGCATCTCGTCGACGGTCGCCACGCCCGCCGCCATCATCTCGTGGCGCGCCACTTCGTTGGTCAGGAGGAAATTGACGGCGCCGGCCAGCATGTCGCGATCGCGCACCAGCTTGGCGCCGCCGCTGTCGAGCAGACGCTGGTAGGCCTCGCGAAAATTCTGCACGTTGCGGCCGGCGAGAACCGCCGTGTCGAGCATGGCCGGCTCCAACGGGTTCTGGCCACCCTCGGAGGTCAGCGAGCGGCCGACGAAGGCGATTTCCGTCAGCCTGAGATAGAGCCCCATCTCGCCGATCGTATCGCCCAGCAATATATCGGTGTCGGCAGTGATCCTGTCGCCCTTGCTGCGCCGGGCGACCTTCAGGCCCATGCCGGAAATCTGCGCCGCCAGCGCCTCGGCGCGATCGGGATGGCGTGGAACGACGATCGTCAGAAGACCAGGGTGACGCTTGTGCAGCGTCGCGTGGACTTCCGCCGCGACCACCTCCTCGCCGTCATGGGTCGAGATCGCCGCCCAGGTCGGGCGCGCGCCGATCTGCCGCCGCAGCGTCGCCAGCACCCGTTCGTCGACAGGCGGCGGCGAGGTATCGACCTTGAGGTTGCCCGACACGGTGACCGGCCGCGCGCCGAGCGCTAGAAATCGTTCGCCATCGACATCCGATTGCGCCACCACATGAGCCAGGTTCTCGAACAACGCCTCGGCGATGTTGGCCCGTTTCTTCCACGACCTGAACGAACGGTCGGACAGCCTGCCATTGACCAGCACCTGCGGCACGCGGCGCGCGCCAAGCTCGAGGATGGTCATCGGCCAGATCTCGGATTCGGCGATGATCGCCAGATCCGGCTGCCAGTGATCGAGGAACCGGCTGACCGCCGGCTTGAGGTCGAGCGGTACATATTGGTGGATGATGCGGTCACCGAGCCGCTCGTCGGCGACTTGCGCTGAGGTGACCGTGCCGGTCGTCAGCACGATGTTGACGCCGTAGTCGAGAATGCTTTCGACCAGCGGCACGACCGCTATGGTCTCACCGACGCTCGCGGCATGGATCCAGATCACCGGACCCTCGGGCCGCGGGCGGCCGGCGACGCCATAGCGCTCGCGCCGGCGGTAGCGGTCTTCCTTGCCGCGCGAGGTGCGCCAGGCGACATAGGGTCCGACCAGCGGATAGGCGGCCGCCCCCGCGAAACGATATGCCGACAGCATGGCTCGCGCCCAGCGACCGCTCATCGCGCGGCATCCACAAGACGGTAGGCCTCGGCGGTCGCGGCATTGAGCGCAACCGTCACTTCCTGGCGCTTGCGCTCCATTTCGGCGTCATCGGCGCCGGCCGCCACGAAGATCGGCGACCCGATGACGATCGACGATCGGCCGAACGGCAGGTTGATGGTGGTCTTGTCCCAGCTCTTGTCCAGCACCTTGCGGCGGCTGGTGGTGATGGCGACAGGCAGTAGCGGCCGGCCCGAGAGGCGCGCCAGGAGAACGATGCCAAGCCCTGCGTCTCGCGGCGTACCGTGCGGAATGTCTGCAATCATGGCGACGTTCTTGCCGACAGCGAGCGACTTTTTCAGGGCGATAAGCGCTTTTGCTCCGCCCTTGTCGAGATGCCTGGCATTTTCTCGCCCGCCCGAACCGCGCACCGCCTCGATGCCGAATTTTTCTAGCATCAGCGCGTTGAGTTCTGCATCGGCGCTGCGCGAGACCATGGCGACCAGCGGCTTGCGCTTGGGGTAATAGGCCGGCGTCAGCAGATGCTGGCCGTGCCACAGAACGATGATACCGGGCTCGAATTCGGTATAGGCACCGCCCGAAAACCGCGCCGATCCCTCGACGACACGGTTGGTGAGGCGTACGAACCGGACGAACTGGGCGAACAGGCTGGCGATGGCGTTCTTGACGAATCGCGACTCCGCCAGCGGTTGGCGAATCTTGCGCCAGAATGCCTTGGTCGTGCGGCTGCGTCCCCTGCCCGTGGGCGCGGCATCGCTTGCTGGCCCTTTCGCCAGATCATGTTCCATCGAAGTCAACCGGCAGCCTTGTTGTCGGGGTCAAGCAGCCGGTGCAGATGAACGACGAAATAACGCATGTGGGCATTGTCCACGCTGGCTTGCGCCTTGGCTTTCCACGCCGAGTGCGCGGATTGATAGTCCGGATAGATGCCAACGATGTCGAGCCCGTCGAGATCGCGGAAATCGGTGCCGCCAAGCTTCTTCAGTTCGCCACCGAACACCAGATGCAAAAGCTGTTTCTTTCCGTCTTCCGCGGCCATGTCGGTCCTTCACATATCGTGAGTTTGTGACAGGTCTAGACCAAAGCCGGCGACTTTGGAACCTTTAGAGCGAGATGAATTCATCACGCTCCGGAAAGCGCTTCACGCATCCAGCCCGGCGATGACATCGGCGAGCACGGCCAGCAGTTCACCGCTGCCGGCGGCAAGCGCGCCGTGGCGGGTCACCTCGCCGGCATAGAGCGGGGCGCGGCCGTGCCGGTCGAGCAACTGGCCGCCGGCCTCGCGCAAGATGAGATCGGCCGCCGCAATGTCCCAGTCATGCGCATTCGGCTTGACGAAAGTGGCATCCAGCACGCCATTGGCAATCATGGCCAGCCGATAGGCGAGCGAAGGGCTGTAGGGCGCCCGCTTCAGCCGCGCCTGCCATTCGGCCGGCATCAGGTCGGTCAACTGCTTCAGCCCGGAAATCTCGGCCGTATCCGCCAGCTTGCGCACTGCAATGCGCTTGCCATTGCGGAAGGCGCCCTGGCCGGGCAGCGCCCAATAGGTCTCCTCCATCGCCGGGCATTCCAGCACGCCGGCCAGCGTGCGGCCATGCTCGACGACTGCGACGCTGACGCACCAGGTGCGCTGGCCTTCCAGAAAACCGCGCGTGCCGTCGATCGGGTCGACGACGAAGGTGCGGCGTGCCGAAAGCCGAACCGGATCGTCGACTGTTTCTTCCGACAGCCAGCCATAATCCGGCCGTGCCGCCAGCAGCGTTTCGCGCAGATAGGCGTCGGCGGCGTGATCAGCCTCGCTGACCGGCGAAGTGCCGCCCTTCATCCAGACTTGCGGGCTGTTGCCGAAGTAGCGCATGGCGATGACCCCCGCCTCGCGGGCGGCATCGCGCAGCAACGGCAAATCTTCGGTGGCCCCGGCGGTGGTCAGGTCAAGCTCCGGCAAGGGTCATGCCTTCGATCAGAAGCGTCGGGGCGGCGGTGCCGAAATTGCGGTCGAGATCATCGGCCGGCACCATGTTGAGGAACATGGTCTTCAGGTTCGAGGCGATGGTGACCTCGGCGACCGGATAGGCCAGTTCACCATTCTCGATCCAGAAGCCCGAGGCGCCACGGCTGTATTCGCCGGTGACCATGTCGACGCCCTGGCCAAACACCTCGGTGACGTAGAAGCCGGTCTTGAGCGATTTGATCAGCTCTTCCGGCGACCGCTCGCCCGGTTCGATGGCAAGATTGGTGGAGGACGGCGAAACGGAAGAGCCGTTGCGCGCGCCGCGTCCGTTGGTGACGAGCCCAAGCTCGCGCGCCGCCGAGGTCGACAGGAACCAGTGATTGAGCACGCCCTTTTCGACCATCAACAGCTTTTCGCCCTCGACGCCTTCGCCGTCGAACGGACGCGAGGCCTGTCCACGCAGCCGGAGCGGCTCGTCGGTGACAGTGATGGCGGAGGCGGCTACCTGCTTGCCCATCATGTCGCGCAGGAACGACGTCTTGCGCGCGACCGAGGCACCATTGATGGCGCCGGCAAGATGGCCGGCAATGCCGCGCGCGACGCGCGGATCGAACACCACGTCGACCGGCCCGGTCGCCGCCTTGCGCGCGCCGATGCGGCGCACCGCGCGTTCGCCGGCCTTGCGGCCAATGTATTCGGGCGTGTCGAGATCGGCAAAATGCTGGCGCGAGGAGAATTCATAGTCGCGCTCCATGCCCGTGCCCTCGCCGGCGATGACGCTGGCCGAGCGCGAGAAACGCGAGCCGACATAGTGACCGAGAAAGCCGTGCGAGGTGGCCAGCACCAGGCCGCCCAGGCCGGCACCGGCGCTGGAGCCGGCCGAATTGGTCACGCCCTTGACGGCAAGGGCGGCCGCTTCGGCTGCAAGTGCGGCCTCCTTCAACTGGTCGGCCGACACTTCGGTAGCGTCGAACAGATCGAGATCGCGCGTCTGCTTGGCGAGCAATGCCGGGTCGGCCAGCCCCTGATAGGGATCCTGCGGCGACGCTTTCGCCATCGCAACGGCGCGCTCGGCCAGCACCTTCGGATCCGAGGCAGCTGTCGCCGAAACACTCGCCACCCGGCCGCCGACGAAAACGCGCAGCGCGACATCCTCGCTCTCGGAGGCCTCTGTACCCTCGACCTTGCCGAGACGCACCGACACACCGGTCGAGCGGCCGCGCACGGCCACCGCGTCGGCGGCATCGGCGCCGGCCTTTTTGGCAGCCTCGACCAGAGCCGCGACGCGGTCGGTCAATTTTGCTGCGTCTGATATATCGGTCATGCCTGAAATCCTGCTGGTGCGGCCGGCGTCCGGTCGTTGCCCACCCATCTATTGTTCCGGTCCGGCTTGTGCAATGGCATGGGCTTCAATCAAGATGCAGGGTTGACGGTTCAAATCGCGAACCCTGCGACGCAAAATCAGTCCGCAGCCT
The DNA here is from genome assembly GCF_040321205.1 of Mesorhizobium sp. M0496. Taxonomy (NCBI): domain Bacteria; kingdom Pseudomonadati; phylum Pseudomonadota; class Alphaproteobacteria; order Hyphomicrobiales; family Phyllobacteriaceae; genus Mesorhizobium; species Mesorhizobium sp. M0496. Next base: position 53,372 of record NZ_JAMYRC010000033.1, on the reverse strand, counting down.
GCTCGGAGCATTTTCGATGACGCCTTTCCATCTCGCCTTTCCTGTCCGTGATCTCGATGAAACCCGCGTTTTCTATGGCGAGGTGCTGGGCTGCGCCATCGGCCGCTCGTCGGCGACCTGGGTGGACTTCGATCTGTTCGGTCATCAGATGTCGGCGCATCTGCGGCCGCAGGCCGCACAGGCCCCCAGCGACGGCAAGGTCGACGGCATCACCGTGCCTATCCCGCATTTCGGCGCCGTGCTCTTGATGGACGACTGGCAGCACCTGGCGACGCGACTGGAGGCGCGCGACGACATCGACTGGCTGGAAAGGCCGATGGTCCGCTTCAAGGGCGAGCCCGGCGAACAGGCGACCTTGTTCATCCGCGACCCCTCGGGCAATGCGCTGGAATTCAAGGGCTTTCGCTCGCTGGAGCAGGTTTTCGCGCATTGAGCAGGTCAGGACCGGCTGCCGAGTGATTCAGGGCGCCGCGACAGGCGTCCAGATGACATCCTCGATCTTTTGCGCGCCGGTCGCCAGCATCGCCAGCCGGTCAAAGCCGAGCGCGATGCCGCTGGCCGGCGGCATGATGGCAAGGGCCGCCAGAAAATCCTCGTCCAGCGGATAGCGCTCGCCGTAGATGCGCTCTTTCTCATCCATCTCGATGACGAAGCGCCGGCGCTGCTCGTCGGCGTCGGTCAGCTCGCCAAAGCCGTTGGCGAGCTCGACGCCGCAGCAATAGAGTTCGAAGCGCTCGGCGACGCGCGGATCCCTCGGACTCGGCCGGGCCAGTGCTGCCTCGGCCAGCGGATATTCGCACAGGATGGTCGCCCGCCTTTGCCCGAGGAACGGCTCGACCCTTTCCACCATCACCCGGCTGAACAGGTCGGCCCAGCTGTCGTCGGGGGCGGTGCGCAGGCCGGCCCGGGTCAAGGCGGCGTACAGCGCGTCGCGGTCGGTGCCACCGTCGGCGGCGACCGTGGCCAGCAGGTCGATGCCGGCATGGCGAGAGAAGGCATCCGCCACTGTCAGCCGCTCCGGCTCGGCGAACGGATCGCAGTCGCGGCCCCGGAACGAAAACTGCGTTGCCCCTGCCCGTGTCGCGGCCAGCGCCAGAAAGGCCGCGCAATCCCGCATCAGGCTCTCATAGGCCTCGCCCACCCGGTACCATTCGAGCATGGTGAATTCGGGATGGTGCAACGGACCACGCTCGCGGTTACGGTAGACTGGACCGAAGCTGAAAATCCTGACTTCGCCGGCGGCGAGCAGCTTCTTGCAGGCGAATTCCGGCGAGGTGTGGAGATAGAGCGGCGACGGCGCGCCGTCCGGTCCGACCACTTCCGTGGCGAAAGCCGCCAGATGCGCCTCGTTGCCCGGCGAGACTTGCAGGGCCGCCGTTTCCACCTCGACGAAATCATGGGTGGCGAACCAGTCGCGCAGACTGGCGGCGATGCCGTTGCGCAGCATCAGCCGCGGGCGGCGGTCGGCGTGGACATGCGGCGTCCACCAGGGTGAAGCTTCGGTCATGGGGCCCAGATCATGGTGGAAGGGGGCTGGCGGCGGCGGCCAAGATGCGGTAGGCCCCCATCCAGCGCCGCACAAGCCGGCAAACGCCAATCAACTCTCGCAGGATTTAAAACCGTGGTGAAAGTCATCGCCAGTTCGCTCCGCAAAGGCAATGTCGTCGAAAAGGACGGCAAGCTTTATGTGATCCTCTTTGCCGAAAACATCCACCCAGGCAAGGGCACGCCGGTGACGCAGCTCGACATGCGCCGCATCGGCGACGGGGTAAAGGTTTCGGAGCGCTACCGCACCACCGAACAGGTTGAGCGCGCCTATGTGGAAGAGCGCGAGCACACCTTCCTCTACCGCGACGGCGAAGGGTTTCACTTCATGAACCCGGAAACCTACGACCAGGTGGCGGTGTCGGAAGCCGTGGTCGGCGACATGGCGCCTTACCTGCTGGAAGGCATGGCCGTGCAGGTGTCGCAGTTCAACGGCATCGCCATTTCCCTGGTGCTGCCGCAGCGCGCCACCTTCGAAGTGGTGGAAACCGAGCCAACGACCAAGGGCCAGACGGCCTCGTCCTCCTATAAGCCGGCCGTGCTGTCCAACGGCGTGCGCACGCTGGTGCCGCCGCACATTGCGCCAGGCACCCGCGTGGTGGTGATGACGGCGGATGGGGCCTATGTGGAGCGGGCGAAGGACTGAGGGAAATACCTAAGGACGAAGGCTTGCCACCCTTGGACGGAGGTGGACGGTGCCGATAGCCACGGTATACGCCGATCACGATGGCCGGTTGAAATAAACGTCAGCCACACGTCGGGAAGTTGCCCTAGTGACCGTACTTTCCTTAGAAGTTTGAGGATCAGTTCTCAGCTAAACAGCAATAGTGTACAGTTGTTAATCTCCCGGAGCGTTCGACGCAGCGCGGTTGGTGCAGAAAAAAGCTAGCGCGCCGACGCGGCGGGGGCAAACATGGTAGGCAACATCGCCAAACGGTCGACGTCAGCCTTCTCGGCCGACAAGTTGAGCGATACCCCCGCAAAACTCCAGTTAATCCAGCCGGTCCCAGATGCAATTGCTGGGTTTCCTCAAACCCGATATTACGGCAGCAAGCGTAGGTTGCTCGGATGGATGTATTCCCATTTGGGCGCAGTTCGTTTTGACAGCGTACTCGATGCATTTGGAGGCACCGGCTCTGTTTCACTGATGTTTAGGGCGATGCGTAAGCGTGTTACCTATCATGATGGCTTCTGCTTCAATGAAGATGTTGGCCGAGTTGTACTAGCCGACCAACCAGCACTTTCCCGTAGCGATGTTGAGGCGCTGCTAGATGCGGTTGAACCAATAGATGGAGTAATTTCTCAAAATTTTTCAGGAATATTCTTTAAAGACGAAGAGAATACTTGGCTTGACGGCTTTATACGCTCAGTCAACGACGACGCTCGATCCATAGAAGACAAATCATTACTTAGATATCTTATCTATCAGGCGTGCTTAAAGAAGCGACCATTCAACCTATTCCATCGAGCAAATCTCAAACTACGTACCAATATTTCGGTCACCAGAAGCTTCGGCAATGCGATCACATGGGAGCGAAGTTTTATGCATCATGCGCTACAGGCTTATGACGACATCACTCGAAGGTCGGCTTGTGGCGGCTCCTTTTCCATTCTCCCTTCTGGCAATGCCGAAGATATACCTGCCGGCTATGACCTCGTGTATATTGACCCACCCTACATAGGGCGAGAGGAACGGCGCAACCGCGACGACTACTGGCGCCGCTATCATTTTTTGGAAGGCCTTGCGCATTATAATGAATGGGGAGGGTTGATCGATCCCAAATCCGATATTCGCCTGTTCGCCCCGCCCCATTGGTTTCCAGAGTGGGCTCGGACGCGCTCGTTCAAGGACCGCCTGTTTTCGTTCATAGATAGGCATCAACACTCAATCGTAGCTCTATCCTACGTGTCAGGTGCCTTTCCGTCGGAAACTGAAATCAAAGCGCATTTCGAATCGCGCTTTTCACAGGTCTCTATTCATTCTGCGGAGCACAATCATGCGCTCAGCAAGGCACGCAAACGCGAGCTTCTCTTTATTGGGTACCCACGGTGATGAACTTTGAGCTCGATAAAATACGTGTGCCGCTTTGGTTGATTCTCACCATAGCTATTACGATTGCAGCGTTCGGCCTAGGTTGTTGGTACTACAGAATAGACCCAAGCAGCACAAAACTTCTCGGCTTTGTTGGCGGTATCGTTACCGGGTTGATCGTCTATCTCGCAACCTTTCTAACATTGTTGCGGCCAATCCAAGAGCTTGACAAATTTCGAAGAATGGGGATCAAGGCGCTTCTCGCGAACCGTCACGATCAGAACTACTATCGTGATCTCGTTGTTGGCAGTAGACGCCGCGTCGATGTAATGGGGGCTTCATGCAGCCGGTTTGTCCAAGACTTTCTTGATATCGAAAGTGACGACAAGGTTTTGGTCGACGCGCTCATCAAATACAGTCAACTTAAGGTACGATTGCTTATTCCTGACGAAAAGCACATGGGCGATGATGCAAAACATCGTGCGCGTGATATGCTTTCGAAGATCGCCTTACTCCGGAAGCAATTTGACGGCAGGGTTGAGCTGCGCCGATTTGCTGATCATGCACATCATAGTTTTGTGCTGGTGGACGCCGATTTGGTCGCAGGCCCAATTTTCGAAGGAGACAAGAGCCGTTACGCGCCGGCGGTCCATGTCGCAGCCGAGACCGTATTTGGCCGAAAATACGACGATCATTTTGAAACAGTTTGGAATTCCTGTAACGCGAATGCGTGAAGTGCGCGTGTATGTTCGCCCTCGCCTGCACCTAGGATTGCTGTCCCTTCACGAAGGCGCTCTCCGAAAAAACGGCGGTATTGGCTTCGCGATTGAGGGGCCAGCGGCTGAAATCGAGATACAAGAAGATTCGCAGCTAAAGGTGTACGATGATCGCCCTCAGCCGATGGCCCCGAGCGAATGTGCCCTTCTGAGCGAACTACTTGAGCGCTTCGCCTTGGATCATGGCATGAGAGGAAGAGGGACGATCCGCGTCAGCGGAGACATGCGAACCCATGTTGGTATGGGATCAGCTACTGCGATACGACTTGGAGCAATGGAAGCCTTAGCTTTGCTCAACCAGACACATATTGTAGCTGATCGACTTCTTGCAGCGTCAGGACGCGGTGGGACATCCGGTATCGGCATCAACACCTATTTTAGTGGCGGATTAGTCTGTGATCTCGGCCGACCGAGCGACGGCAGTCCCTACATGCCATCGTCTCGGACGACACCAACCCGACTTCCCTTGGCGTTGCCCATTGTGCCAATGCCGCCCTGGCCGATTCTCCTTTGCCTACCACGGTCGATTACCCCTAAAACCCAACAGGAAGAAATCGCATTCTTTGAACGCACCACGCCGCTTCCAGCAACTGCCAGTTTCGAGGCTAGCTACATCGCTTTGTTTGAAATCTACGCAGCAGTAGTCGAAGGCGACTATCGAGCCTTCTGTCGCGGCGTGACGCTGATGCAGGAGACCGCCTGGAAGCGTGCCGAGCGGGCAGAATATGGCGAACCACTACGACTTCTCTCGAAGAAACTGCTCGATTCTGGGGCAGATTGTGTTGGCATGTCGAGCCTCGGCCCGATGCTATTCTGTTTCGGAGAGTCTGGTCGGATTTCAGCGATTGCCGAATATGCGGATGCTTTAGATTGTGACGTCTATCGTACTTCACCCTCGAATGTTGGCCGTAGCGTTGTCAAAACCGATGCGTGAACTGACCTTTTTTACAACCAATCCAACCAAACTTGCGCATGCACGCTACTTAGCAGAGGGCCATCAAATACGCATTCAGGGATTTCGGCAGCGAACATACCATGCCGGCTATGTCGAACCCCGCCTGACGTCTCGCGAAGCCATCCTAGAAGCAAGCTATCGAAGCGCTAAGCGCCAAATACTCAAGGCAGGCTATTCGGAAGCGACTCATCCGTTCATTTTAGAGGATACCTCGGTCCGCATAGACGCCTTAAGCGGAACAGACAACGATGTACCGGGCGTCGATATCAAATATTGGATGGATGGCCGTACTTTTGCAAGCTTAGACTCCATACTGCGCGCATCTGGAAATGTGCGCGGCGCGACCGTTCGCTCCGATGTATTACTCTATGTTCCAAGTAATTATAGAAAATCTTGGGGAATTGACAAAGATTATGTCGTCTTTACTGGAGAGCAAGATGGAACCATAGTCGATATAGAGCGCGAGTACGATACCAACCTCGTGTACCCATGGCTAGACAATAAATCTTTTAATCGATGGTTCCAGCCAGCGGGGTGTGATGCACCACTTGGCTCACTACCCATCGAGGTTGCGGATAAAGTAGATTTTAGAAGAAAATCCTTCCAGCAATTGTTTGAGTTTCTCGACGAACGCCGCTACTCTTCGGTGGCTAGAACGCAGCTGCAGCTCCCTCTGGACCACAGGCCTAATATCATTCTCTGCGGATATACCTGCGCGGGAAAGACAACAGCAAGTCAGTACCTTGCCAGGGCCTTCGGATACCTACATGTCGAAGCTAGCGACTTTATGTACCTAAGTTACTATTATCGTCACGGCTATCACGGGGTTCTGTCGATCGGGGATTTCGCCGAAAGTGCCCTAGCTCAAAAGCCTACGATAGCTGCAGAAAAGGTTGCTGAATACATACTTGAGAATCTTTCTGAGCCCATAGTAATTTCCGGCTTCCGAGCAAAGCAAGAGATTATTCATCTCGAAAAGGAAATGGCGCTATGCGGGAAGGATTTCGAACGACATTTCGTCGTCGCAGATGAGCAAGCCCGTTTCGAGCGGCTGCTCGCGCGCGCACGGCCTGGCGATGATCTAACTATTGGGGAATTTCGCGCGCGCGATCATCAACAAGAGCGGATGGGGTTGGAGCTTATCAAGAAATCGCCCGGCGTACTGGCTCTTGATAACAATGGCAGCGTGCAAACCTATTTTAATTCTATGAACCAACTCGTCGGGGCCGAAAGCAAGGATGAGATAGACATTGAGTCGAGCCTCGCCTCAGTTGCTCGCATCTCTGATGTCGGCTTGCAAGACGCGATTTTGATCGCACTATTGAGCGTTTGGAAGGACGACGAAACTCGGAAATTCTATACGACGACAGAGATGGCAAATTTGATTTCTGCAGTCTTTCCCAAAATGCGTCCGAAGCACAAGGATAACGTGAGCAGATATTTTAATCAGGACTATTATGTCTTCTACGAAATTCACAGAAATAAAAATGCAAAAAAGTACCGCCTTTCTAACACCGGCTACGGTATGGCGATCCGAACCCTCAGATCGACACTGAAGATCCAGAAATAGAACTGGAAACCCTAACGCCGCTCCTTCTTCCCGCGCTTGCTCTTCCCACCCGCGCCTCCACCTGCCGCTTCAGCTCATTCTTGATATCGGCCGTCTCACTCATCAAAGCCTCGATCTTCAGGAAATCGAGCACGCGATATTTCGAAACCGCCGGGCGGACCAGAATGTCGGGGCGGCATTGTCTCAGCTTGTTGGCGATGATCAACTGCATCATCAGCTGCGTGGCGCCGTCGGGCCATCTGAGGTCAATGCGTGTTTCTGGCGTTGACCGAAAACGACCAAGCGCCGCGCTATTTTTCACGAAGCATGTCGCAAAGGGCCTGCGCAGTCCGTCCTTTGACAGAAGAAGGAGAGCCCCATGCGAAAACTTATCGTCACCGAATTCATCAGCGTCGATGGCATTGCCGAGGTCGAGAAGCTGCCAAGCGTGACCTGGAACGACGAGATGAACAGGTTCAAGGAGGACGAACTTGCCGACAGCGGCGCCATGCTTTTGGGGCGCACGACCTATGAGATATTTGCCGGCTCATGGCCCACGGAAACCGGAGACTTTGCCGACCGGTTCAACGCGCTGCCGAAATATGTCGCCTCGACCAGCCTGAAGGCGCTCGAGTGGAAGCCGGCCAAATTGCTGAAGGGCTCCCTGCCGGAAGCCGTCAGGGCGCTGAAGCAGGGCACTGGCGGCAACATCTATGTGCATGGCAGCCTGAGCGTTGCGCAGGAATTGCTGCGCCATGGCCTGGTCGATCGCGTCAGGCTGCTCAGCTATCCCGGCGCCGTCGGCCAAGGCAAGCCGCTGTTCCCAGCCGGCGAGCCGGTGTCGTTCGAATTGATTTCGGCCACGCCGTTCAGCAACGGTGTGGTGGCGCTGGAGTATGCGCCGGTGGCGGCGAAATCGTAAATCGGTTGAAGCCTGTTTCCTTTCAGATCGAGTCGGGAATCCTCACCCGACCTGCTTTCCCCGCCTCGCTTTGACGGCGGCGCCGGCCCGCGCCTCCAGCACCTTCTCCACCTGCCGCTTCAGCTCGTCCTTGATATCCGCCGTCTCGTTCATCAAGGCGTCGATCTTCAGGAAATCGAGCACGCGGTATTTCGACACTGCCGGGCGGACCAGGATGTCGGGGCGGCATTGTTTCAGCTTGTTGGCGATGATTGACTGCATCATCAGCTGCGTGGCGCCGAATATCAGGTCGACGGAGGTCGGGTGCTTGCGGTCGAGTTCTTCCGGCGCGCCGACCACGTCGACGCCGATGATGATGTCGGCGTCGTTCTCGATCAGGTCGAACGGCACGGGGTTGTAGATGCCGCCGTCGATCAGCAGCCTGCCGTCGCGCATCACCGGGCGGAAAACGGCGGGAATGGCAGCCGAGGCCGCCAGCGCCGAGTGCAGGTCGCCATCGTCGAACACGGCCAGCTTGTGGCCGAAATAGTCGGTCGCCGTCACCTTCAGGGGGATTTTCAGCTCGGCAAAAGTTTCGGGAATGGCTTCGGGCAGAAAGGCCTTGAGGATGCGCTCGACGTTGAACTGGCTGACGCGGACCTGCATGGCTTCGGCGATCGTGCCCGGCCTCGCCCGCCACATGCGGCTCGCCACTTCGGCGCGGCGGCCGAGGATCGAGCGGGCATAGTCGTGGATGTCCTTGCCGGTCATGCCGGCGGCCATGCCCGCGCCCATGATGGCGCCGATCGACGAGCCGGCAATCGCCACCGGCTTGATGCCCAACTCGTCCAGCGCCTCGATGACATGGATGTGCGCCAGCCCGCGCGCACCGCCGCCGCCAAAGGCGATGCCGAAGCTAGGCGCCATTTTGTGTGACTCCTGCCCCGTTTCCGGCCGGTGTCGGAGACAACCAATTGTCGAAGTTGGCGCTGCCCCTCATTGCCCTGCCGGGCATTTCTCCCCGTATAGTGACGGGGAGAAAGAAGCTGGCCGCAACGTCGGCACCTATCTTGCAATGCTGGTGATTGGCGAAACCGGCGACAACAGCGTCCCTCTCCCCGTCGCTATACGGGGAGAGGATGCCGGCAGGCAGGTGAGGGGCAGCGCCAGCGCTCGGACAATAGAAATGCGCGCCGGCTTTCATCCCTTGCCGGCTCCGGCCAGTTTCGGGCCGATGACCATAATGGTCGGTTCGGTGGTCAGCAGCTTTTTCGCCGCCGCCTTGACCTGGTCGAGCGTCACCGCGTTGATGTAGCCGGCGCGGCGCTGCATGTAGTCGATGCCGAGATCGTCGAGCTGCAGTTCGACCAGCGTCGAGGCAATGGCACTCGAAGAGTCCAGATTGTTGATGGCGTAGGCGCCGATCATGTATTTCTTGGTCGCCGCCAGCTCCGCCTCGGTCGGGCCTTGCTCGGCCAGCTGCTTGACCACGTCGCGGACGATCCCCAGCGTCTCGGCCGCGCGGTCCGACCGGGTGCCGGTGCTGATGACCAGTGCGTTGGCGTGGTCCTGGTTGATCAGCGAGGAGTTGACGCTGTACGCCAGCCCGCGCTTTTCGCGCACCTCCTGGAACAGGCGCGAGGTGAAGGTACCGCCGCCGAGGATCTCGTTCATCAGCACGGCCGGAAAGAAATCCGGCGCCTTGCGCTTCACACCGGGATAGGCGAGCTGCAGGGAGGTCTGCGGCAGGTCGTAGTCGACCTCGACATGCTGTGCCAGCTTCGGGTCGATATCGGCCACCGGGCTCAGCGCCTGGTTTTGCGGCAGGCCGCCGAACACCATGTCGAGCTTCTTCTTCAGCGTCTCGGGGTCGATGGCGCCGACCACGGCGACATGCAAGCCGCCGCGCGCGAACACCGCCCGGTGCAAGGCTTTCAGATCATCCGGCGTGATGGTGGCAATGCTTTCCTTGGTACCCTGGTCGGAGCGGGAATAAGGATGGTCGCCATAGAGGGCGCGCGCCCATTTGTTCTGCGCGACCGTGTCGGGGTCGTTCTCGCCGGCGATGATGCCGGAAAGGATCTGGGAGCGGATGCGGTCGATCGGCAGCTGGTCGAAGCGCGGCTCGTTGACCGCCAGCCGCAACAGGTCGAACGCCTGATCGCGCTGCTCGGCCAGCATGCGCATCGAGCCATAGAGGCCGTCGCGGCTCTCCTCGAAACTCATCTCGGCGCCGGCATCGTCGAGCTTGATCTGGAAATCTTCACTGTCGAGCGGACCGGCGCCTTCGTCGAACAGGCCGGTCATCAGGTTGGCCAACCCCTCCTTGCCGACCGGATCCTGCGTCGAGCCACCGCCGAAGACGAAGCGAATGGCGATAACAGGCACGGAATAATCCTCCACCAGCCAGGCGGTGATGCCTTTTGGCGAGATGACGGACTGGATGTCCATGGCGCGCGCGGTGAGTGCCGGCAGGATCAGGAAGAGGATGGAGAGGAAGAGGGTTGCGAGGGCGGCGAGCGCTCTTCCTTCTCCCCTTGTGGGAGAAGGTGGATCGGCGCGCAGCGCCGAGACGGTTGAGGGGTGCGTGACGGAATGCTGTCGGCGCCAAGCTGGAACACCCCTCATCCGACCGAGCTGCGCTCGGCCACCGCCCTGGGGCGAGCCACGGGTCTCGCCCCGTCCTTCGGACCCCACAAGGGGAGAAGGTAAGGGCGCGCCAGCGTGCATCGCGTTCGTGCTCCTCATGATCAATTCCCCGCTTGTTGCTGCGGCAAGAGATAGCCGGTCGTCGACCGGGCAAGCACCAGATAGCGTGCGGCGATGGCCTTGACCTCTTCGGCGGTGACCTTGCGGATGCGGTCCGGCCATTGCTGGACGTCCTGCACATTGCCGCCGGTGGCAAGCGTCGAGCCGTAGATGTTGGCCATCGAATCCTGCTTGTCGCGGGCAAAGATCATCGACCTGACATAGCGGTCCTTGGCCTTTTCCAGCTCCGAAGGCGTGACGCCATCCCGGACGATGCGCGCCACCTCCACGTCGACCGCCGCTTCGATGTCGGAGAGCTTGGCATCGCCGCGCGGCGCGCCGTAGACGGTGAAATTGGTGTCGTCGAGCATGGTGCCCTGGAAATAGGCGCCGGCGTTGGAGGCGATGCCTTGCTGGACGACGAGCGCCTGGTAGAGCCGGCTGCGGTTGCCGCCGCCGAGGATTTCCGCCAGAAGGTCGAGCGCTTCCGCCTCGCCCGGCTTGCCCGAATGATAGGACGGCACCACCCATTGGGTGGAAAAGCTCGGCACGCTGACGCGGGCATCGGCGAGCATGACCGTGCGTTTGGTGTTCTGCTCAGGCTCGACCGGGCGGATGCGCGGCGGCAGATCGGGACCGCGCGCCACCTTGCCATAGGTCTTTTCGGCCAGCGCCCGCACCGTGTCCGGTTCGACATCGCCGGCCACGATCAGCACGGCGTTGTTGGGCCGGTAATATTTGTCATAGAAGGCGACGGCGTCGGTGCGGTTCAGCTGCTGCATCTCCTGCATCCAGCCGATGACGGGAATGCGATAGGGCTGGTTCTGCCAGAGCGTGGCATCGACCTCCTCGTCCAGCACGGCTTGCGGATTGTTGTCGATGCGCGAGCGGCGCTCCTCCAGGATTACGTCGCGCTCGGTCTTGATGACGTCGTCGGTGAGGATGAGGTTGCGCATGCGGTCGGCCTCGAAGCTCATCATCAGCTCGAGCGCCGACGGCGCCACCGTCTCGTGGAAGGCCGTGTAGTCGTAAGAGGTGAAGGCATTGTTGGAGCCGCCGATGTCGGAGACGGCTCGGTCAAACTCGCCGGCCGCATGATTGGTCGTCGCCTTGAACATCAGATGCTCGAAGAAATGGGCAATGCCGGATTTGCCCGGCGGCTCGTCGGCGCTGCCGATCTTGTACCACACCATGTGGGTGACGATCGGCGCACGGTGGTCGGGAATGACGACGACCTCCAAGCCATTGTCGAGCAGGAAATCCGTGACCTTGAATTCGCCCGGCACCGTATTGGGCAACACCGGGCTGTCGGCCAGCGCCGGGCCGGTGATAACGAAAGCCAGCGAGGTCGCCAGCAGAGTCCCGCGCAGCCATTCAGCTTGAAATGTCATCAATGGCTCCGATTTCGCTGTTCATCGTTCACGGAAACGTTGAACCGCTTTATCTCTTTGTTTTGGCGCAATTCCGGACGGAAAACCGTTTCACACTTTTCCTGGAATTGCTCTCGGCAGGACGATAGGCAAGCTACTGGCGACAAGCAAAGTGAATTGTTGGCCATGTTGCCGTCAAAGGCGGCTGCAAAGAGGCCGGGAGCAAAACGTATCAGGCCGCCTCGATGAAGCGGATCACGGTCTCGCCGTAATTGCGCTCGTCCAGCACGGAAAAGCCGGGGCCTGGCTCGAAGGGCGCCACCGCGGCCTCCTCGACCACGCACAGCGCGCCGGGGCGAAGCCAGCCGCCGGCCTTGGCCGACAGCAAGGCGCGCTCGCCAAGGCCCTTGCCGTAGGGCGGGTCGGCGAAGACGAGGCCGAACGGCGCCAGTGTGCCGGCCTCGCCAAGGCCTGTGGCATCGCGACGGAAGATCTTGGTGCGGCCGGTCAGGCCGAAGGCTTCGACATTGTCGCGGATCAGGCCACGGCCTTCGGCCGATTCCTCGATGAAGACGCCGTAGGACGCACCGCGCGACAGTGCTTCGAGCCCGAGCGCGCCGGTGCCGGCGAACAGGTCGAGCACGCGCGCGCCGTCCAGTTTCTCCGCGAAGCGATGCGCCAGCACGTTGAAGACGGCCTCGCGGGTGCGATCGGTCGTCGGACGAATGGCGCTTGAGCGAGGCGTCGCCAAGGGACGCCCGCGAAACTCACCGCCGACGATTCTCATATTAATCCGGGTCTCATTTCGTCCTGGGACCCTTCGGGCCGCCGCGCGGCCGCTCGCCGCCGCCCGGCTCGCCACGCGGCTTGCCGAACGGTTTTGCACCGGCCGGTTTGCCATAAGACGGCTTGAACGATGCCTTGCGCGCCTTGGCGTCAGCCGCCTTGGCGGCATCAGCCTCAGCCCTGCCCTTGCCGATCGGTCGCGCGCCAGGCGCCATCCAGACATTGGCCTTGCGCTGGCCGGGCGGCTCGATCGGCCGCTGCTCGCGCTCGGATTTCTTGCCACCGCCGGGCTTGCCGCCAAAACTGCCACGAGGCTTGTCGCCGAAACCGCCGCGCGGTTTGTCGCCAAAGCCGCCGCGGGGTTTGTCGCCAAAGCTGCGTTCGGGACGCGGGCCGCGTTCGCCGAAGCTCTTCTCGGCCCCTGCGCTTCTGTCGGGACTGGTCGACAATTTGCCCAGCGCCTCGTCGCGGCTGCCTTCGCGGCGTTTGCGGTTCTTGATCAGCCCGCCCTCGCCGATCGGACGGCGCTCGCCGTCACGGGTGAATTTCGGCCGTTCCGGCTCCGGCTCGCGAACTTCAGTACGCCGCACCGGCTTGTTGGAAAACGGCTTGTTGACCTCGGCGTCGAAATTGGCGCCGGATTCCTCGACCAGGCGCTCGCCAAGCTGGTCGCGCAGCACCCGGCCCTTGATCTCCAGCACATGGCCCTCGGCGAGGTCATCGAGCTGGAACGGACCGTAAGAGATGCGGATCAGCCGCGTCACATCGAGGCCGAGCGAACCCAGGATGTTCCTGACCTCGCGGTTCTTGCCCTCGCGCAAGCCGATGGTCAGCCAGGCATTGGTGCCTTGCTCACGGTCGAGCGTCGCTTCGATGGCGCCGTAAAACACGCCGTCGACGGCAATGCCTTCACGCAGACCGGCAAGCGCGCTCTCCTCGACCTTGCCGTGGACGCGCACGCGGTAGCGGCGCAGCCAGCCGGTTGCCGGCAGTTCGAGCACGCGCGACAGGCCGCCATCATTGGTGAGCAGCAGCAGGCCTTCGGTGTTGATGTCGAGGCGGCCGATGGTCATCAGCCGCGGCAGTTCGGCCGGCAGCACGTCGAAGACGGTCTTGCGGCCCTCGGGATCGCGGTTGGTGGTGACGACGCCGGCCGGCTTGTGGAACAGGAACAGCCGGGTGCGCTCGATCGGCGGGATTTCCATACCGTCGAGATGGATGATGTCATCAGGCATGACATTGAAGGCCGGCGAGGTCAGGGCGCGGCCATTGACCTTGACGCGACCGGCGGCGATCAGCTCCTCGGCATCGCGGCGCGAGGCCAGACCGGCGCGCGCCAGCCGCTTGGCGATGCGTTCGCCTGCCTCTTCCGTCGCTTCCGCGGAACGCGGGCGTGACCTGAAGCCGGCACCCGATGCATCTTGCGGCCGATCACCAAAGTCCCGCTTGGGGCGATCGCCGAAATCACGCTTGGGACGGTCGAAACGCTTTTCTCCGCCCTCCGCTGCGGCAAACGGACGATCGCCGCGCGGCGCATAGGGCTTGCGCGGTCCTTCGCGCTTTTCATACGGCTTGCCCTCCGGGCGCGGGCCTTTGTGGAATGGTCTTTCGGCGCGCGGGGCGCCACCCTCACCGGCTTCGCGCGGCTTGTAGTCGCGCTTCGGCCGTTCGCCCGCAGCCGCCATCGGCCGGTCGCCGCGCGGTGCGTAGGGCTTGCGTGGCCCCTCACGCTTCTCAAAAGGCTTGCCTTCGGAACGCGGGCCTTTACTGAATGGCTTGTCGCCGCCCTTGAAATCGCGCTTCGGCCGCTCGCCATCGGCGGCCATCGGGCGATCGCCGCGCGGTGCGTAAGGTTTCTTGGCGCCAAAGGACGGCTTGCCGCCCTTGCCGGCGGCGCCATCACGGCTGCGCGGTCCCGCCGCTTTCGGGCCGCTCCTTGCCGGACCCTTCTTGGGTCGGAATTTCTTGTCGTTGTCGTCCATGTGGCCTTTGTCCGTTTGCGCTGCTACAGCGTGGCGCATCCTTTCGGGCGCGCAACGAACGCAGTAGCACTTTGATTTGGCGCATGATCATTTCCGAAAATCGAGTCCGATTTTCGGGTTGATGCGCTCAATAACAGGATCATCAGAGTTTGTCAGGGAAAAGTGGAGACCGGTTTTTCCGGCAGACAAACGAAAAGCCCTGGGGTGGCGAGGAGATAATCGGAATGGAAACCGCGTGAAGCGACCCGATTTCATGGCGATGGCGCTGAAAGAGGCCGAAGCGGCAGCCTTGCGCGGCGAAGTGCCGGTCGGCGCCGTCATCGCCAGCGGCGGCACGGTCGTTGCCAGTGCCGGCAACCGCACACGCGAACTTGCCGACCCGACCGCGCATGCCGAGATGCTGGTCATCCGCGAAGCCTGCCGTAAACTGTCAGCCGAGCGGCTGACCGGGCACGATCTCTATGTGACGCTGGAGCCTTGCGCCATGTGCGCCGGCGCCATTTCCTTCGCCCGGCTGCGCCGGCTCTATTTCGGCGCCGCTGACGACAAGGGCGGCGCGGTGGTCAATGGCGTGCGCTTCTTCGCCTCGCCAACCTGCCACCACACGCCCGACATCTATCCGGGCATGGGCGAGACCGAGGCGGCCCTGTTGCTCAAAGGATTTTTCCTGGAACGGCGCGGCTGACCGGACGCAAGGCCCGTCAGCACAAAAGTAACGAAACGCAGACGTTTTTAGAGCGACGGCAGCCAGTCGAACCAGCCGCTGCCCTTCTTGCCTTCCGCCTCTTTCTTGAGACGGCGTTCCTTCCTGTACTCGTCCTCGCCAAGCTCGTTCTGCGGCGCCGTGCCGGCTGCGACACGATACTGCACCGGCGGTTCGCTCAGATATTTGCGGGTGTTCGGGTCGCCTTGCTTGCTGTCGGCAAGGCGGCGCTGGATCTCGGCAGCGCGGCCCTTGTCGGAATCGGCGGGGCTCCACGCCGGCGGGTGGCTCGAGCCTGATTCCGCCATTGCCTTCTTCACCGAGGCCGGATCGGTCTGCACGTCGTCGACGATATCCGACTGGTAAGCCGGGTCGTTCTGATGGGCGGTGGCGTCGGCGCGCAGGCGGGCGCGGCGCTGCTCGGGCGATTCAGGCCATTCGGCGCTCGCCGTCTCGATGCTGTCCTGCGGCGCCGGCAGCGCTTCCTTCTGGCCTGGCGCCGGCTTCACCAGCGTCGGACGCGGCTTGTAATCGATCTGTTCCTTGCGCTTCGGCGCGAACGAAAACGCGCCCGAAATATCGCCGGCCAGCTGTTCGCCGGCGGTCTTGTCGGTGCCATAGGTCGGAGAGCCCATGCAGCCGGACAAAGCCAGGCCCGATGCGACAAGCGGCGCCAACAGCGCCAGGCGCGCATTATATCTCTCGGTCATGCCAAAAAGTCCCACTCTAGACAGCCTCTCGATTGCCACCGGCCTTATGGCCGGTCCCCATCGTCCAAGCACTTGCGACGGAAATCCGGCGACAATTTGTCTTCCGGAGTTTCGCGTGTTTACCTCAACCACTCGTTAAGGGCAACGCGCGGGCGGTTTTCGCCCGCCCGACGTGGCATTTGTGCACCGATCCGGCTGGCTGGACGGCCCGTTAAAGCCGGCCGAGCGCCTTCAATTCGTGCAGCACCGCCGCATCGCGCGCCGAAACATCCGGGAATTCCGGATCCTCGCCGACATCGGCGGTGTAGCGCCAGGAGCGTGCGCATTTCACCAGGCTGCGATCCTCGGCCTTTTCGACCACCACGGCGACACCCCTGACGTCGTCAAGCGTGAAGGCACCCGCGGGCGCTTGCCCATGAGCAATCACCAGATCGCTGGTGATCGCCATTTCGGCCATGTCGACATCCGATATCGCCGCTTCGAGTGCCGCGTCGTTGATGGTGACGACCGGCACCGCTTCCAGCGACGACCCGATCACCTTCTGGGCGCGCGCAATCTCCAGCGCGCCGGTGACGACGCGTCGCACCTGCCGCACCTTGCGCCACTTTTCGGCCATCGCCTCGTTCTTCCAGTCCGCCGGGATTTGCGGAAACTGGTCGAGATGCACCGAGACGGCGTCCGGACGACGGTCGAGCCAGGCCTCCTCCATGGTGAAGGGCAGCATTGGCGCCAGCCATTTCACCAGACAGTCGAAGAGATGGCGCACCACTTGCACCGAAGCCTTGCGCTTCACGCTCGACGGCGCGTCGCAATAGAGCGCGTCCTTGCGGATGTCGAAATAGAAGGCCGACAGCTCGACCACCATGAAATCGAGCAGCATGCGGGTGATGCGCTTGAACTCGAAAGCGTCATAGCCCGAGCGCACGACCTCATCCAGCTCGGCCAGCCGGTGCAGCATCAGCCGCTCCAGCTCCGGCATTTTCTCCAGCGGCACCTCCTCGCCATCGTCATGGGCGAGCGTGCCCAGCATCCAGCGGATGGTGTTGCGCAGCTTGCGGTAGGCGTCGATATTGGTCTGCAGCACATTCTTGCCGAGCCGCTGATCCTCCCAGTAATCGGTCGTCACGACCCACAGACGCAGGATGTCGGCGCCCGACTGCTTGATGACGTCCTGCGGCACGACGGTGTTGCCGAGCGATTTCGACATCTTGCGACCATCCTCATCCATGGTGAAGCCATGGGTGACGACGGTGTCGTAGGGCGCCCTGCCCCTGGTGCCGCAGCTTTCCAGCAGCGAGGAATGGAACCAGCCGCGATGCTGATCGGAGCCTTCGAGATAGACGTCGGCTGGCCATTTCAGGTCAGGACGATCCTCCAGCGTGAAGGCGTGCGTCGAGCCCGAATCGAACCAGACGTCGAGGATGTCCATCACCTGCTTCCATTTCGACGCATCGTGATTGCCGAGGAAACGCTCCTTGGCGCCGGCGGCGAACCAGGCGTCAGCGCCCTCCTGTTCGAAGGCGTCCGTGATGCGCTGGTTGACCGCCTCGTCCTTCAGCACATTGCCGTCGGCATCGGCGAAGACGGCGATCGGCACGCCCCAGGCGCGCTGACGCGACAGCACCCAGTCGGGACGCTCCTCGATCATGGCGCGAATGCGGTTCTGGCCGGCGGCGGGCACGAAACGGGTGTCATCGATCGCCTTCAGCGCGCGGCTGCGCAGCGTCGAGCCGTCGCCGAGGTCCTTGTCCATGTAGACGAACCATTGCGGCGTGTTGCGGAAGATGATCGGCTTCTTCGACCGCCAGGAATGCGGATAGGAGTGTTTCAGCCGGCCGCGCGCAAACAGCGCGTTGCGCTTGATCAGCTCGTCGATGACGGCCTGGTTGGCGTTGCCCTTCTTGCCGTTGTCGTCGATGACACGCGCCGGTCCACCCTCGCGGTCCGGTCCGAAACCCGGCGCGTCCTTGGTGAAGAAGCCGCCATCGTCGACGGTGAACGGGATGGCGCTATCGATGCCGCGTGCGCGCAGATCCGTCGCCGCATCCATCCAGGCGTCAAAGTCCTCGCGGCCGTGGCCGGGCGCGGTGTGGACGAAGCCGGTGCCGGCATCGTCGGTGACGTGGTCGCCGGCGAGCATCGGAACGGCAAATTCGTAACCGCCACCAAAGCCCTTGAACGGATGTGAAAGCGTAAGGCTTCCAAGCTCTTGCGCCGAAACGCTGCGGAGACGATTCAAGGTGACCTTGGCCTTGGCCGAGGCGTCTTCGGCCAGTGCGTCGGCAAAGATCAGCTTTTCGCCCGGCTGCGGGCCGAACGCGTTCTCGGCCGCCGCGACCTCGTAGAGGCCATAATTGATGCGCGGCGAGTAATTGACGGCGCGATTGCCGGGGATGGTCCAGGGCGTCGTCGTCCAGATGACGACATGGGCCTGCAGCAGGTCGAGGGCTCCCTCCGTCAGTTTGGTCTCACCATCGTCGATGGCACGGACCAGGCTGGCGACCGGAAACTTCGCCCAGATCGTGTCGGACTCGTAGTCCTGGTACTCGACCTCGGCCTCGGCCAGCGCCGTGCGCTCGACCACGCTCCACATCACCGGCTTGGAGCCGCGGTAGAGCTGGCCCGACATGGCGAATTTCAACAGCTCGCCGGCGATGCGCGCCTCGGCGTGGAAAGCCATCGTCGTATAGGGATTCTTGAAGTCGCCGATGACGCCGAGCCGCTGGAACTCACCACCCTGCACCGTGATCCAGTGCGCTGCAAATTCACGGCATTCCTTGCGGAATTCGTTGACCGGCACCTCGTCCTTGTTCTTGCCCTTGGCGCGATACTGCTCCTCGATCTTCCATTCGATCGGCAGGCCATGGCAGTCCCAGCCCGGCACATAGTTCGAGTCATAGCCGCGCATCTGGAACGAGCGGGTGATGACGTCCTTGAGGATCTTGTTCAGCGCATGGCCGATATGGATGTTGCCGTTGGCGTAGGGCGGGCCGTCATGCAGCACGTATTTCGTGCGGCCGGCAGCACTTTCGCGCAGCTTGGCGTAGAGGTCCATGTCCTGCCAGCGCTGGACCAGCAGCGGCTCCTTCTCCGGCAAGCCGGCGCGCATCGGAAAATCCGTCTGCGGCAGGTAAAGCGTCTTGGAATAGTCGATCGTTTCTTTGGTGTCGGTCATCAGGGAATCGGTCATTGGTCTGCCATGTGCATTGCCCGGCCGCAAAGGAGCTCGGGCGTTGAACTTTACTTCTTGCGCATGTCGTTTTCCCAAAACCGGGGCCACTTTTGGGCGACATGCCTTATGATCTGGAAAAAGCGCGAGAGGCCGCGCGCAACATTCCCGGCGGCTCCGGCGACCGTCAGGCCGCCCGGAACACCGGGCTTATAATTCGTATCGTCAGCCTGCAAAGGCGCGAAAAGCTCGTCATGCCCCGGCTTTTAGCGGAGATGAGCGCAGGAATAAAGCGTCTCGTTCGATTCACTTAGAGACCGTTTCGAAAATCGCTCTGGCGAGTCATGTGGTGGTGGTTTCGAGAACCGGAGCGCAGCGGACATTTAGGTCGGTGAGCACCGGAAGCGCAGAAAACGCCATCACATGGCCGCCAGAATAGAGTTTCCAACGGCCTCTTACATCGTGAAATCGAAGCGATAGGTAGTCGAGACGCCGACCATGAACTGATTGCGGTCGCCGCGTTGCCTGACCAGGCTGGAATCGGCCGCCGGTCCCATCAGACGGGAATATTCGCCAAACAGGCTGGCGGTCATCGGCTCGGTCACCTTCCAGGTTATGGCGCCGCCGAGGCCTGTCGATTTCAGGCCGCCACCGGGATGATATTCGCTCAAGCCCGAAGCCACGGCTTCCTGCGCATTGACGCCATAATAGGCGTCGAAATATTTGGCCGAGGCGAACGACACGCGCGGCCCGCCCGAAATCCGCACGGTTGGCGTCACATCGTAGAAGGCGTCAGCAGCGATGTCGGCGACAAAGCCGTTGTGGGCACGGATGCCGTGGCGAAGCTCGGCGCGGGCGCGCAGCCAATCCGTCGGATAGAATTCGAAGAAGCCGCCGACTTCGCCGCCCCAGCGCACCGGATCGAGGCCCTTCAGTTCATCGGCGTTGTCATCGTCACGGGAAAACAGGAGCTTGCCGGTCACGCCGGCACGGACACCGCCATCGTCGACCAGCGCCAACGAGATGTTGTCGTTGCGCGAAGTGAAGCGTGCCGCGGGTCCGGCCTTGCCCAGCGAGATGATCGGTGAGGCGCTGAGCAGGTACTTCTTGCCGCCCTCGAAATTCGGCGCCACCATGCCGGTGGCGCCAACGGTCAGATACCAGTCGCCGGACAGCCAGCTGCCCTCGCCCGCCTTAGCAGCGCCCGCGCTACCCAGCAGCATAGCGGCCAGCACCAGAGAGATTTTTCCGACCGGACTCATGGCCACTCCACTAACACAATGCACACGGTTACCGATGACAGCTTTGACGGCCGTTTGGTAAAATTTGATTTAAACCAGAGACATCTGATCGCGGTTTGCTCGATCCCCCAGTGCCGGTCATCAACTGGACGTTGGCCAGCGCCGGGACTAACTTCCATCCGGCAGTATTCCGCAGCCCTCGATGGAGACCGCGACAATGACCCTGCATGGCGACGCCTTGAAAATCGCGATCGAACAGACACGGACAAAATGGGGGTGGTTTGTCGCGCTCGGCGTCCTGCTGCTCATTTTCGGCGGCATTGCCTTCGGCAATCTGTTCATCGCCACGGTGGCTTCGGTCTATGTCGTGGGATGGCTGATGCTGATGGCCGGCGTAATCGAGATCGTGCATGCGTTCGGCGTCAAGACGTGGGGCCGCTTCTTCTACTGGCTGCTCAGCGGACTGCTCTACGCCGTCGCCGGCTTCTTCGCTTTCGACAATCCGCTGCTTGCCTCAGCGGTACTGACGTTCCTGCTGGCGATCGCGCTGGTCGCGTCAGGCGTGCTCCGCGCCTGGGTCGGCTACAGCCACCGGCCGCAGCGCGGCTGGGGCTGGATCGTCGCGGCCGGTGTCATCAGTGCGCTTGCCGGCCTGGTCATCGCCATGGGCTGGCCGGTCAACAGCCTGTGGGTGCTCGGGCTGTTCCTGGCGATCGACCTGATCTTTCAGGGCTGGACCTTCATCGCCGTTGGTTTGGCGCTGAAAAAGTAGTATTCCGTTTGCACATGATCTAGTCCGAAAACCGGTTCCCACTTTTCGGGATCATGCTTCAAAAAGCCATAGCGGCGTCGAGATCGGAGAGCGGCTTGACGCCGGCAAGCAGCGCGCGCGCCTCGGCTTCATCGCGCTTCATCTGCGCGACCAGCGCATCGAGCCCTTCGAACTTCACCTCCGGGCGCAGGAAACCGAAGAAGGAAACCTGGCAGATCTCGCCATAGAGGTCGCCGGAGAAATCGAAGACGAAGGTTTCCAGCAGCGGCGCGCCATTGTCGTCGACAGTCGGGCGGCGGCCGAAGCTGGCGACGCCGTCGTGAAGTGTGCCGTCGGCGCGGCGAAAGCGGACGGCATAGATGCCCTCCTTCAGAGCGGCTTCGGCTGAAAGCCTCATATTCGCGGTCGGAAAGCCAAGCGTGCGGCCGAGCTGCTGGCCGCCGACCACCTCGCTTTCGACGGTGAAGCGATAGCCGAGCAGTCCGGCGGCCTCGGCCACCTCGCCCTCGCTCAGCAATCCGCGGATGCGGCTGGATGAGATGACCTCCGCGCCCTCGTCACGGAAGGCGTCGACGAGCGTGACGCCGAAGCCGTGACGCTCGCCGGCTGTCATCAGGTAGGCTGGACCGCCTTGGCGATCCTTGCCGAAATGGAAATCGAACCCGGTCACGGCATGGGTAATGCCAAGGTTCTTATCCAGCACATCGGTCACGAATGCTTCCGCCGACAGCGAGGCGAAGTCGCGCGTGAACGGCTGTTCGACGAGTGCGGCAAAACCCAGCAGCGACAGGAGCCGCGCTTTCATCGGCGGCGGCGTCAGCACGAACAACGGTATATCAGGCCTGAAGATCTTGCGCGGATGCGGTTCGAATGTCAGCACCAGGGCCAGCACCCCGCGCCGCCCGGCTTCAGTCAAGGCCCGCTCGAGCACCGCCTGATGGCCACGATGGACACCATCGAAATTGCCGATCGCCACCACGCCGCCGCGCAGATCGGCGGGCAGCGGCGCGGTTGCCAGAACGTGCTGGAAGGCTGTCATCATCATCTACCGCAGTCTGGGAATGACGGCCACCGGACGATAACCGTGCTTTTCCAGGAAGGCCGCCAGCCTTGCCGGATCCGGTTGCAATGCATCGCCATAGTCGCGGGCATGAATACCGCCGGAGACATAGAGAACATCGAAGCCGTTGTCGGCGGCGCCCTTCACATCCGTCATCATGCCGTCGCCGATGGCCAACACCTGGCCGCGCTCGACCGGCCGGCCGAGAAGCTCCGCAATTTCCTTCATCGCGACGGTGTAGACCGGCGCGTAAGGTTTTCCGGCGATCAATGTGCGACCGCCGAGCTGGGCATAGTCGCGTGCCAGCGCGCCGGCACACCAGATGATGCGTTCGCCGCGCTCGACGACGATATCCGGATTTGCACAGATGAAAGGCAGGTTCCTGGCGCGCAGCCGCCGCAGAAGCTCGGCGTAATCCTCGGGCTTCTCGACCTCGTCATCGAACAGACCGGTGCAGACGACGCCGGACGCCTCGAACTCCTCGACAAGCTCGACGTCGAGACCTTCGTAGAGCGTGAAGTCACGGTCAGCGCCGATATGGAAAATCTTGCGCGGGCCTTCGGCGATCAAATCCCGGGTCACGTCGCCTGACGTGACCACCCGGTCGTAGGCTGAGGGTGGAACACCGATCGCGTTCATCTGCGCCACGACATCGGCACTTCTGCGCGGCGAATTGGTGATCAGGACGACGGGGATCTCCGCCTCGCGAGCCCTCGCAAGCGCCGAGGCCGCCACGGGGAAATGCCTTTCGCCATTGTGGACCACGCCCCAGACATCGCAAAGGATTGCCGAATAGGCCTTCGACACGTCTTCGAGCGAGCCGATGATTTCAGGCGAATCCGCCATGCCGTTTCCTTCAGTCATGATCATTGCGAGCACTACGGCCGACGGTTCGCCGCAGCCGGTTCGGATTAGCCGAACCGCCCCGGCCTGTCACCAGCTTTCGCCAGGCAACCGCATAGCGCGGCACTTCCCCATCCGTAACGCTCCAGTGCCGGTTGGTTAGCGGTTGATGAAGCGCCGGCCCGGCAATCGAGCGATTTCCCAAACGCCGCCTTCAGCGTTTTGTGGAAAAACTGGCGCCAATCGAGAATCCGCCGGCGGGGGCCGCTGCAGACATGCATGAACTTTGGCGTCAGTTCTGCCGCGACAGACGCGGCAACTATGCTCTTATGACGGTCGTTGCCATGGTTCCGCTGATGGGCGGCCTGGCGATGGCGGTCGATTTCACCGAGATGAGCCGCGAAAAACAGATGGTGTCGAATGCGCTCGATGCCGCCAACTTCGCCACGGCGCGCCGGCTGACGGAAGGTGCTACCGACGACCAGTTGAGAGCCTATGCGCTCGACTTCTTCAACGCCAACCTCAACAAGATCGATCCCGCCAACACGACGCTGAGCGTCACCTTGCCAAGCAACACCACCGGCGGAGGCTTGCTCAAGATGAGCGCGCGGCTTGACTACAAGCCTTATTTTTATCCGGTCTTCGGCCAGATGATCGGCAAATCCGTAACCGACGCGAGCCAGAAGATCAGCTTCAACGTCACTTCGGAGGTGCGGCTGAAGAACACTCTGGAAGTCGCCCTGGTGCTCGACAATTCCGGGTCGATGACCACGCCGGGAACGGGCTCGGGGCAAAAGCGCATCGACCTTCTCAAGACTGCGGCCAAACAGCTGGTCGACACGTTGGCCCAGCAGGCGGCGATGATCAAGCAGGTCGACAAGCCGGTGCAGTTCGGCCTCGTACCGTTTGCCGCCTCGGTCAATGTCGGACCCGGCAACGGCAATGCATCCTGGATGGACACAGAGGGCCTGTCGCCGGTATCGAACGAGAATTTCGACTGGTCGACGCTGAACACGGCCGTCAAATACGCCCAAAAGACCAATGGCATCTGGTACAAGCGCGGTTCCGGATGGGGTGCCGAGGAAGGTCAGATGCTGACCCGGTTTTCGCTCTACCGCGACATGAAGGTCGTCACCAACCATGAGCGCGTCATCAACAGCAAGCGCGTGGTTTGCGACGACTACAACTCGAACAACACCTGCAGCGACAGCCACGATGAATATGACTATGTCGATACCTACGGTCCGTTCGCCAGCTGGCAAGGTTGCGTCGAGGCCCGCCCCTATCCCTACAATGTCAACGACGTCGCGCCTTCCGGCGGCTCGGCGAATACCGGCATAGGTATCGGCGATCCGGCGACGATGTTCGTGCCGATGTTTGCCCCGGATGAGCCCGGCAATCATTGGAAGATCACTCAGGACCCTGACGAGGCCGAGCCGGAAACCGACGGTGCCGTGAACAGTTGGTGGAACGACGACCCATCGAGCACCACCGGCCAATCCCGGCTGCGCAATATGGCCAAATATTTTCAGCCGCGGCCGATCAACGCGCCGGCGTTGCCGGCCGGCAACGGCCCAAACTACAGCTGCTCCACCAACCCGATCACGTCGCTTACGGACGTCAGCGTCGCCGATGGGCTCACCGCGATCAAGGCCGCAATCGACCTGATGAAGCCGAGTGGCGGCACCAATGTTCCCGAGGGCATGGCCTGGGGCTGGCGGGTCGTTTCGAGCGGCCAGCCGTTCACGCAAGGACGCCCCGAAACAGAAAGAGGCAACGACAAGGTCGTGATCGTGCTGACGGACGGTGCCAACACCTATTACACGCCTTCGTCGCTGGGCTATTCAGACCCCGCTGATTCGAAGTCGACCTATTCGTCCTACGGCTATCTCAACCCCGGCTACAACGGCACTTCGGTCGGTCGCCTGTTCATGGGCACATCGAGCACCATTGGCCAGCTCGATTATTCGAACGGCAATTATACGAGCGCGCTCAACGAGCAGATGGCGACGCTTTGCAACAACGCCAAGGCAGCCAACATCATGGTGATGACGGTGGCGCTCGACCTGTCCACGACCAAGACGGCCGACAAGCAGGCGATCGATGCTTTGAAATCGTGCTCGTCGGACTCACGCTTCCGCAAGGATCCGACGGACCCCAGCAAGCCGGCCAAACTGTTCTGGAATGCGACCGGCGCCACCTTGTCGAACGATTTCAAGGAAATCGGCAACGAATTGTCGAACCTGCGCGTCGTCGGCTGATCCAAAGGCACTAAAGCGCGTCGCGTTTGAACGGATTCAGGCGACGCGCTTTAGGTTTTTGTTTTATGCATGTCGCCCAAAACCGGGGCCGCTTTTGGGCGACATGCATTGGCAGCCAGCTGGCGCAACGGCTGGCGCCGCCATGCTCTTGCGCGCGCCTGCCGGGACAGGCACATGTTGGCCGCTCGCGGGATCGTGCATCCATTCGCGGCGCGCTGGGGAACGAACCGATGCCCGAAACCGCCAATCATCTCGCCTTCGCCCTGGTCTGCCTCGGCATGGTGCTGACGCCAGGCCCCAACATGATCTATCTGATCTCGCGATCCCTGTCGCAAGGACCGAAGGCCGGGCTGATCTCGCTCGGTGGCGTGGCGCTCGGCTTTCTCTTCTACGTGCTGGCTGCGGCCTTCGGCATCACCGCACTGCTGCTCGCCGTGCCCTATGCCTATGATGCGCTGCGCTTTGCCGGTGTGCTCTATCTCCTGTGGCTGGCCTGGCAGGCGGTGAAGCCGGGCGGGCGTTCGCCGTTCCAGGTGCGCGAACTGCCGAGGGACCGGCCGCGCAAGCTGTTCGCCATGGGCCTGATGACCAATCTGCTCAATCCGAAGGTGGCCGTGCTCTATCTGTCGCTGCTGCCGCAGTTCATCAGCCTGGGCAAAGGCCATGTCCTGTCGCAGCTTCTGGTGCTGGGCGCCACGCAGATCACAATCAGCCTCAGCGTCAATGCCATCATCGCGGTGACGGCCGGCTCGATCGCCACCTTCCTCGCCGGACGGCCATTGTGGCTGGTCATCCAGCGCTGGATGATGGGCACCGTGCTGGCGGCGCTCGCGCTGAAGATGGCAACCGACGCGCAGCGCTGAGAGCGACAGGGCAAAACGGTGGTCGCCGGCTGTCAGCCGCCGAAGACTTCTTTCAGAAACGCACGGACATCGCTTGTCGATTGATCGGCCGCAGCTGCATTGTACTCTACCCGGTGACCGTAGGCCTCGATACCGTTCTTGAATTCCGGAGCGTCAAATGCATGACGAGCACCTGAGTAGACGTTGAGCTGCACGTAGCTTCCCTTGCCGCTGCGCTGCTTCATCATCTCCCGGCATTTTTGGGCCGGGCTAAAATCGTCAAGTTCACCGGCCAGAACCAAGGTCGGGACCGCCATGTCGCCATTCGCTAGCGAACATCGCGGATAGTAGGCAATCGCTGCCTTGAACTTGCGCCCCATAAGCCGCTCAGCGCCACCAAGCTGCACGGCCTCGAGTGTTGCGATCCCGCCGGCGGAGAACCCCATCAACGCTATGCGCTGCGGGTCGACGAAACTGTATTTCGATAGGAACTCCAAGGCGCCGTAGGCGTCATAGACCCGATCAGCAAGCAGGCTCCGATCACACGTCTCGTGAATGCCGCGCGTGCTGAAACTGTCGACAACGAGGACGACATAACCCCAGGAGGACAGCCGCTCGGGCCAGGTTTGCTTGTCATTCGAGAGCACACCCGCACACCCATGGAGAAGTACGACCGCAGGAAACGGCCCCTCACCCAGCGGTCGCGTTAGATACCCGTTCAATGGTGTGCCGGAAACAGCTTTGATCAATTGCCCGTTTTGTTGCGCATTGCGCTCCTGAAACGGCGTTGGCTTCAAAGTTGCGCTTTCAAATTGCACCGGCTGGTCAGCGCTTGCCGGGGCGGCATTGAGATAGCCAGCAATGCTAAAGCAGGCCAGCCAAACAAGTTTTCTGAGCAATCCCCGCAGTTTGCGCGCCATGGGTCGATCTCAGTCAGTTGGCCATCGAGATCACCTGACAAAACCAAACATATCGGGGTCTGTCAGGCGCTCTTTGTCAGGCGCTCCGGGGGTGCTCATCGGCAACGAGGCGGCTTGCCTACATCGGCCGCCTTGTCTGCTCCGCCCGTTCCGGCTCGACCACCTTGCGGTAGAGGTGCCAGGTGGCATGACCAAGGATCGGCATGACTACGGCCAGTCCGGCAAACAGCGGGATGGAGCCGATCACCAGAAGCACGGCGACCGTCAGGCCCCACAGCGCCATCTGCAGCGGATTGGCCATCACGGCACGCGCCGAAGTCTCGATCGCCGAGACGGCGCCGACATCGCGATCGAGTAGCAGCGGGAAGGCAACAACCGTCGTCGCCAGCACGACCACGGCGAAGACGAAGCCGGCGGCGTTGCCGGCAAGGATCAGCATCCAGCCCTTGCTGGTCGTGAGCACCTCGCGGAAAAAACCGCCGATCGATGCCGGTGCTTGATCGCCGAACAGGCCGATATAGATCGACTGCGCGGTGTACAGCCACAACAGGAACAGTACCACCAGCATGATGCCGATCACCGCAATCGACGGAATCGCCGGCGAGTGGCGCACGTCAAGGGCATGCCACCAGGAGGTGTTCATGCCGAGCTCGCGCCGGCGGCTGATCTCGTACAGACCGAGCGCGGCGAACGGGCCGACAAGTGCGAACCCCGACATCAAGGGATAGATAAGCTGGATGGCATTGGCGCCAGACGACGTCCACCGCGTCAGGATCAGGCCGACAATTGGATAGATCAGACACAGGAACACGTAGTGCGACGGTTTTGCCCAGAAATCCTCGAAGCCGAGACGCAGCGCATCCCAAAGCTGCGACGTGGTGATGCGGCGCACTGTTGGCCGCACATGCATTCCACGTGCGTCCGCCATGACATGAAAGCCGGCCATAGCCTTCCTCCCGTACGTCGGGGCGGTCACCGCCTGGATGGCCGCCCGCAGCTGCCACTTCAAGAACACGATAACAGATTTGGCGGCGATTGTCGCCGCGTCAATGGCCTGGGAGCCTCGTTGTGCTCATCTCTCCGTGTCGCCACTCGTATGGCCGTGCCTTGGCAAGCTTTCGTCTTGGCCAACCATTGTGCAGCATTTTAGCATTTACGCATTTTAGCATTTACTTAAATGGCTCATAGAGACCCCTGGCGTATCACCTCAGCTTTACAAGTTTTGGCGAGGGGCGATGTCGGCATTGAAAGGCTTCTGGTCTTCGGAGCGTGGCAACTTTGCCATAACGACCGCCATAGCGATGCTGCCGATAATGATTGGTTTGGCTGGCGCCATTGATCTGGTCGGCACGAGCCATGACGCCTCGCAACTACAGAACTCGCTGGACGCGGCGGGGCTCGCCATCGGCACGAAGTTCTCTCCCGAAATGGCGGCTGGCGATGTTCAGCAGCTTGGGCTGCAATTCTTCGCCGCAAATATGAGCGCGGCCGACCAGCAGGAATATTTGGGCAGCATCTCCGCGTTCGCGGCAACTGCAAGCGGCAGCCCAAGCGCCTACTTTATCTCGCTGTCGTCCAGCATAAGCCGCCCAAGCTTCATCAGCGACTCGGCCCCCTGGCAGGCCCACCGCTCGGCCTCGGTCAAGATAAAGCCTGGCGCGCAAGCCTGCGTGCTGGCACTCGATCCGCATGCGTCCGCCGCTGTCAACCTGCAGGGCTCGACCAATGTCTCGATGGACAGTTGCGTGATCGCGGCGAACTCGGACGCATCCGATGCCGTCAATAGGGGCGGTTCCGCGCTGGTTTCAGCGGGCTGTGTCTCAACCGTGGGCGGCACCAGCGGGCTTTTGCCGCCCAGCGCCAGCCTCGCCTGCGGAACGCCGCACGAAAATCAATACGCGTCTTTTGATCCACTGGCCGACGTCATTCCTCCCCCCTACACATTGTGTTTGCCGGTCCCGAACGGCAAAACCTACACGCTGTCGCCCGGCACGTATTGCGACAAGACACTGTCGGGAAACATCACGCTCAATCCGGGCGTCTACATCATGCGCGGCACCACTATCAAGCCCGGGGGAAACGGCAGCCTGACTGGTCAGGGCGTGACCATATTCCTCATGGAAAGCGCGCAGATCTACATAAATGCCAATGAGAAGGTGAACCTTTCCCCGCCCACTAGCGGCCCTTATGCCGGCATCACGATTTTCCAGGATCACGGCAATACGTCCGCCTTGACGTTGAATGGCGGCGCAAATTCCCTGGTCAGCGGCTTCATCTACGCGCCGGACGCGCCCATTTCCTACGCCGGCAACTCCGATATGAGCGGCCAGGGCGACTGTCTCAGGCTTGTCGGCAACACGGTGCAGATGACCGGAAACTCATCCGTCGAGTCGGACTGCTCGGCAGCGCTTGGAAACCGCGCAATGTTTGCCGGCCGGATGATCACTCTCATGAAATGAGACGCCCCCCGTCGACTGGCGCGGCACCGCTCCATCGACCCTAGCTGTCGCCTTGGTGTCGGCGCGTTCAACAATTCCGGAGTGCGGCTACCGCACTCCGGCAGATGAGTAGCTCTCATATTCGGGTGAAAATGCGCATCGCCATGGTTACGCCGGGGCGGCGAAGCGCTCGATCACCTCGGCGAGCGGGACATGGCCGAGACAGGCGCCCGACCCGGCAGGCTTTTTGCCATCCTCTACAGCCATGGCGTACCGGACAGCGGCTTCAGCCTCGATGCGGCGGCGCAATGCGGCCAATTTGGGATAGGCAGCGCCGTCGACGGCCTGGTGGAACTCCGCCCAGCGGGCCACACCGATCAGGGTGGTGTCCGCCAGCGTCAGTCGATCGCCGACCAGAAAGTCGGTATCGGCGATCATCGCTTCAAGGCGGTCGTGACGTTCGGCGACGGCCTTGCGGCCGAAGTCGCGCAAGGTCGCCTTGAGCGCCGGTTCATCCGCGGCCATTTCCAATGCTACCCAGAGCGGGCTGAAAGCGGCGGTGAACCCGGTGTTCACGAAGGCCATCAACTGATGCATGCGGTCGGCCTGCGGCGTGCGCGGTTCGAAGCTGATGCGACGTTGCGTGTCGCGGGCTTCGAGCCACGCGGCGATGGCCATGGTCTCGGTCAGCACCGCGCCTTCGTCGGTGATCAAAACCGGTGTTTCCTGACGGCCGTTGATGCTGGCGTAGGCGTCGTTCTTCATCTCGGAGAGCATATCGACACGGCACAGGCGATAGGGATGCCCGACGCGTTCAAAGGCAGCGACGAGTCCCATCGAGCTTCCCGCCGGGAAGCCATAAAGGAGGATAGGTTCCATTTGTTTTCTTCCGTGATTGAAGGGATCACGCCGCGCAGCGAAACTTGACCCTAAACGCTGGTCGCCCCATGTAAATTACGCACAATTCTGTAACCAGGGACCGCCCATGAAAGACGTCGTCTCACGCTGCCCTATCGAAGAGACCATGCGCGTGCTCAGCGGCCGCTGGCCCACCTTGCTGCTCTATTATCTGAAGGACGGGACCAAGCGGTTCAGCGACCTGAGGCGCAACAACCCAACCGTGTCGCACCGCATTCTGACGCTGGAACTGCGCAAGCTGGAGGACGCCGGTATCGTGCGGCGGACGGTGTATTCAGGCTATCCGTTGCGCGTTGAATACGATCTTACCGAGCCGGGCCGCAGGCTTGTGCCGCTGATCGATGCGCTCGGCGCCTGGTGGGTGCATACGGAAGACGATCGGATGGGCGGTAATCCAACCTCGGACGCAAATCTCGACACAGCCGCCTAGGATCGTCGTTTCGACCGAGATTTTCGCCGCCCTGCCCGGCAAAAGCCATGATCGCCACTATCTCAGGCGGGCATGACCATTGCGAAAATCGAAAACCACCAGAATCCGGGCCTGAACAGGCGCATGCTGCTGACCGGCCTCGCAGCCTTGGCCGGGCTCGCCGCCTGCAGCACCGTTTCGCTGCCGACCGGCGAAGGCGCCGGGGCTTCCGCATCCGCCACCGGCACGCTGGCCAGTATCCGCGGCTCGGCCGGGCTTGTGGCGCTGGTCCCAGACCGGCAGCTCGAACAGGCCGCGCTGCAGCAGGCCGGCTACATGGCGCAGCGCCGTCGCATGAGCCACACCACCGGCTGGGGCAAGGATTTCGCCTCGCGCGTCAAAGGCAATGGCATTGCGGGTGCCGCGGCCGAGAATATCGCCGAGGGCCGTTTCGACCTGCAGAAGCTGTTCGACATCTGGGTGCATTCGCCCGGCCATCGCCGCAACATGCTCGACCCGCGCTTCACCCGGTTCGGCCTTGCCTATGTGCGCGACGGCAGCGACAGCAACCTCCGCTACTGGAGCCTCGTGCTCGGGAAATAGGAGGCGTCCCGGTTGTGCGCGCCACCGCGAAGACGACCTGACGGAAGCTTCATCTAGTCCATATGCGCGGCTGGTGCGCCACCGGCCGGCGCCTGCTTTGGCTTACGCAGCAGGAAAACAAACGGGATGGCAAGCAGCGTCATCACCATGAGTATTTTGAAGTCGTTGACGTAGGAGATCATCATCGCCTGGAGATTGACCATGCGATCGACCTGCGAAAGCGCCATTGGATCGCCGCTTGCGGCCGCCGGAGAGACAGCCCAGAGATTTGGGTTGAACGGGTTGATGAAGGCCGAAAGCTCGGTGTGATTGACCTGCGTGTTACGCACCATCAGAACCGTCACCACCGACACGCCGATGGACGAGCCAAGGTTCCGCACCAGGCTGAACAAGGCCGTGGCATCGGTGCGGAATCGCACGTCAAGCGTGGCAAACGCGACGGTCGACAGCGGCACGAACACCATCCCCATCCCCAGGCCCTGGATCACGCCGGAGCTGATGATCAGCCAGTTGTCCATCTGAGGCGTGAAGCTGGACATGGTGTAGAGCGACTGCGCGGTCAGCAGAAACCCGATGACGACGAGGATCCTGGCGTCGATCTTGCTCATGAGCCGCCCGACGACGAGCATCGAAATCATGGTGCCGACACCGCGTGGTCCCATGACGACGCCGATGGTGACGGTCGGATAGCCGAATATGGTCGACAGCATTGGCGGCAGCAGCGACATGCTCGCCAGGATGAGCACACCCATGACGAAGATAAACGCCAGCCCGGTGACGAAATTGCGGTCGAGGAAGATCTTGGGATCGATGAAGGGGTGTTCCGCCGTCATCGTGTGAATGATGAACACCCAGAAACCGGTGAGGGAAAGACCAAGCTCGATCCAGATCTCGACCGAGGAAAACCAGTCGACCTCGCCACCGCGGTCGAGCAGCAGCTGAAGTGCGCCGACGCCGAGCGATATCATGGCGAAGCCGAAGAAATCGAAGCCGCGCACCCGCCGGGCAACGGCCGGCAAATAGGCGGCCATGCCGAGAAAGGCGACGATGCCGACCGGCAGGTTGATGAAGAACACCCAGCGCCAGTTGAAATTCTCGGTCAGCCAGCCACCGAGTGTCGGGCCCAGGATCGGCCCCAGCATGATGCCGGCGCCCCAGATGGCCATCGCCTGGCCATGGCGTTCCCTGGGATTGATGTCGAGCAGGAAGGTTTGCGACAGCGGCACGATCGCGGCACCGAACACGCCTTGCATCAGCCGGAAGAACACCATGGTCTCCAGGCTCCAGGCGATGCCGCACAGCATCGAGAACACGGTAAAGCCGACCACCGCCGTCAGGAACAGTTCCTTGCGGCCAAAGCGGTCGGCCAGCCAGCCGGTGACCGGCGTCATGATGGCGGCGGCAACGATATAGGAGGTCAGCACCCAATTGATGTTGTCCGGCGAGGCGCCGAGATCGCCCGTCATGGTCGGCAGCGCGACGTTGGCGATCGTCGTGTCGAGCGCCTGCATGATCGTCGCCAGCATGAGCGCGACCGTGATCAGGCCGCGATGCGGCACTTCTTTGAAGGGTTCGGGCGTGCTCATGACGTGGAACTTCCAGCAGGTAACAAAAACGTGTACAACGGGTTTCCGGGCGGCAACGCCTTCCGTTGAGAGACCTTCATCGCGGTGGGACGCGATTTATCGATGTGGGGGTTACATCGACCGAAAGTCTCTGATGAGCGGATGCCTGCCGCCCGGAAACATGAGGACCGACGGGTCCGTGCCGAAGATTTCAGATTCCGGTCGAGCCACGACGCGGCAGGCCCAGACGCTGATCCTTCCCACTCCTCCATCAGACCAATCCTGCTACTCGCTTCCACCCGCAGGTCCCCGCGGGATTCCGCTGACTTTACTGCACTGCCTCGCCTGCCGTGGCGTGGCCGAAGATCGACGGCAGGCCACGCGCCACACCGGTGTCGACGGTAACGGTGGCGCTCATGCCTGTGCGCAACGCCATCTTGGCGTCTGCATCGGTCAGTTCGAGACGCACCGGAATGCGCTGCGTGACCTTGACCCAGTTGCCGGTGGCATTCTGGGCGGGCAGCAGCGAGAATTCGGCTCCCGTACCGGCGCCAATCGCCTTGACCGTCGCCTCGAAGGTGCGCCCCGGATAGGTATCGACCATGATCTCGGCCTTCTGGCCCGGCTTCATGTGGGTGAGTTGCGTTTCCTTGAAATTGGCGTCGATCCATGTATCGCCGGTCTCGACCAGCGAAAACAGCGGCGTGCCGGAACCGACATACTGACCGACCTTGAACGACGAGGCCTGGCTGACGACACCGTCAGCCGGCGCCTTGACCGTGGTCTGTGCCAGATCGTAGGCCGCCTTGTCGCGTGCTGCGAGCGCGGCCATCACGGTCGGGTGCTTGTCGGTCTCGATGTCGGGATTGCCGCCAAGGGCTGCCTTGGCGCTGATGATGCCTTGCTCGGCGACCGTCAGCTGCTGCCTGGCCTTGTCGAGATCGTTCTTGGCCTCGTCCAGAGACGACTTGGCGTTGATGCCCTTCTGGGCAAGGTCGGCGGCGCGGTCGAACTGCGACTGGGCGAAGGCAACTTCACTGGCATCGGACTTTTGCTGAGCCATCGACTGGCCATAGGCGGCGCGCAGCTGCTCGACATTGAGACGTGCTCCCGCCACCGCCGCGTCGGCCTGGGCCAGCGCGATCCGGTAGGGCTCGGGGTCGATGGCAAACAGCACGTCACCCTGCTTGACCAGTTGGTTGTCGAAGATGTCGACCTGAACGATACGCCCGGCCGTGTCGGAAGCGATCGACACCTTTGCCTGCTGCAGATTGGCGTTCTCCGTCTCCTGGTAGCGGCCGCCGGTGACCCAGACGTAACCGCCGCCGACAGCCAGTGCGGCGGGCAGCGCGACCATCAGCAGAAAGCGGACCAGCCGGCGCTTTTTCTTCACTGGCGCCGGGGCCGGCTGCACCGGAGGAGCGACCGTCACCGGGGCGGCCACGGCCGGCCTTTCCGGCGCTTCCATTTCCAGCTCGGTCACTTTGTCGTCTATCTTGGCTACCGCGTTCATGCTGCTGCGCCCTCTGTATTCTTTACTTTTTCAATGGACGGCGTCTCGTCGTCGGTCAGGTTCCGGACCATCGCCTCAAGCCCCTCGATGAGGACACGACGGGCTTCCGGCTTCACGCCGACCAGCGATTCCTCATAGACTTCCCCAGCAATGCTCTTGATCACGGCGTAGGCTTCGCTCGCCTTGGGTGTCAGGAAGATCATGCGGACGCGGCGATCGGCAGCGTCGGGACGACGCTCGATCCAGCCGCCCTCCTCCATGCGATCGACCAGGCGAGAAACGCTGATCGGCTCGATTTCGAGAAGTTCGGCCAGCCGCGCCTGCGCGACCCCGTCTTCCTTGGCAACGCGGACCAGAAGCCGCCATTGCGCCGAAGAAAGCCCCAAGCCACTGGCCCTCGCCTCGAAGCGCTTGCGCATCAAGCGCTGCACGTCGTGGATCAAGAAGCCCAATCTGTCGATACCATTGGAAACCATGAGCCGGATATATAATAAGCGTGCTTACTATTCAAGATGCCGCGTTGCACAAGAAGCCGGCAAATGTGCACGACAGCCATGCGGTGCAGTCATGGTTAGCGATTGGTGAGCGCCTGGTCGCTATGCCAGTCGGCATAGCCGCTCCGCCATGTCATGCTGGTCGTGTCCGACATATTGATGTACAGCCGTTGGTCAGGATCGGGGGATCACGAAAATGCCGACGCTTTACGCTCTCAAGCCGGCTTTCCAGGGAAGGCTGCGGCCGCTGGTCAACCGGCTGGCGGCGATCGGGGTCACCGCAAACAGCATAACCATCCTGGCGGCCGTGATGTCGATCGCGGCCGGTATGGCCATCGCGATCTTGCATGAATGGCGCTGGCTACTGTTGCTTGTCCCCGCAGTGATGTTCGTGCGCATGGCGCTGAATGCCGTGGATGGCATGCTGGCGCGGGAACACGGACAGGCCTCCACGCTCGGCATGTACCTGAACGAGTTTTGCGACGTCGTTTCGGACCTCGCGCTGACACTCCCTTTTGCCGTCTTTCCGGAATTTGGCGCATGGGGCGTCATCGCCTTCGCGATATCGGCCGTCCTGACCGAGTTCGCCGGTGTGCTCGGCATCGCCGCCAAGGTCGGGCGAAACTATGCCGGGCCGTTCGGCAAGAGCGACAGGGCACTGGCGCTGGGCGTGGTCGCGGTGCTGTGCGCGGCCGGGCTCTGGCCGGCATCCATCGCGCCATTTGTGTTTCCGGCCATGGCAACGCTTTCGCTGCTGACCGCCATCAACCGGATACGCGCCGGCCTTATTGGCAGCGCCAGCTGAGCATCGGGGCTCGCCATGCCGCCAAAGGGAAAGACCATGATGCACGAACCGATCGCCGCCGCGGCCACGCAAAGCCTTGAGCGGCAAGCGCAGGAGCGGATCTTCCGCAGCCATGACGGGACGGAGATCTTCTACCGCTTCTGGCCGGCGGCCTCCGCCGATGCCAAGGGAGCGGTGGTGCTCTTCCATCGCGGTCATGAGCATGGCGGCCGCATGGCCCATCTGGTCGACGAATTGCGGATGCCGGACCACGCCTTCTATGCCTGGGATGCGCGCGGCAACGGCCGTTCGTCCGGCGAGCGCGGCTATGCCCCGTCCTTCTCGGCCCTGGTGCGCGACATCGACTGCTTCATGCGCGAGATCGCCGCCAGGGATGGCTTCACCACGCGGGATATCGCGCTGATCGCGCAATCCTTCGGCGCCGTGCTCGCGGCAGCCTGGGTGCACGACTATGCGCCGAAGCTGCGCGCCATGGTGCTGGCCTCACCGGCCTTCTCGGTGAAACTCTACGTGCCGTTCGCCAGGGAAGGCATCGCGTTGTGGCAGAAGATCAAGGGCCGCTTCTTCGTCAATTCCTACGTCAAGGCAAAATTCCTGACCCATGATCCCCTGCGCATCGCCTCTTTCGAGAGCGATCCGCTGATCACCAGGCCGATCGCCTCCAACATCCTGGTCGAACTCTACCAGCACGCGGCGCGCATCGTCACTGATGCCCGCGCCATCACCGTGCCGACGCAGCTGCTGCTCTCGGGCAGCGACTGGGTGGTGCGCCACGGCCCGCAGCACCAGTTCTTCGTCAATCTCGGCAGCCGCACCAAGGAACGCCATGTGTTGCCGGGTTTCTTCCACGATACGCTGGGCGAGCGCGACCGGGCGCGGGCCCTCGACCTGATCCGGCCGTTCCTGGCGAAGCAGTT
The DNA here is from genome assembly GCF_040321205.1 of Mesorhizobium sp. M0496. Taxonomy (NCBI): domain Bacteria; kingdom Pseudomonadati; phylum Pseudomonadota; class Alphaproteobacteria; order Hyphomicrobiales; family Phyllobacteriaceae; genus Mesorhizobium; species Mesorhizobium sp. M0496. The sequence continues at coordinate 16,545 of NZ_JAMYRC010000033.1, read as the reverse complement.
TGCGGCGCCGGATGCGCCGGTCGACCTGAAGCAGGCGGATATTGCCGGCTACACCCGCGACGAGGCCGACAGGCTTGCCTCGCCGCTCGATCTGTTGTCGCCCAAGGGTCTCTATTGGGCATTCAGCCGTGCCTCCATCCGCATGGGCGCCTGGGTCTCCCAGGGCATGAAGGCCGGCATCGCCACTGGCTTCGATTCCGGCTCGACACTGGATTACGTCTACGAGAACGACGCGCGGGGTCTTACGCCTCTTGGCCGCGTCGTCGATCGCGTCTTCCTGGAAGCCATCGGCTGGCGCGGCATTCGCCAGCGCAAGCTGCATCTCGAAGAGCTGATCGGCTCCAGCCTGGCGACGCTCAAGGCCACCGGCCGGCCGGCGCATATTCTCGACATCGCCGCCGGCCACGGCCGCTATGTTCTCGATGCCATCGTCAAGAGCCCCGACCAGCCGGCGAGCGTGCGCCTGCAGGACTATTCCGACCTCAACGTGCAGCTTGGCCGCAAGCTGATCGCTGAACGGAAATTGCCGGCTGATGTCTCGTTCCAACGCGCCGACGCCTTCGATGCCGGCATGCTCGCTTCGATCGATCCGGCGCCCGACCTCGCCATCGTTTCCGGCCTCTACGAACTGTTCTCCGACAATGCGATGATCGCCCGCTCGCTCGGTGGATTGGCCCATACCATGCAGCCCGGCAGCCTGTTGCTCTACACCAACCAGCCCTGGCACCCGCAGCTCGAGATGATCGCCCGCAGCCTGACGTCGCATCGCGGCGGCGAGGCCTGGGTCATGCGGCGGCGCACGCAAGGCGAGATGGACCAGCTTGTCGAAGCCGCCGGTTTCGAAAAGCTCGACCAGCGCATCGATCAGTGGGGCATCTTCACCGTCTCGGTCGCACGGCGACGCTGAACAGCATGGTGTCATCGCTTGCATCGACCGCACGCACCGAGCCCTATGGACGGGTGGTCGTCAGGGCAGTCCTCTGGCTGGGCTTCCTGGCGCCGTTCTTCTACCTCAGCTACGGCTTCGCCAACTGGCTGGCGTCGCGGCGCGACGACGTCGGCAGCATCGTGTTCTCCTGGGAACACAGCATCCCGTTCCTCGCCTGGACCATCGTGCCTTACTGGTCGATCAACCTGTTCTACGGCCTGTCGCTGCTGCTCAACGACAACAGGCAAGGGGTCGACCGCCTGGCCGGACGTTATCTCACCGCGCAGATCGTCGCCGTTGTCTGCTTCATCCTGTTCCCGCTGACCGCGACGTTCGTGCGGCCGGCAACGACCGGGCTATCGGGCTTCCTGTTTGCCGTGCTCGGCGGTTTCGACAAGCCGTTCAACCAGGCGCCTTCGCTGCACATCGCCCTGCTGGTGATCATCTGGGAACATTGGCGCCACCGGCTCAGCGGCTTTCTTCTGCCGCTCTGGCATGGCTGGTGCTTTCTGATCGGTGCCTCGGTGCTGACGACCTGGCAGCATCACTTCATCGACATCCCGACCGGCGCGCTGCTCGGGTTCTTTGCGCTGTGGCTGTTTCCGCGCAGCGGCGTGTTGCCGTTTTCAGGCGTACGGCTGACCAGCGATGCGAAGGCACGGCGGCTGGCGCTGTTCTATGCGCTGGGCGCCGCCCTTGCGCTGGCCGGTGCCGCGCTCGGCGCTTTCTTTTGCGCCGTCGCGCTTCTCCTGCTTTGGCCGGCGCTGGCGCTGTCCATCGTCGCCTTCGCCTATGCCGGGGCCGGCTCAACGGTGTTCCAGAAATCCGCCGATGGCAGCACCACTCTGGCAAGCCGTATTCTGCTCTTGCCTTACCGCCTCGGCGCCAGAGCCAATATATGGGCCTGGACGCGTAATCTTGCTTCCCAGGCGGCAATTGCCGACGGCGTCTTTCTCGGGCGCTTTCCCACAGCACGCGAGGCCAACAGCTTCGGCACGGTCATCGACCTCGCCGCCGAACTTGAAAAGCCGGCGGGAGCCGATTGCCGCTGGATCAGCTTTCCGATGATCGACCTGTTGCCGCCCGAAATGGCGATACAGCAACAGGCAACCAGCGCGCTGGAGAGCGCGCGCCGCGACGGCACCGTGCTGGTCTGCTGCGCGCTCGGTTTCCAGCGCAGCGCCGGCGTCGTTGCCGAATGGCTGGTGGCGACCGGCAGAGCCAGGACGCCGATGCGTGCCCGCGAGATGCTGATGGCCGCCGGCCGGCCGATCCATCTTGCCGAGGCCACGGAGCGGACGACGTCATGACCGACAACGCCTACCAGGATCGCGCCGATCGCTTCGCCCGCATGCTGATGCAGCAGGCAGCATGGCCGGCCGCGGTCGTGGTGGCCGCAAATATCCTCGCGCCCCTGGCTGCGTCGGCGCGCGGCGCCTTCGAGATCTTGCCTGCAGCCCTCGCGCTGTCGATCACCGCCGCGAGCGCTGTCGCCGTGCTGGCGCTGTCGGCACTGCTGGCGTTCGATGCGCTGCTGTTCCGGCTGATGGGCAGCCACAATGACGAAGCTTCCGGTGGCGCCGCGGTGGACGACATGCTGGCGCGCATGCGCCTGAAGCCCGCCGCGTCCACGACACGCACGCTCGATGACCGCATGGCCGGCACCCGTCGCTTGCTGTTCAAGCAGCGTGCGGCCCTGGCGCTATTTGCCGTAGCGCTTCTGGCGGCGGGGTTTTGGGCGCCGCGATGAACAGGCTTTCGCTCAAGACCTTCACCTTGCTGCAGACGGTAACCTCCGTCGGCCTCTCGGCACTGGCCTGGATGGTGACCGGCGTGCGTCCGATCTGGAGCGGCAGCCTGCCATCCGACCGGCAACGTATCTACTTCGCCAACCACACCAGCCATGGCGACTTCATCCTGTTGTCGGCGTGCCTCAGCGAAAAGGAGCGCGCGATCACGCACGCGGTTGCCGCCGGCGAATATTGGGGAAAGTCACGGCTGCGTCGCTTCATTGCCGAGGACATGCTGTCATCCGTGCTCATCAACCGGCAATGGACGAAGCCTGAGGAAAATCCGATCGAGATCATGCTGTCGGTTCTCGACCAGGGCCACTCGCTGATCCTGTTTCCCGAGGGCACCCGCAACATGACCGAGGAGCCGCTGCTGGCCTTTCGCTCCGGGCTCTACAATCTGTCGATGGCGCGGCCGGAGGTCGAGCTGATCCCGTGCTGGATCGAGAACATGTCGCGCGTGCTGCCCAAGGGCCAGTTCCTGCCGGTGCCGCTGCTGTGCCGCGTCGTCTTCGGCGCACCGGTCGCGGTTGGCCCGGGCGAGGAACGCCGCGCCTTTCTCGAGCGCGCCCACGCCACGCTTCTGGCGCTCAACCCGCGTCCCGAGCGAGACGATTGATGCGCCACGAGATCTCCATCCTGATCATCGGCCTGCTGGCGGTTTTGACCACCGCCAGCATCGTTGCCGCCATACTTTGCGCGCGGGCGCCGAAGCCGCTGAGTTCGACGCTGGTCAATCTCACCCAGCGCATCAACGCCTGGTGGGTGATGGTGGCGATGATGACGGTCGCCTTCTTCTTCGGCCGCTACGGCATGACCATCCTGTTCGCGCTGATCTCCTTCGCCGCGCTGCGCGAATTCGTGACGCTGACGCACACCCGCCGCAGCGACCATTGGGTGCTGCTTGGCATGTTCGGCATCATCATACCGTTTCAGTACTGGCTGGTGTGGACCGCCTGGTACGGGCTCTTCGTCATCTTCATTCCGGTCTACTGCTTCCTGTTGATGCCGGCCATCACGGCGCTGCATGGCGACACCGAACGCTTCCTCGAGCGCATCGCCGCGCAGCAATGGGCGGTGATGATATCGGTCTATTGCGTCAGCCATGTCCCTGCCCTGCTGACGCTCGACGTGCCGGGCTTCGAAGGCCGCACCCTGTTGCTGATCGCCTTCCTGATCATCGTCGTACAAGGCAGCGACGTGCTGCAATACATCTTCGGCAAGCTGTTTGGAAAACACCGCTTTTCGCCGAACGTCTCGCCGTCGAAAACCTGGGAAGGGCTGATCGGCGGACTGGTGTCGGCGAGCCTGCTCGGCGCGCTGTTGTCGTTCGTGACTCCGTTTTCGCCGCTGCAGGCGGCGGCCGTGGCCTTCGTCGCCTGCTCGATGGGATTTCTGGGCGGGCTGGTCGCCTCGGCCATCAAGCGCGACCAGGGCGTCAAGGATTGGGGCCACCTGATCGAAGGTCATGGCGGCATGATGGATCGCACCGATAGCCTGGTCTTCGCTGCCCCGGTGTTCTTTCACATTGTGCGCTATTTCTGGACGATCTGAGTAAACCGTTTCCGACCGCAATCACAGCCGGTTGCGGATCAGCATGGTGACGACGAAGAACGCACCAACAGAACTGGTGATGATGCCGATCGGCAGTTCCTGCGGCGGCAGCAGCGTGCGGGCCAGAAGATCGCTGGCCAGCAAAAGCACCGCGCCGAACACGGCGCAGCTCGCAACCAGGCGCAGATGCAAGGGACCCGCCAGCGGGCGCGACAGATGCGGGATCATCAACCCGACGAAGCCGATGACGCCGGCGACAGAGACAAGGATCGCCGTCGAGAAGGCGGCGACGAGAAACGTCATCCTGCGCATCCGCGCCACCGGCACGCCAAGGCTTTCGGCGGCGTTTTCGCCGGCCAGGAAAGCATCGAGCCGGCGGTGGTTCCACAGCGCGTACGCCAGGATGGTGCCCGCACCTAGCGCGCCCAACCAGATATTGTCCCAGCGCGCCAGGCCAAGGCCGCCCATCGTCCAGAACAGCACGGAGTGGGCGGCGCGCTGGTCGCCGGCAAAGACCAGGTAGTTGGTCAAGGCAGTGAACATGAACGACACGGCAAGGCCGGCGAGGATCAGCCGCTCCGGGCCTTGCCCTTTCACCCGCGCGACCAGCAGTAGGACGATACCGGCAGCCAATAGGCCGCCGGTGAAGGCCGCGACCGGCAACGTCCAGATGCCGAAACTGTCGCCGAAGACGGTGATGACGGAAACGGCGCCGGCGGCGGCTCCCGACGACAGGCCGAACAGGAACGGATCGGCAAGATCGTTGCGGGTCACCGTCTGCAGCAGCGCACCGACGACGCCCAGGCCGGCGCCGACGCAGATGGCCAGGATCGTGCGCGGCAGCCGCAGATCGACGACGATCTTGCCGACCGGACCGGACACGTCGTGCCCACTCAAGCCAATTGCACGGCCAAGCGCGGCAATGACGTCGGTCAACGGGATCAGCGTCGAGCCATAGGCGATCGACAGCAGAGCGAGAGCGGCGATCGCCGCCGCTCCCGTAGTCATTGCCAAGGCGAATGGCTTGCGGCGCAAGCTCACGTTTTCACACATGTCGTTGCCTCGCCATTCAAGATTGGCCGAGGCCCCTCCAACGTCGTCATCCCAGGGCGGAGCAGGCGCGAAGCGCCGTCGCGGAGACCCTGGGATCCATGCCGGGACCTTGGCCGAAGCGTGCAGCGGAGCAGAATTCTGCACCGAAGCAACGCTCGGAAGTCGCGGCATGGATCCTCGGGTCTGCGCCGCGTCGCTACGCTCCTTGCTCCGCCCGTGGATGACGAAGCGATTGATGTTTCAACCAATCGCCAAGGCAAGCCGTCCATCAACACAAGCATATTCGACCCGTCAAACTTCCTCAAAATGCTTCCGGATGCATGGCCTTGGCGATCTTGCCGATCGCCTCGATGTTGGCCGGCCCGGGCGTCAGCTCGGCATAGCGCAATGCAACGAAGCGCTCGTTCTTGACCGCATCCGTCTCCTTCATCGCCGGATGCGCCTTCAGGAAATCGAGCAGCTTCCTGTAGCCGCCGCCGTCCTGGTAATCTAGCAGGATGAGGAATTGCGGATTGCGCGAGGCCACCGTTTCCCAGTCCGTGTTGCCCCAGCTGGTGTCCATGTCGGCCATGATGTTGTCGCCGCCGGCGGCCGATATCATGGCGCTGGGGATGGCGAACTTGCCCGCGGTAAACGGCTTGTCCTCACCGGAATCGTACAGGAACACCCTCGTTCCCTTGCTGTCGCCGATCTTGGCGATGATGATGGCGAGTTGCGTCTTCCAGCCGGAGACAAGCTTCTCCGCCTCGGCCTCCTTGCCGAAGATCTTGCCCAGCTTTTCGACGTCGCCATAGAGCAGGTCCATCGAGGCGGCGGGGCGGGTCTTGTCGAGATGGATGCAGCTTTCCGTCAGCACCAGCGTCTTGATGCCGTGCGGGGCAAGCGTGTCGGGCGTCACCTCGCCGCCCGGCTTCATGCCATAATGCCAGCCGGCGAAGAAGAAATCGGGCTCGACGGCGACGATGTTTTCGAGCGTCGGATACTTTGGCGCCAGTTCCGGGATCGAACCCTGCTCGGCCTTGAATTCGGGGCCGACCTTGTACCATCCGGTAATGCCGGTCAGGCCGACGATCGACGGCTGCAGTTTCAGCGCGAAAGCCATCTCGGCCATGTTGAGATCATGGATGACGGCGCGCTTCGGCGGCGCGTCGAAAGTCAGTGGTTTGCCGCAGCTGTCGACGGTTACCGGGAAGGCCAGGGCTGTCGAGGCCAGCAGCGAGAAGGCAAGCGAAAAGGCGAGGCGTTTCACGGATGTTGCTCCTTTGTTGGAATACGGAACGGCTTCAGTCAGGACGGCGGCGCGGCACGATTCGGAACCTCGAACACCGTCAGTTCGCGGTCTTCGGTCGGGTGGCGCAGACGCAGCACATCGATGCCGAAAATCTCGCGGATCAGCTGTTGGGTCAGCGCTTCGCGCGGTGCGGCGAGCGCTTGCAGACGGGCATGGTTCATCACCGCCACCCTGGTGGCGAAGGGTGCGACCAGCGCCAGATCGTGCAGCACCGCGATCACCGTCATGCTGAAGCCGGCCACGAGTTCGAGCAGTTCGCCGCGGGCGCGCGGGTCGAGATGGTTGGTCGGCTCGTCGAGGAACAGGATTTTTGGCTGCTGCGCGATGGCGCGCGCCAGTTGGGCGCGCTGGCGCTCGCCGCCCGACAGCGAGCCGATGGTGCGGCCAAGCAGCGGCAGCAGACCGGTTTGGCGCAGCGCATCGACGACAATGTCGCGCTCCTCGCTCCTGCGCCTCAGCCCGGTATGCGGGACGCGGCCAAGCTCGACATAGTCGATCACCGCCAGCCGCGGATCGGGCTGGTCGGTCTGGCCGACCACGGCGATATGCAGTGCCCGCTCGGCGGCGGAGATCCTGTCCAGCCGCCGCCCGCCAAGCTTCACCTCGCCTGAGCTCGGTCGCAGCATGCCCGACAGCATGCGCAGCAGCGTCGTCTTGCCGGCGCCGTTGGGTCCAATGATGGCGAGGCGGTCGCCAGCGGCCACCGACAGAGTGACCGCCTGGATCAGATCTCGCCCATTCGCCATGGCGCAGAGGTCGCGCGCTTCGAGAAGCGGCGTCATCGGCTGCTGCCTGCCAGATTGCCCGGAGCCGGGATGCGGGCCAGCGTCTTGCCGGCCAATCCAGCCGGACGCTGCCCGGAATTGCGCCAGCCATCGGCGAGCGAGGCATAGAGTCCGGCGAATCGCACGAGGTCGCCAACATCGGCCTGCGCGTCGATCGAGCCGAAGAGATAGGTGGCCTTGCCTTGTGCCTGGAACGCGACCGTCAGCGGCCGCGCGCAGCCTGCCATGCAATCCACGCCTTCGACCGCGAAGCCGTGCGCCACGGCCGGCTCGCAATGGACAGAGAGCCGGGAGCGCAAATCGGCACTAAGGCCTTCACCCGACCTGATCCCTGTGGGGACGTCACGGCAAAGCGTACACACGATGATGCGATGGATGGGATCGATGGAGCCGTCCAACTTTCCGTCACTTTCCAAAACTGGCGACGGAAGGACGCTGGCGAGCCGGCCGACAAGACCGAAATCCGCGTTTCCTCCCGGCACACCCCGTCCGGTCAACTCATGCTGATGGCAGGTCTCCTGGCTCGCGGGTCGTTGCGCCATCCTGCCTTCCCAGCCTTGCCGGCCAGTGGCATTCACGGATTTTGCTCGCCGCTTACAGTTGCGGGGGCAGCCACGGCCTCGACCTGAGCAGGCCTCACCGTGTTCCCTTTTCACCCCTCGCCTTTCGACTCGGGGACCATCACGGGTCCAGCGTAGATTTCCCCCAATCGCTTCGCAACGGATTTCTCGGACGGAGTGATGGGCCACTCATGTGTGGGGGAAACAGGCATTGCGCGCTCTCATTATGTAATAACATAACGCTCTAGAAGATGCCGCCTGGCACTGTCAAGCGAAAGCCAGCCGATGCTATCGTGCAGATTGCGCAATTTCGATCAAACTGGCTTTGCGGGAAGGTGGCAAGGTGATCCGCCCAATGCGAAAAGGAGCCCCATGAACCCGACCGAGAAAGCGCTGTGGTTCGTCGAAAGCCATTTGCCGGAGGCGATTTCGCTCGACGATGTCGCGCAAAGCAGCGGCGTGTCGCGCTTTCACGTGACGCGTGCGTTTGGCGCTGCCACCGGCCGGTCGGTGATGGGCTACATGCGCGCGCGCCGGCTGAGCGAAGCGGCGCGCAAGCTGGCCGGCGGCGCGCCCGACATTCTCTCGCTCGCGCTCGATGCCGGCTACAACTCGCATGAGGCGTTCACCCGTGCCTTCCGCGACCAGTTCGGCACCACGCCGGAACTGGTGCGCGCGCAAGGCACGCTCAAAAATCTCGACCTCGTGGAGCCGATCCTGATGGACCAGTCCTTTCTTACCAACCTCGAACCGCCGCGCTTCGAGACCAGCCGGCCGTTTCTGATCGCCGGCCTCGGCGAACGCTACAGCTGTGAAACCAGCGCCGCTATCCCGATGCAGTGGCAGCGCTTTGGCCCCTATATCGGCAACATTCCGGGCGAGACAGGCGACGTCGCCTATGGCGTCTGCGTCAACGGCGACGATTCCGGCAATTTCGACTACATCGCCGGCGTCGAGGTGTCGGACTTTTCCAACCTGCCGAAGGAATTCAGCCGGGTGCGGGTGCCGGCGCAGAAATATGCTGTGTTCGCCCACCGCGAACACATCTCGACCATCCGCCGTACGGTCAACACGATCTGGAACAAATGGCTGCCGGCGTCCGGCCATGAAATATCCGATGCGCCGGAGTTCGAGCGCTATGGCCCCGAATTCGATCCGCGCAGCGGCAATGGCGGGCTGGAGATATGGATACCGGTGAGGGCGTAGCCGATCACGCCATCGGTAGCGCCGGCCAGCGATCGATTATCCTGCCGCCGGAAAACACTACGATCGATCCGAATTGCTGCAGCACGGCCTCGCTCTGCGTCGGGCGCAGGAAGGCGTAGTCGTCGGGCCTTGCGGTCGCATCGGCCGGCAAGCCCATGAATTGCTGGTTGGAGGACAGGCCGAGCAGGCCGTTCGTCCGCATACCTTCGGGGAACACGGGCTCGGCCATCCACTTGCCGCCATAGAGGTAGCAGCCCTTGCGTGGAAACCGGCCGAGCGCCTGCAGCAGGCGGGTGACGGCTGGCGGGCCGGGCAGCATCGGCTCGACCACTTTCAGGATCGGCGTTGCGACAAAGGCAGCCGGCTGGAAGCCTTCGAGGCCTGATGTATCGAAATCGCTGGGCAGCACGAAGGCCGAGCCCATCGACACTTCGTTGGCCACGCCGCCATGATGAAGCAATGCTGTCTTGCTGCCGCCGATGTTCAGGATGCGGCGCTGGTCCGGACCGAGGCAAGCGACGAACGCCGCGGCCTGCGCCGACGCCTTTGCCAGGGCTTTCGCCGGTCCACCGAACAGGCCCGGAATGTGCGGCGCATGCGCCTCATAGGCCATGACGCCTTCGCAACGCAGCTTGGCCGGCAGTGCGCTCAACGCCTTCGACAACGCCTCCGGGCTGGCAAAGCCGCCGCGATGCAGTCCGACATCGATCTCGAAAGCGATACGCAGCTCGATGTCGAGTTCGTCAGCGAGTGCGCCATATTCCGCCAGCCGCTCCTGCGTATCGATCAACCAGCAGACACGCGACCAGTCGGCCGCGCCCTTCGAAAGCGCAGCCCTTGCCGCGCCGATCGGCATCGGCTTGCCGTAGAGCAGATCGGCATCGGGAAACGCCTTCAGCACCGCCTCGCTGATCGGCGGATGGAAGGTCATGACGTGATTGGTGCCAAGCGCCTTGCCGATATGGGCAAGCAGAGGCAGGCAGGCGAGCGACTTGTCGACCAGCCGCACGGCGAGGCCGGGATCCAGTCTCCCCTTTACCAGGTCAATGTTGCTGTCCAGCCGGTCGCGATCGAGCAGCAGGCAGGGCTGGAAGATGCCGGCTTCCTTCAGTGCGCCCGACAGGGCGGAAAAATAGGTGCTCATTGTGCGATGCCGAACAAACCGGCCATGTAGGGCGAGACGAAGCGGTTTTGCGGATCGATATCGCGGCGCACCGCCATGGCGTCGTCCCAGCGCGGGTAGAGCTTTTTCAGCTCCGCCGCCTTCAGGCTGTGCATCTTGCCCCAATGCGGCCTGCCGCCATATCTACGAAAGATCGGCTCGACTGCCCGCATGAACGGCAGCGGATCGTTCGCCGCGTCATGATGGATGGCGATCGAGCAGGTCGGCCTCCTGTAGAATGGCGACAGCCAGAATTCGTCGGGCGCAACGGTGCGCACCTCCATCGGGAAATAGACCTCGGGAAAGCGCTTCTCCGTCAGCTCGATGATTTCGACCAGCGCTTTCGGCCCTTCCTCGAACGGCAGATGATATTCCATCTCGTTGAACTTGGTCTGCCGGTCGCTGGCATAGACGTTGAGCCAGTCCTGCACGTAGTCCTCGGCCGGAAATTTGGCGACTGCCGAGCGGATCAGGCGGCCGCGCAGCGACGGCAGCCAGGCAAGCCCGGTGCGCAGCCGACGCAGCGTTCTCAACCCAGCCTCATCCGCTTCCGGCGGTCGCGGGGTCGGTGCTGCGTCGCTGAGATCGCTGGCGATGAACTGGGCGTAACCGGAAAACGGTATGTGGTAGAATTCGGCCGAGCGATGCGCGGCCATCATCGTCTCGAACTCGCGCAGCATGTCGGCGATTGGCAGCACCCATTTGCGGCGGCGCAGCCGGTAGGTCGGGATGTTGTTGAGCGTCACTTCGGTCATCGCGCCGAAGGCGCCGAGCGCGACGCCGATGGCATGGATCGTCTCCTGGTCCCCTGCCCGCTTGAAGTCGCGCAGCTTGCCCAGCCCGTCGACGATCTGCACCGTCTCCAGCTGCGTGTGATAGGCGCCGAGCGTCGGTCCCGAGCCGTGCGTGGCCGTGCCCAGCGCGCCACCGATCGCCTGGCGGTCGATGTCGCCCATATTGGGCAGGCCCTGGCCAATGCCTTGCAGGATGTGCATCAGCGGGCCAAGCCGGGTCCCTGCCCGCACCCGCGCCTGGTTTTTTTCCGGGTCGTGCGAGACCAGCCCGTCCAGTCTCTCCAGCGACAGGATCGTGCCCTCGGATTTCACCAGCGGCGTGAAGGAATGACCGGCGCCGACGACACGCACCGGGCCGGGCGCAGTGCGCACGAGATCGCCAAGTTCGCCGGCATCGGCGGGATTGGCGATCAGCTTCGGTTCGGCGCGCACGAAACCGGACCAGTTGCTCCAATTGCTCGACATGGCGCTCCCCGCTCAGGCTTTTTGTTGGATCATGATCTCTACCGAAAACCGGCCTCACTTTTCGGGATCATGATCTGGCGCGGCGACGCCGCGTCACCAGGATGAACAGACCGAGCAGAAGCACGCTGGCAACGGCGCTGGCGGCGGCGAATTCCGGCACCGGCCGGAAATCCTTGCCGTCGATCAGCAGCGACGCGGCGATCGGCCCGACCGCCAGGCCGAACAGCTGGGCTGCCGGCACCAAGAGCACGGCGGTGCGCGTCTCGTCGGCGGTGATCGCCAGCCGGATCTGGTAGGGCACGATGAACAAGAGGATGAAGCCCATGACCAGGGCGGCGACCCAGAATGTGGTGAGGCCAGGTCCGCTGGCGAGAACTAGCGAGCTGACAAGCGCGACGGTGCCGATCGCCGCGATGGCCAAGCGATAATCGATGCGCGCCTCGAAGACGGTCGCCGTCATCGCGCCCAGGACCTGCGCCGCGAGGCTCGCCGAGACGATCAGGCCGACGGTGCGGCCATCGATGCCGTATTGTGCGCCAAGCGGTTCCAGAAAGGCCCAGACCGCACCGAAGAACATGAAGTAGCAGAACACCGACAGCAGCGCGGTCAGCGAGGGAACCGTCAGCACATTGGCCAGGTTCTCTTCCTTCGGGAGATCGGCATAGTCCCCGGGGACGGTGAAGGCGACCGCCAGCGACGCGACACAGACGACGGCAAGAACGATGAAGCCGCCTGCCGATCCGGCTGCCGGGATGACATAGAGCGCCAGCAACAGGGCAAGCGCGCATTGCGCCAGCGTCTGCATGGTGACGAAAAAGCCGCCGATGCGCTCGGCGCGCCGCGAACGGGCGATCAACTCCGTGGCGGCCGCGACCAGACCGCCCTCGGCCAGCCCGGCCAGGGCGCGGGCCGTGATCAGCGTGTTGGCGGTTGCGGCATAGGCCGTCCACACATTGGCCAGCGCCAGCAGCAGCAGGAGGGCCGCACTTTTCCAGCGCATCTTGTGCGCCGAAAGCAGCATCGCCACGACAGCCGAACCGACGGCGATGGCGATCATCTCGGCGGTCGCGACCAGCGCCAGCTCATCGCCGCTGACATGGCCCTCGGTGTAGAGCGCGCCCAGCAACACGGGCTGCAGCCCGAGGATGAGCAAGCCGACCGAACCGATCCACAGGGCCGAGGCAAGCTGCCAACCTGTCGGATTGCCGACCAGCCAGTCGCCATTGCCCAAGTGGCCGGCATTTGTCGAAGTCAAAGGCGCCTCCCCAACGTCCTTGCCGCGCGGCAAAAAAACTGACAACCTGTCAGCATTTATAGAAGCTGATACTTGATCACATTTCTTGTCAACCGGAATTTGAAAACCGTGCGAAAGATCGATGCATGACGGAAGTGAAGAGAACAGCCACCGAGCCCAGGCGCAGGCCCAAGCAGGAACGCAGCCGCGAGCGCATCGACGCGATCCTGTCGACGACCATGCGGCTGATCGGCGAGAAGGGCATCGACGCCGTCACCATGAAGGAAGTCGGCATGCTGGCGGGTGGGCCGATCGCCACCGTCTACCATTATTTTCCCAACAAATCGGCGATCCTGGCGATGCTCTACGAGCGGTTTTCAGAGGTCAGCCGTGCACGGCTGACGGCGATCATCGCCGACATCCGCGAGGCCAAGGACGTGATCGCCGCCGCCGACCGGCTGCTTGACGACTATCTCAGCCGCGTCGCCGGCGATCCGGCCATCCAGGATCTGCAGAATGCCATCCAGGCCGACAAGGCGCTCAAGAATCTCGACATCGCAGAAACCCGACATCAAGCCAGGATGTTCTGCGACCACGTCATCACTCTGCTAGAACCCGAGAAGCGCGAGCGGTTCGAACGCATGGTTCTACTGATCTTCCAGCTCGCCGGCGGCGTGGTGCGCCTGGCGCTCGCCGAGGGCGAAGCGGAAAGCCGCCGCACGATCGAAGATTATCGTTCGATCATTCACACGCAGCTGGGCCTGTTTTTTAACGACTGACTCAGGCGGGACGGCGCGACGACGATCTCGGCCAGCTATCGGCCTATCTCGCCCGATGAATGATGCCCTCGAAGCCGTCGGCCAGATCGGAAGCGCCGGCAGCGAACATCTTCACGAGGTTTTTGGGACGGCCTGGGGTGTTGTTGGCATCGAGGAGGATTGCCCTGCCCTCATGAATGACGAAATCGAACTTCCCGTAGTCAAAGCCTAGCTCACGTCGCCGCTCGCGCATTTCGTCAGGAACGGGAACGGTCTCACGTCGGATCGTTTCCGATGCCTTGACCAGGCTGTTTGGCGATATATAGCGGGTGCAACGCTCGCGCTCTCCGCAAAACACCCAGAAGCGTGCCGCGAAGCCGTCGGGTTCTCTTTCAGGAATGAACTTTTCCACGACCAGATCATCGCGCTCGAAGACGCCATCTGGAACGTCGCCGAGAGATCCATAGATCTGATAGGGCGGCAGGGTCTGCATGTGCGGAAAAGGCGGCGATTTCCCCGCGCGCTCCGATCGCCGGTTGAGGAGCGTCTCCGGAATACCCTGGTTATTGAGGTCGCTTTTGACGATGACCGGGCCTTGCCAGGAATCTCCGTCGACTATCAACGCTCCACTGACCCGTCGTTTGGATATGTCGGACGCCCCCAGATTGAGGCAGAATGGAAAACTCCGTGCATAGTCGACATAGTCTGCGGACGTCACCGTGGCATCAACGTGCAGAACCGCGATGTCGGCGCTGTGTGCCTTCGACGGACCTTGTTGAACCCGGACCGAATGGCCACGCCTTTTCAGTTTCCCAAGAATATCGAAAAGCAAATAAGGGCTGTCCCTGCGCAGCAGGAGGTTGCGCTTGCCCAGAAACCGGTCATGCTCATGCGTTATGACAACGATGCGCGACACAGCTAACCTCCTTGGCTTCATCCCCACTTCTATTAAGCGGCTATGAGCATTCGGCGCCAGACTTTCTTAGCCTCCGGCGAATTTGCATGACAGATCATTGGGACAATTATCATCGGCACTGGCAGCTACTGGACGCGCCGTTGCGGCCGCCGCCGGAAACAGTTGGCATTGTCAAGCGCGAGCTCGATCTGGACGAGGCCGATGTTCTGCTGCTGGGCGTTACTCCGGAACTGGCGGGCCTTGGCCGGACGATGCTGGCGGTCGATGGATCCGCTGCAATGGTTTCCGGCGTGTGGCCGGGCGACGACGCCTGTCGCAGAGCGATGACCGGGAATTGGCTGAGCCTTTCAATCGGCAACGCCAGCCTCGACGCAGTCATTGGTGACGGTTGCTTGACCGTCGTCGATTCCGCACGCTCTCGCCGCGCGCTGCTGAGCGAGATCGCCAGAGTCCTGAAGCCGCAGGGGCAGGTAGCGATCCGCGTTTTCGCCGGCCCAGAGACGTTTGACGATTTGCGCAGCATCGAGGCCCAAGCCTTGGCCGGCGAGGTCGGGAATTTCCACGCCCTCAAATGGCGCATAGCAATGGCGTGTACGACGAACGATTGCGACCGCGCCATAAAGGTGCAGGCAATCCGCGATGCTTTTGACAAGAACTTTCCCGACCGCAGAGCCCTTGCCGCGAACACGGGATGGAGCATGGCCTCCATCAACACCATCGATGTTTATGCAGGTTCCGAAACGATTTATTGCTTCGCGACGCTGGCCATGCTGATCGATGAGGCGAGCGGCTGCTTCGGCGACGTGCGTGTCGTGCCGAGCGGCTCGTACCCGCTGGCGGAACGGTGCCCGCTTCTGGTGCTTGGATCGCCAAGGCGCCGGTAAGTTCATTGTCGGGCGCGGCAGGGCTTTGATCGAGCAATTCATGGCTCCGAGCGCCTTGACTCCGGCGAGCCGCCAGCCTATTTCAGCGCCACGTTAGCACTCGCCATTGGTGAGTGCTAACTCATATGTCCGGCGCCGCCGGACGGAGGAACTGTTTCTCACCGTTCTCATCGAGGAAGAAAAAATGGCAAAGTCGAAGTTCCGCCCGCTTCATGACCGCGTGGTCGTTCGCCGGGTCGAATCCGAATCCAAGACCGCCGGCGGGATCATCATCCCGGATACGGCAAAGGAAAAGCCGCAGGAAGGCGAGATCATCGCTGTCGGCTCCGGCGCTCGTGATGAAGCTGGCAAGCTGGTCCCCCTGGACGTCAAGGCT
This sequence comes from Mesorhizobium sp. M0496, assembly GCF_040321205.1. Lineage (NCBI taxonomy): Bacteria > Pseudomonadati > Pseudomonadota > Alphaproteobacteria > Hyphomicrobiales > Phyllobacteriaceae > Mesorhizobium > Mesorhizobium sp. M0496. Next base: position 789 of record NZ_JAMYRC010000033.1, on the reverse strand, counting down.
GGCGACCGCATCCTGTTCGGCAAGTGGTCGGGCACCGAAGTCAAGCTCAATGGCGAAGACCTTCTGATCATGAAGGAATCCGACATCATGGGCATCATCGGCTGATATCAAGCCTTTCCCTCAACTGAATTCCCGGGCTCAATCAAAGCCCCTGCCAGGAGCTAAAAATGGCTGCCAAAGACGTAAAATTCTCCCGTGATGCCCGCGAGCGCATGCTGCGCGGCGTCAACATCCTCGCCGACGCGGTGAAGGTCACGCTCGGCCCCAAGGGCCGCAACGTCGTCATCGACAAGTCGTTCGGCGCGCCGCGCATCACCAAGGACGGCGTCACCGTCGCCAAGGAAATCGAACTTGAGGACAAGTTCGAAAACATGGGCGCGCAGATGGTCCGCGAAGTTGCTTCGAAGACCAACGACATCGCCGGCGACGGCACCACGACCGCGACCGTTCTGGCGCAGTCGATCGTCCAGGAAGGCCACAAGGCGGTTGCCGCCGGCATGAACCCGATGGACCTGAAGCGCGGCATCGATCTGGCCGTGACCGAAGTCGTCTCGGCGCTCGGCAAGGCCGCCAAGAAGATCAAGACCTCCGAGGAAGTTGCCCAGGTCGGCACGATCTCGGCCAATGGCGACGAGTCGGTCGGCAAGATGATCGCGGAAGCGATGCAGAAGGTCGGCAACGAAGGCGTCATCACGGTTGAGGAAGCCAAGACCGCCGAGACCGAACTCGAAGTCGTCGAAGGCATGCAGTTCGACCGCGGCTACCTCTCGCCCTACTTCGTCACCAACG
>NZ_JAMYRC010000032.1:0-81966 GCF_040321205.1 Mesorhizobium sp. M0496 | reverse complement strand
GCAAGCGTGGTGAACCCACGGTCAGGATTGCCGATTCTGGAGCTTGGCGCGGGAACCGGTGTCATCACAAAGGCGATCCTGGCTAGGGGAATCAAGCCGCGCCAGCTGGTTTCAGTCGAATATTCCAGGATTTTCTACGACGGCCTGGTGCAACGCTTCCCGAATGTGGACTTCAGATTGGGCGACGCATTTGCGCTGGACGAAGCTCTGTGTGAGCGCAAAGGTGAACAGTTCGATTGTGTTATAAGTGCAGTCCCGCTGTTGAGCTTTCCAATGCAACAGCGTGTCGCGCTGGTTGAGGATCTGCTTGCCCGTATTCCTGCCGGCCGGCCCCTAATTCAGATCACATATGGACTTCTGTCGCCGGTGATCAAGATGCCAGACCGTTACGTGGTTTCCCACTATGACTTCGTCGTCCGCAACATACCGCCGGCACAGCTCTGGACTTATCGTCGAGCAGTCTAGCCAAATCTGGACGGTTTTCCTTCTCTGAGGGTTCCGCTGGGTGGTGGCCTTCCACCCAAACAGGATGTGGACAGAGCAGGGGCAGATGCCAGACTGCCAAGAAGACGAAGCGGTCCTGGTTTGATTTGACAGTGGGCGGGCCAAATGCGCTTGACAAGACAACCCCGGCCCGTTCAACCTGAGGCATTCACCAGGGGAGTCCCGGCAAGGGGCTGAGATACTGCTGGCTTTCGCGGCGCAGTGACCCGTTGAACCTGATCCAGTTCATACTGGCGTAGGGACGGTGCAAGCGCTTTGCGGGAGTTCACGCCCGAGGTCCTGTTTCGGCAGGTCGACAGAAGCGTCTTTTCATCCTTCCGGCACAGAACTGGGTCTCCAATGCATGAGCAAAGGAGCCTCAAGATGAATGCCCTCACCCCTGCCGTGTCGACGGGACCGCTGCCCGCCTCGCGGAAGATCCACAAGCCCGGCACCATCCACTCGCAGATCAAAGTGCCGATGCGCGAAATCTCCGTCCATCCGACAGCCGGCGAACCGCCAGTCACCGTCTACGATCCGTCGGGCCCCTATACCGATCCGGCTGTCGAAACCAGCATCGAAAAAGGCCTGGCTCGGCTTCGCCACGAATGGATCTTGGCCCGCGGCGATGTCGAGGACTGTGACGGCCGCCATGTCCGGCCGGAGGACAACGGATTCGCGACGGGCGAACGCCTGACGCCGGAATTTCCCATCCGCCACCGACCGCTCAGGGCCAAAGCAGGCAAGGCGGTGACGCAGCTTGCCTATGCGCGCGCCGGCATCATCACACCCGAAATGGAGTTCGTTGCCATTCGCGAGAACCTTGGTCGCGAGATCCTGCACGGCAAGCTTGAGCGCGACGGCGAGGCTTTCGGCGCGACACTGCCCGATTTCGTCACGCCCGAATTCGTGCGTGACGAGGTGGCGCGCGGACGGGCGATCATTCCCGCCAACATCAACCATCCCGAGAGCGAGCCGATGATCATCGGCCGCAATTTCCTGGTCAAAATCAACGCCAATATCGGTAACTCTGCCGTCACATCGTCGATGGCGGAAGAGGTCGAAAAGATGGTGTGGGCGATCCGCTGGGGCGCCGATACGGTGATGGACCTGTCGACCGGCCGCAACATCCACAACATCCGCGACTGGATCGTGCGCAACGCGCCGGTGCCGATCGGCACGGTGCCGCTCTACCAGGCGCTCGAAAAGGTCGGCGGCATTGCCGAGGATCTGACCTGGGAGGTCTACCGCGACACGCTGATCGAACAGGCCGAGCAAGGCGTCGACTATTTCACCATCCACGCCGGCGTGCGGCTGCATTATATCCCGCTGACCGTCGACCGGGTGACGGGTATCGTCTCGCGCGGCGGCTCGATCATGGCCAAATGGTGCCTGCACCATCACCGGGAAAGCTTCCTCTACGAGCACTTCGCGGAGATCTGCGACATCGCCAGAGCCTACGACGTCTCCTTCTCGCTCGGCGACGGTCTTCGTCCAGGCTCGATCGCCGATGCCAATGACGCGGCGCAGTTCGCCGAGCTGGAGACGCTCGGCGAGCTGACGAAGATCGCCTGGGCGAAGGATTGCCAGGTGATGATAGAGGGCCCCGGCCACGTGCCGATGCACAAGATCAAGGCGAACATGGACAAGCAACTCGCCGTCTGCGGCGAGGCGCCGTTCTATACGCTCGGACCGCTGACGACCGACATCGCGCCGGGCTACGACCACATCACCTCAGGCATCGGCGCCGCGATGATCGGCTGGTTCGGCACCGCCATGCTCTGCTACGTCACGCCCAAGGAGCATCTCGGCCTTCCCGATCGCAACGACGTCAAGATCGGCGTGATCACCTACAAGATAGCCGCCCACGCCGCCGACCTGGCGAAGGGCCATCCGGCAGCGAAGGTCAGGGATGATGCGCTTTCGCGCGCGCGCTTCGAGTTCCGCTGGGAGGATCAGTTCAACCTGTCGCTCGATCCCGAAACCGCGCGGTCCTTCCACGACCAGACCTTGCCCAAGGAGGCGCACAAGCTGGCGCATTTCTGCTCGATGTGCGGACCGAAATTCTGCTCGATGCGTATCTCCCACGACATCCGCGCCGAGGCACAGAAAGAGGGCATGGCGGCGATGGCGGCGAAATACCGCGAGGGCGGCGATCTCTACCTGCCGGCGGACGAGACCGGCGCACCGCTCATACCTCAGCCACGTGAGCCATCATGAAGGTCTTGGTCAAAGGGGCGGGCGTTGCCGGCCTCACCGCCGCCTTCGAGTTCGCCGCACGCGGCGCGGCGGTTACCGTTGCCGAGACAAGGCCTGCCCTTGGGGGCAATGCGTCGTGGTTCGCCGGTGGCATGTTGGCGCCGTGGTGCGAGCGTGAAAGCGCCGAGCAGCCGGTGCTGGATCTCGGACGCGACGCCGCCGACTGGTGGGACGCCGCAACGCCCGGCTTGGTAACACGACGGGGAACGCTGGTCTTGGCCTCGCCGCGCGATGCGGGCGAGCTCGACCGGTTCGCCAGCCGCACGACGGGCTATCGGCGCGTCGAGGAAGATGAAATTGCCTTGCTGGAGCCCGACTTAGCCGGCCGCTTCCGCCGCGGATTGCTCTTCCCCGCTGAGGGCCATCTTGATCCGCGCCAGGCGATGGCAGCACTTCATGACAAGCTCGCGGCCACGGGTGTTGAATTCCACTTCGGCGCCGACGCGCATCATGTTTTTGGTTTCGATCGTCAGATCGACTGTACGGGAATGGCGGCACAAAATGACTGGCTGCGCGGCGTTCGCGGCGAAATGCTCACCCTGCGTACCCCTGATATCTCGCTGTCGCGCCCTGTCAGGCTGCTGCATCCGCGCTTTCCACTGTACGCAGTGCCGCGCACCGACCACCGTTTCATGATTGGTGCGACGATGATTGAAAGCCAGTCCGTCGGACCGGTTACGGCGCGTTCGATGATGGAACTGCTGGGTACCGCCTATGCCCTCCACCCGGCCTTTGGCGAGGCCGAGATCGTTGAAACCGGTGTCGGCGTCCGCCCAGCCTTTCCCGACAATTTGCCGCGCGTCGAAACCAAGGGTGAAATCATCGCGATCAACGGGCTCTATCGTCACGGTTTTCTCCTGGCTCCCGCCATGGCGCGCCAGGCTGCCGACCTGGTTTTCAGTCAAGACAGAACCAAGGAGCTTGCTCATGAAACTGATGGTCAACGGCGAAGCGCATGAGGTTGCCGCCACCACGCTGGCCGAGCTGCTTGCCGCGCTTGACTATGAGGGCGATTGGCTCGCGACCGCCGTCAACAACGACCTCGTGCACAAAGCCAACCGGGCGGAATTCCAATTGAACGACGGCGACCGGATCGAAATCCTCTCGCCCATGCAGGGCGGCTAGGCCATGATCGAGCTTTATGGAGCCGAGCTTCCCTCCCGCCTGCTTCTTGGCACGGCTCAATATCCTTCGCCGGCCATCCTTGCCTATGCAGTCAGGGCATCGGGCACGGCGGTGGTGACCGTCTCGTTGCGCCGTGAAATGGCAGGCGGCAGGGCCGGCGAAGAATTCTGGTCGTTGATCCGCTCGCTTGGTGTCAGAATCCTGCCCAACACTGCTGGCTGCCACTCCGTCAAGGAAGCGGTCACGACCGCACAAATGGCGCGCGAAGTCTTCGGTACGAACTGGGTCAAGCTCGAAGTGATCGGCAACCACGACACGCTGCAGCCGGATGTTTTCGGTCTGGTCGAAGCCGCCCGCATCCTGTGCGAGGACGGGTTTGCGGTCTTCCCCTATACCACCGACGACCTTGTCGTTGCCGAGCGGCTGCTTGCGGCGGGCTGCAAGGTGTTGATGCCGTGGTGCGCGCCGATCGGTTCCGCTCTCGGACCGATCAACATCACGGCGCTGCGCTCGATGCGCGGACATTTCCCTGATGTTCCGCTGATCGTGGACGCGGGGCTCGGACGGCCGTCGCACGCGGCAACCGTCATGGAGCTCGGCTTTGACGCCGTACTCCTGAACACCGCGGTCGCCAAGGCGGCCGATCCGGTCGGCATGGCGCGTGCGTTCGGCAAGGCGGTCGAGGCCGGTCGTGAAGCTTTCAGCTCGGGTATGCTTGAACCGCGCGACGTCGCCGTGCCATCGACGCCGACCATCGGCAGGGCCGTTTTTTCATGAAGCTCGATCCCTTCTACCTGATCGTCGACAGCGCTGACTGGGTCGAGCGGCTGGTCCCGCTCGGCGTCAAGCTGGTTCAGTTGCGCATCAAGGATAGGGACGAGACCACGCTGCGGTCGGAAATCCGCCGCGCGAACGACGTCTGCGCGGTCCATGGTTGCCAACTGATCGTCAACGACTATTGGCGCACGGCAATCGAGGAAAGCTGCGACTTCGTCCATCTCGGCCATGAGGATTTGGCTGCGGCCGACCTGCTGGCGATTAAGTACGCCGGATTGAAGCTCGGGCTTTCCACGCACGATCATCTAGAACTGGAAATGGCCATCGCTGCCGAGCCCGACTATGTCGCGCTCGGCCCCATCTATCCCACCGTCCTGAAGCAGATGAAATGGGCGCCGCAAGGGCTCGAGCGGATCAGCGAGTGGAAGCATCGGGTGGCGCCGATCCCATTGGTCGCCATTGGCGGCCTCAACCCCGATCGGCTCGACGGTGTTTTCGCGGCTGGTGCGGACACCGCGGCGGTGGTCACCGACATCACGTTGAATGCCGATCCCGAAGCGCGCACGCGAGAATGGATCGAAAAGACAAAGCCATGGCGCTGAGGCGAGAACCGCATGTGCTCGTGGTCGGCGGATCTGACTCCAGCGGTGGGGCTGGAATTGCACGCGATATCGAGACGATCTCTTCCATTGGCGTCCGCACCTGCCTGGCTGTCACAGCGCTGACGGTGCAGACGCACGAAGCCGTGATGAAAATCCATCCTTCGCAGCCCGATCTTGTGGCCAATCAAATGCGCGCCGCGCTGCAGGCCAACAAGGTGGCGGCAATCAAGATCGGCATGCTTGCAACGGCCGAGATCGTCGTAGCCGTCGCGGCTGTGCTCCGCGAAAATCCACAGGTGCCGGCAGTACTCGACGCGGTGCTGGCCTCGACGTCAGGCCGGGCGCTGCTGGACGCAAGGGCCATCGCCGCCATGAAACGCGACCTGATGCCCCTTTGCCGCCTCGTCACACCCAATCTCATCGAGCTGGCGCTTCTTGTTGGCTTAGAGCCAGCGGTTGATGAAGACGGCGCGGTGTGGCAAGGCCAGGAATTGCTGGTGGCCGGGATGCAGGCCCTGCTGATCAAGGGCGGCCACGCGGCGGGACCCCGATCGATCGATATTCTGTTGCGCCCCGATCACGAACCAGTCCGCTTTGACACGCCGCGTCTTGCCGCATCGATGCGCGGGACGGGCTGCATGCTGGCCAGCTCGATTGCGGCACATCTGGCGAAGGCGCAATCAATCGAGTACGCCGTGCGCCAGGGCAAGCTCTTTGTGTTAGAAAAGCTTCGGAAAACCCCAGCCGAATAGCCGTAGAGCCGGCTCAAGCGTTCAGCGGCTGACGCTGAAATGGAAGCCGTAGCCCTCCTGCCCTTTTTTCACAGGGCGTGACGGGATGAGGCCGCTTTGCAGATTGGAATTCAGCGGCGCCGAGACAAGCTGCCCTGCCAGGCCGGGAAAGTAACGGGACCCTTCCTGCGGCGAAGCGCACTGCCAGTCAGGCATGGGGATGCACTTGTGCCTCCTGGCGAGTGTGAGGCCGCAGGAGCGAGGCATTTCAGCGCGGCGGGGGCCGCCGGATCTGGCCCCGCAGTGCTGGAGCAAAGCAAAGGCCGGTTTGAGTGGGTGGGGAGAGAGGGCCGCGCGCCTCTCTTCCCGCTACATAGGAAAGGTGCCGCTAGGCACATCCATGTCGGCGCAGCCGTGCCGCGAAGCGGCCCAAGAAAGAAGAGCGTACAAAACGGAAGCACCGAAATGCCCGCCAGCGGGACCAAGTCAGATCGGTGCAGGAGAAAGACCGTGGCCCTGAGACCGGCTCAACAGGGCGGCCGTAGGAGCATCAGCAACGCGCCGCCGTCAGGCGGGATGCGGAACGGACGGCCCCCGGCGAAGGGCGCCGTTCTCTTTGAGCTGCGACCCTGGTGAGCGCCTTCGTGCCTAAAGCTGTGCCGTCGGGCTAAGCTTCAGCTTCAGATCGTTCTGAAAAGCCGAACATGGTTCGTCGAGGTAACCCTTGAGGGAAGGATCCTTGTCGGGTTCCCTGTTTTTCGACAAAATCGCCCTGCAGAATTTATATTGCGATTTGGCGGCGTCGCACTGCTGGGTGTCCGCCTTATAGCAAGCGTGGACCAAAACGGCTCCCACGTAATCATGCTCGACGTTGTTGGAAGAAAGGTGAGTCTGAATGTCTGGGAGAATGGCAACTCCATGGGACATCCCATCTGCTCCGGAGTAGGTCATTACGAGTTGACCGGGTCGTTCAAAGCCGCTTACCGAGCCGCTCCCTGCAACGTTCTCGTAGGTGCCAGACAAATCCGGGGCCGACGTGAATGTCACCTTGAAGGGGTGCCCCAGGCCGACGGGGGTGACATCCGTAAAGTCGGGACCGTAGTACACCGAGAGATACCACTCGCCCTCTGTAAGAGCGTTGGGGGCTTGCCCGAGCCCAAGGCGCTGCATGCTCTTGTCGATGACAGTCCGAACGACGTTGGACGTGCCCTGCTGGATGCCTTCGCCGAAGCCGGTCCAGATGAAGGCGCCTACGGCCAACACAGCCACACCCAGCAGGCCGAACCTCGCACCTGTTGACTTCGTTTCACGCCCGGGCTCGATTTCCGGCTGGTCCTGCATCCGCCCCTCGCAACGCTCGTCGGGAACAACTTGGGACCCGATTATGGGCCCCAAGGGATCGGTCAGCAGGCTTCCAGATGAACTTTCTTCTTCATGTGCATTCCTCCTCGACTCAAGGGCACTTGCCGTGCGGAGCCGAACACACGCAGTATGGAGATGATAACCCGATTGCGGCTTTCAAGTGTCCTCGCATCCCCCGAGGGCGCCACCTGATCTCTCGGGCAACCTTGTTCGGCGCCGCAGTTATTGAGGCGGCCGGCTTGGAAGCAGTTCCTTATGGCCCTCATGCATAAACCAGAGCACCCGTTTGAGATGACTGCGAAGGGCCTTACGGGCGCGGATTGGCTCTTTGACCGGATCGATACCCAGTACATCCAGCGCCATCTCCTCTTCGCTGGCACTGTCGGCGCAAGCGTCCATGAGCTTCAAATAGAGCTCGAAATGCTTGTCATCATATGCGGTTAGGCTTTCCGACCAGGGGACTTCCGTTGCAATGGTTGGATCAGGCGTTGGGCGCGATCTGCTTTTCATCCATGTCTCGCTTTGGCGATGAACCAGGCCCCCGTTCCAATTCAGAATATCTCCATCTAGCGCACTTTCAACAGTTCTCGGCCTTCTTCGGACAGTGCCCAATCGTTGCATATGGTCGTGGGTTCCAAATTGGCGCGCGGCTGCTCGCGACCATACATCCTCAACTTGGCGAGGCGATGTAACGCCCGGCGGAACCAGAATGGCGCGGCTATTGAGCATCGCCGATTGGACCGAACCTCTTATTTTAGCTTCGCGGTAATCTTGTCTGGATGCTTGCAAGCGTCCATCATGCCGCCGTACATACGCTTAAGGATCTCGCCCATCACCGTACGAGCAGCAAACATTTCCAAACTCGATCTTGCAACTTGAGGCTCTGCGTTACTGCATAGCTGCATTGCACAAAGTGTGTTTGCGCATTGCACAACTTTTAGCCATTAAGCTTACAGCTGATGCACGCGATGGTTTCCTCCCATTCCATCGTACCAGCTGTTCCCCTCTGAAAGTTTTGACTTTACACCTAAAGGGCCTCGGTTTTCCGATGGCCCTTTTTTTTGGCGATCGCCACGTCGTCAATTGCAACGCGGCGCGATCGCCGGTTCAGCCATCAGACTTTGGAACCATTTCTGCCCGGCCAATCCCTCCCGACAAAAGTCTGATCTTCACCAGCCTTCTACGGGCAAGCGTTCGCGCCAGGAGTTCAAAGCCGCGTCCGTAACATTCGACAATGAAAGCCAATGTCATCAGGTCGAGCAGAAACTCGTCGATCGCATGCGTGAGCGCATCAGACCTTTGTTCGAATCGAAGTAGCAAGGCGCGCGCCTCTTCGATCGCGGCCCGGCAATCGTCTGCGCCTATCAGTGAATCGATCCTATCGAAGATCTGCAAGCGTCCTCACTCTCCCTAAGCCAGCGCATCGAACGCCGCTGATGAATGAGTCTTCAACAAAGAACAGGGTCGCGTTTCGCGAAAAGGCATCGCTCCGCAAAGTGCGCGTTGATGAAGCCTGGTGCGTTAAGCGACAAGTGAATCCGACCTTGACAAGACATCTTCGAAGGCGAGTGAGCCGGCCCACGCCCGCGTGCCGCGACCCTCAATGCCGAGGAAACTGTGCTGCACTCGTCGGAGGCAACCAGTTCCTCTCTATTCTTCCCGCCGCCACGGTTCAGCCTAGATTACATGGGAAGCGACAATAACGGAAAGCAAAGGTTCGCAAAATGAGTAGGGTGGCTGGATCAAACGAAGATTTGGCTGCGCCGACGACCTTTGGGCCACTTCTGCAGCCCACCTTTCGCTCGATCTGGCTCGCGACGCAGGTTTCAAGCCTCGGCTGGTTGATGCAGACTGTTGCCATCAGCTGGCTGATGGCAACGATCTCGACTTCCGATCTGATGGTTGCGTTGGTGCAGGCTTCATCGAACCTGCCCGCTTTCGTCTTGTCCGTCTTTGCCGGGGCTCTCGCCGACAATTTCAGCCGGCGCCGGGTCATGTTCGCCGGTCGGTGCCTTATGGTGATTGCGTCCGCGATGCTGACCGCGTCCGTGGCGCTGGGCTTTGTCAGTCCGTGGATGATCCTCGGCTTCAGCTTCTTGATCGCAAGCGGCGGTGCTCTCAATGATCCGGCCTGGCAAGCGTCGGTTGGCGATATTGTGGATCGACGCGATGTTCCCGCTGCCGTCACCCTGCTTTCTGTTGGATTCAATACCGTCCGGACTGTGGGCCCGGCGCTCGGCGGCATTGTAGTTGCCTCGTTTGGCCTTATGGCGGCATTCGCGGTGACCACGCTCACCTATTTCGTACCCTTGGCCACTATTTGGCGCTGCAAGTGGAAGGTTCGTTCTTCCCCTCTTCCACGCGAGTCGATGAGGACGGCGATCTATGACGGGCTGCGCTTCACGGGGATGTCATCGGAAATCAAGGCAGCGATCGCGCGCGGAACCCTCTTTGGCTTGGCGAGCATCGCCATACTCGCGCTGCTGCCGGTGGTTGTCCGCGATCAGCTGGGAGGAGGCCCGCTCGCCTATGGCGCGCTCATGGCCGGCTTCGGGACCGGAGCCGTCTTCGCTGGCCTCTCCAACAGCCTGTTCAGACGGAGCTTGTCGCAGGAGCGGCTGATGAGGCTCTCCTGCGTCGCCTGCGCGGCGTGCTCACTTTCCCTGGCACTGACAACTTCGATCGGGGTGGCGGCAATTGCACTCGCTTTGGGCGGCGCGGGCTGGATCACCGCCTGGTCAGGGGTCGGTGTGAGCGTGCAGCTGGCAAGCCCGCGCTGGGTCGTGGGGCGCACCATCTCGATCTACTATGCTTTGATCGATGGTGGCATCGCGCTCGGCAGCTGGGTGTGGGGCACGGTGGCCGAAAACCATTCGCTGGCCCTGGCGCTGGAGGGTTCCGCTGCCTCCCTGATGTTCGTCGCTGCAGCCGGCGTTCTGTTTCCTCTTCGCGAGCGCCGCGACTCAGAGCCCGATCCTCTGGAGGAATTCGATGCCCCGGCTGTCGCGCTCAACCTGAAGCCGAGAAGCGGCCCGATCGTGGTCAAGGTCGAATATCTGATAGCCGAGAGAGATCTCGAGGCTTTCCTCGACCTCATGCGGCAGCGGCGTCATGTACACAGCCGGGTCGGTGCTCGGAATTGGACGCTCCAGCGGAACTTGCAGAAGCCTATGCATTGGACGGAAACGTTCCGCACGCCGACCTGGACGGACTACCTTCGCCTCAATCATCGTCTGACGGAAGTGGACAAGGAACTGGACGAGCGTGTCTTCCAGTTGCACGCGGGAGAGGAAGCGCCTCAGATGACACTTTCCATCGAGCGACCGACAAGCTCGGCCCGCAAGCCCGAGCACTCAGCTTTTCGCCATCCCCGTCATTGAAGCCCGGCCGGCACAGAAAACGCGATTCTTGTCTATCGCGCTCAAACCGGTGCGGGAGACGGACAATCCACCAAAATTCGATGATGGGTGGCAGAGAAGAAGCACAGGCTGAGAGTGCGGCCGATCGGTCCCCACCGTGAAGCGGAGCCTGGGGCTGCAGCGGCACGCGACGATTGCCGCGTGTCACATTTCGAATTTAAAGTCTTCATCAGCCCGCCTCGCTGATCCGGGCCAACGCTATCTTGAGGTTGGCATTTTGTCCCGCCAGCTCGCTGAGACGATCACGTTCGGCGGCGACCACATCCGGACTGGAGTTGGCGACGATGCACCCGCGCGGAGCGTGCTGTTGCTGGAAGCAGGAACGCATGATCGGCCAAAGCCGGGAGAGGTGCTGCCGGCAGTAGCGAATGGGCTGCTGCGTCAGCGTGATGTCTGGACGCCGTTCGCCGAGGCCGGCTTCGTTGAAAATCGTGCGCTTGTTTCGGTGTGGGCCAATGAAGTTCCCAGCGAGCGGCACGGCATGTTTTCCGCTCAAGGTGCCGGCTGGCAGCTCGACCTACGCGATTCGACCGGCTGATGGTGCAGGCGGCCAAGGCGGCAGGTATGGACACGCGGTTTGGCTCGGCCGTGGGTTCGGCAGTGCGCGACGATCAAGGCTGGCTGCTCAAACTGGCCGATGAAGCTATCGTTGCCCGCGCCGTGGTTTTGGCGACCGGTCGCAGTTGGAGGCTGGAGCGATGTTTCGGCGCCAAGCTCACCGTGCACGGACATCTTGCCGCCTACACACGCTTGTTCGACCGCGCACCGGGGCGATTGCAGCATGGTCGTCGAGGCGCGTCCCGCAGGCTGGTGGTACAGCCCCGACTTCCCGGACGAACGCCGTGTGGTCGCGCGCCTCACCGATCCGGATCTGGGCAGCGAACTGCGCAAAGCCGGACATTGGTACCGCGCTTTAGCCGCAACGCAGTCCATCGCGCCGCTCGTGCCACCCAACGCAATCGAGACCGCCAGCATGATCAAGGCGGCGGGAACCGCAACGATCTATCCCGCCGCCGGTGACCGCTGGGTCGCGGCGGCCTGTTCTGTGCCGATCCACTGTCATCACGCGGGATCGTGCATGCACTCCGCTCAGGCATCCTGGCGGCCTAACGCGGCATCGGACATGCTGGACGGGCGTGGCGATTTCGCCTGCGCCTGCTATGCAACGATCGCCAAACGCGGCTTTGCCGATTACCTCCCAGCGCTGGCTGCCCACTATGCAGCCGCCGCGCGATGGGACACGCCTTTCTGGCAGCGGCGGCGCAGCCATGTCTTCCACGCGTCTAGCATCGAAGGAGGGAGATCAGAGGTGGTCTCGCGACGGGGTGCTCGGCATTTATGAACCGACCGAGCGCCAGCGAGTGGTCGTCGGTGACCTCCATGATCACACCGACTTAATTCAAATTTGTGTGTATATATTGACGATTGAACTACCTTCACCTCGTAGACGGCAATGCGGGCGGGTAGAGAGGGTTCTATGATATGACAAGCGATTTTTCCGCCGCCCGAGTGCATTTAGATCGAGCGTATGACTACCTTTGTGGGGATGACCCGATGAGTCAAAGGGGCCGCGAAGCCTTGGACCTGCTAATTGAGGCGGTTGCCGTCGAAGAGTTCAAGCAGCCACGCCAAAGCGCGGAGGTGCTAAGGTTTCCGATCGGGCGCCGCTGCTGAGGTAATCTCCACGGCCGCCATGTAGCCTGGCAGGTGAGGCGCTCACGGCAGGGACTCGCTGCCCCGTGAGGGCCGGGAACGAACGCATTGGCAAACGGAAAGCCCACTTGCCAGACCAGCGCCCGGCCGGCATGGCAAGAGAGCTGGCGGGTTCCCAGGCGGAGACATTGATGCCGGACTATGACGTGCTTTGCATCGGCAATGCCATTGTCGACATCATTGCCTAGTGCGACGAGGCTTTTCTCGAGACCAACGGCGTCATCAAGGGTGCGATGACCCTCATCGACACGCAACGAACAGAGCTGCTGTACAGCCGCATGGGTCCGGCGATCGAAGCCTCGGGCGGCAGCGCCGGCAACACCGCCACCGGCGTAGCCAGCTTCGGCGGGCGCGCCGCCTTCTTCGGCAAGGTGTCGAAGGACGCGCTCGGCGAGATCTACGCCCACGACATCCACGCCCAGGGCGTCGCCTTCGACACCAAACCCCCTAGTGGGACAACCACCGACGGCGCGCTCGATGATCTTCGTCACGGCCGATGGCGAGCGCTATATCGGCCTGCATCGAACTCGGGACGGAAGACATCGAGCCCGACAAGGCGTCGGGCGCCAAGGTGAAATTCGAGGGCTATCTGTGGGACCCGCCGCGCGCCAAGGAAGCGATCCGGCAGATCGCGCGCCTGGCGCATGCCGCCGGACGCGAAGTGTCGATGACGCTGTCGGATTCGTTTTGCGTCGACCCCTACCGCGACGAGTTCCTCGAGCTGATGCGCTCCGGCACGGCAGCAGCAGGTCGTCTGGGTGGCCGGAACTATCCGGGTGAGTACGTCGGCGATTGGCCGAGTGGTCGAGGCCATTGAGCTTGCAGGTTCGATCAGCGACGCAATGATCGCCAGCGCTCGGCGCCTTCATCCGAGCCTGCAAGAGCGGATTCTCGCCTTTAGGGCGAAGATTGCTTCATTATGCTCCTCCCCAAATGGCGAAAACAGCGATCCTAGTTTAGTTGTCGTGGAGGCAACGCGGAGTATTCGCGCCAGTCGGTCATGATCCCCTCGTCTTCGAGGTCGCTGGGGCGGTTCTGACAGGGCGCGCCGCGCATGATCTGCGGCGGGCAAGAGGACAGATGCCGCTCCTGAAGGTGGGGCCGGATACCCGCTGCGAAAGAACCACGGCCGGTTCACGTTAGCCGCGCCCAATTCGCTCTCACCTGGAAAAAGACGGGCGAGGTTTGCCTTGAGCTGACCGTGTTAGCCTGCGGCCCAGGTCGGGGGCTAGGGTCTCGAACTTTTCGCGCAGTTCCTCCGTCAGGGCCCTTGCGTCGGCGCCACTGTCAACCACCCGGGTATTGAGCAATATCAAGAGCTCCGTCCGTTCCTTGGCGTATTCCGTTCTGCGGAACAATCCCCCCAAAAGCGGAATATCTTTCAGCACAGGAACCCCAGAATTGGCACGGTTGGTGCTGTCTTGCATCAATCCGCCGATAGCGATCGTGTCGCCGCTTTGGGTGGATACGGTACTCTGGAGGCGGCGCACCGAAATCACCGGGGATTGAACATTGGTTAGCGTGTTCCTGTTGGCGGTGCTGACCTCCTCGAATGTATCGAGTGTTATACTACCCCCGGCACCTATTCTGGGCGTAACAGCCAAGATCGCACCTGTGTCGCGCATTTCGACGTCGCTCACGATCGGAGAGTTCTCGCTTAGGACAGATTGCGATGATCGCGCTAGGACGGGGACCTGATCGCCCACCTGGATCGTGGCCGTTTGATTGTCGACCGCAAGAATGCGCGGCGCGGACACAACCTTTACCTCCCCAAGCGCTCTTAGCCCGTGTAACACAATGTTGGCGTCTTTGCCGGGAAATACATACGATAAACCATTTGGAACTGCGCCTAAGCCCCTGGTGGAGAGAAGATAGTCCACGCCGTAACTTAGACCATCATCCAGCCGAACCTCGGCGATGATGGCTTGGATGAGGACCTGTCGAGGCTTGAGATCGAGTTGACGGATCGCGGCCTCCACGATCTTGTAGTCGTGGGGTGCTGCGAGTACTACCAGCGCGTTCTGTCCGGGGTCCGCCCGAATCCGAACCGGCGCCGAGAGGCCGAGACGGTTCGCTGACACGACCGTTTCGTCCACCGAATCCGTTGTGGAGACGGTCGCATCTGGCATTTCGGCCGGCGAAGCTGACACGTTGACCGGCAAGCTGGCTCGATCGGATGCGTCACTTGCCACCGACAGGTTGCCGAGCGTTCCCGAGGGCTTTGCACGCGAGACAGCACTGGGCGCCTCAGCGCCGAAGGTTTGCGCCAGTACGTTCGCCACGTCCGAAGCCCGCCGGTACAGCAGTGGACGCACGTGAATGTTTGCCGTCGCCTGCGACGCACTATCCAGTTTGAGGACCGCCTGGCGGACCTGCTTGAGAGCCGCAGGATCTTCTGCCACGACCAGGATACCATTCAGCCGCTCTAGCGCCGCAAATTGGACAATCCTTCCTTCTTGCCCATTCCGCGTAAACAACAAACTGAGTTCTCGTTCAACGTCGGCCGGGCTCGCTTGAGACAGCGTATACAGCGCGAAGGACTTGCGAACCATAGCGTCGGTATCGAAAAGACCGACCAGTTCCCGCACAGAACTCACGGATCCCGGCGGTCCACTGACAACAATGCCCCTCCCCCCGGGGGCTGGCGTGAGGCGCACACCCTCCTCCAAGTTCGGTCGGATTACTCCGATGACCTCAGCCGGGTCGACATACTGCACAGGAATAACTTGAACGTTGGTCTGGATGCCGCCAGCAAGATCGGCCAAGCGCCCCACTCGAATGCCTTGCTCACCCGCAGCCAGTCCATAGCCGTGCGGTCCCAGCGCTTTGTCGAGTAGCCGCAGCACCTCACTCGCTGGCACTTGGCGGGCTGTATGAAGGGTCATCTTCCCTCCGACGCCAGGATCGATGGTAAAGGGCATGCTCATGACATCGCCTACGACATCCTGCACGACCTGGCGAATGTCGGCATTGGTATAGTCGAGGCTCACGCGCCTGCTATCCGACACAACCGGCAGCTTGCGTTCCACTGTGGCCGCGACTGGCTGCGCTTGCCTCTGTCCCATCACTTCAAAGCCTTTAGTCTGCGGTCCGCGAATTTCTCGCACAGACGCGGAGCCAGACGGGACGGAGGACGGAGAGTTCAGCAAGACCCCCCGCTCGGCAATCGTACCACTGCCGGAGCACCCCGCCAAAGGTAGAAGTAAACAGGGGACGCAGAGCAATGCAGTATTCCTGCCGACGATAGCAACCCACGCACCCCTTGCGCGACCAACTAGAAACGCCAATCGATTCGCGAGCCATTGATGATCGTTCTGCGTCAAATCTGCCACGAATCCGCTCTTTACCTGATATTGCCCAGGATGTTCTCCTTGGATTTGCCATCCTTGGCCACCAAATTGGTCGCGAGTTCAACGCACTGATTCACCTTGTCCATCAGGGACTGCAGGCGAATGAGCTCCATTTGCGAGTCACTATTCATGGTATCGACGCGCGCTTTGAGATTGGAGATGGCGGCATCGAAATCCGACTGACGACCCTTGGTATCACCGCTCTTCTCAATAGGGATGCCGTTGTCGATCATCCACTTGTGGACGCTCTGGGTTTTGCCCTGCGCGTCCACAAACGTGCCATATTCATTCTCTTGCTTGTCGTCAGCGGGCCGGTTGACGCGTAACTCGGCCAAAGCGGAGTTCGAGCTCTTCAGCCAATCGTTCAGCTTCTCCATGTCCTCGAATTCGTCTGTGAGTTGATGCTCGAGATAATCATATCGTTCCATCTGGAGCCGCTGTGCCAATGCGGCCGCCCGGCCCCGTCCCCCGGCAATATTGGCATACGTCAGAGTTGGGAAGCTTACGTCCGACATTCCTCATTCCTTTTCCTGCGCAGGTTTAACTGGTTCCAAAGCTCATCCCATGTTGGCGATTTTGCTCCGCGTCTCAGCATCGGCGCGTCTCACTTCAGAAAGCGTTTCCAGAACATCGTTGATCATCCTTTCATATGCCGACTTGTATTCGGTTTCATCCTCGGCGCGAGAGCGTATCTCGGTGTCCTCCGCGTCCAGCTTCGCCTTTTTCTCCTGCTCTATCGTTGCTGCCATGTTCAAGCCGGCACCTGCAATCTTGCCGACCTCGGATATGCCCGTGGCGACGCCGCTCCAGGTCATCGTCGTTTGTTGCGCGACTTGCTGGGCTCTGTAGATCCCAGTCAGGTCAACGCCGGGCGGCTGGCTATCCTCTGGGAGTGTCTCTGGGTCCCGCTTAGTAGCCGCCTTGCCAAGGTCGGGCGGCGGCTGGTCAACCTCCACTATCTCAGGGTCCGGCTTAGTAACCGGCGTGACCGCGACGTGAGGCGGCTGGCTGCCCTCTAGGGATATTTCGGGGTCCGGCTTAGTAGCCGGCTTGGGCACCTCGGTCTGAAAACTCGTCTTGCCATTGCGGGCCTTCCAACCACCAATCTCAGCATCGAACCGTGCCTGTGCTTTGCGCGCGCCCTGAAAGCTCAGTCCCGCACCGGCTATTGCGAAGGCGGAGGTTAGGACCGTGCCGACCAGCTGGCATAACCCGGAAGCGCGAAGTGCCTTGGCAGCGGCGTTCTGCGCCGCGATATCGCAATCACGTGCAACCTGCCGGTCCAATCTCGCAGAATCACGGAACTGCAGATTTAGCCTGTGCAGCAACGCGCCAACTGCGTATATGTCAACTGAGGCGAGCCGTGCTCCCAAAGTTTCGGCAGCCGCGGTTTGAACGTCGATGTCTGCGAGCATTGGCGAACCTGCCCACGCCAACTTGCAGGAATCGGCAAGCGTTGACGCAACTTCGCCGTTCCTAGTACCCAGGCCACTAGAGGTCGCGGACATTACCAACAAGGGTCGATGTTCCTGCGAAGCGCCGTCCGGCGATAGATGACCGCCAATTCGGTTTGTCTGTATGACGGTGTGTAGCATGTATATCCTCCTGGTGTTGGGCAGGGATTTGACAGCTATGGCTCGTCAGCCGATGTGCCGTATGGCAGTTGAGGCGGATCGACTCTGCTCCTCGATCGCATCGACAACTCTTTGCGTCATGGTCGTCATGCTGAGGACCAATTCTTGGATGCGTGCGATCTCGTCTTCTTGAAGATTCGCCAATCTGGCGAGGAATTTCCTGATATCCAACGTCTCTGCCTGGGCGTCCGTCGCCTGCTTCTGCAGGAATCCGCTCGCGCCGCCTGCGAACGCCTCGGCTAACGTAGCAATGACTTCGCCCGTTCGGGCCGCTGTCGCAACGTGCTGACCGGCCATGGCAATCTTCGCTACCTTGTCGGCCTGGCTTGTGATCTTCGCGGCAATGCTCGCGGCCCCATTTACCCCACTGCGGAAACCGGCAACCGAGGTGGCCACCGAACAAGCAACGACGATGAAAACCGTGATGATAGTGGCCCAAAGCTCGGCCTGTTGCGGTGACATCCCTTGATCTTTGATGAGGCTTTTCGCAATGGCCTGCATCATCTTGTCCATGACGCCCGTCTCGGTCAGGATCCCCACGGCGAGTGCAACTGCCGCGGTCGAAACGGCGAGAAGCCCGCCGGTGACTACGGCCGCTACCCCGGTGAACGCGATCGCAATCCACCCAAATATCCTCATGACCATCGAACTCTTTTTCGCTTTTCTCACCTTCTCCGCCGCCTCGGAAATCTTTCGGGCAATTTTCTCGTTCTCCTGCTTCTGCAGTTCACCCCAGTGCCGTACATCCTCCGTACCCGCGGCAGCTTGGGCGTTGCCCATCTTTATCTTGAGGGCCAGAAATTTCTCGACGAGTTGGATCGTATCGAAGGCCCGTGGCGGGGGTAGCGTTGGCACCCTGTCCGGCGCCACAGCGCCGTCAGAGACTGGTGGTAGCGAAGGTTCAGCGCCAGATTTGCCAAAACCAGCGACAAGATTGCTGGTGAGTGCGTCGACCTCAGTTAGCACCCCGGATTTTAGTCTCAGTCCACCGATCGCTTCTGTAGTGTTGACGTTACGCATCGCAGTCTCCTTTACCATCAGCTTCAGGGTTGAGCCGACGCAGCATCAGCGACGCCCGCTGAGCCAAATCCTTATGCTCAGGTTTGCCGCAGCTAAGCGCCAATACACTATCAAGCGCGCTCACGGCTGCCGCCGGCTGATCTAGCTTGATAAGACATTTGGCAGCGCGAAACGGAATCTGCGGATCCTCGTCATTCAGCAGCGCAGCCATTCCATAGGCACGCACGGCATTTGCTGAATCGCCCAACATCTGACTAGCAGCACCGAATCCGAACCAAAATCTCGGGTCGATGTACCGATGCATGCATAGAAACCGAAAGAAGTTCAGCGCGTCGCAGTATTTACCGGCAGAATAGAAACGATGGCCGAGCGCGTAGACTGCCTCGAGCTCGTCATCCGTCATCCCAATAACAGCCGCCAAATCCGTTCGTCCTGCGATCAGCTCTTCCGCAATCCGCGCCAGCCCTGCAGCCTCAACAGTGCCCACTTCTCCATCCCCCGTTACCCGCTCCTCTACCTTCTGCATCGCCGCCTCAGACCATCTGCCGTATCAGCTTGACGCCCGACCCACGTACCGGTCGCTGATCGGACGTGAGCGCCGCCTGCCGTTCACATGTGTAAGCTTGCCGAAAGTCCTCATCTCGAGTTCCAACGAATGCGGAGTCGATATCGCCGCTGATGGCATAATCGCCTAAGAGCTCAGCTTGCCTGGCGAGCTGTTCGCGACTTTCTTTCAAGGAGCTCTCCACCTGGGCGATCGTTTGCCGGGCGGTTTCCATCGTCTCATCGAGATCTTTGCTACTCATTCGTTCCCCCGTGGAAGGCAGGCGTTGCGCCTCGCGGGCAAAGTTTTGACCTCTGGAGAGCAGCGACTGCCTGATGGTCGATGCCCACGGCACATTCCATCCCTCAAGGACTGTGCTAGCGCCGTCGTCGGTGAGCTCAACGCGCTTCACACCTACGACGAGGCGGACGAATGATCTGAATCCTTCAGCCACTGCACGACACGTTCTGCCGATGTTTGCGTCACGCCGGCATTCCGTTTGCCTCAAGGCGAGAGCTTTACCTGCAACGGCTCGATGCTCGCGCTTCATGCTAGAAGTCCAAATAAATCGCCAGTCACACTGTCGATATCTTAGTCTAAACCATACCGGTAATATTGTTTCGATATGTGCTCATCATCAGGCGTAATGGCGTCGAACATCAGCCCGATCAGGAATAACAAAAATGCTCTCGGTTGCGGCCTCATATGCGGCGAGTATGGATGCATATCGTCTTTGTATTTGTGCCTGGCGCGATATCGAACAACACTGGCGGCGAGCTCTTCCGCCTTGATGCGTACTTGTTAGCAAAATCCTTTGTCAAAGTGGCTGCCGCGTATGGATCATGTCGTCCCGGATGCAAGTTAACAAACCATTTGCCTGCCGGCGCGGCGCGATTTGAACAAGCTGGAGCGTGTTAGAATTCGGTCCGCAGCTCGATGGCATGGTTGCCGGAAAATGACGCGCAAATCCCCAGGCGCGCAAATCCCCAAGAGAAAGGAAACTCGATAACGATGTCTCCTTCATGTACGTCCGGCTCATCCGGGAGTCGCACTGAGATCGGGCTTGGCTTTCGGCGGCATCTTGCCGAGGCGGCCTTCCTGGCTTGCGTTTCGAATGACGTGGTGCGGGCCAGACGTATTGCGAAAGGACTTAATGCCATTGCGCCGGGCGGTAGGGAGTCCGTCATCGCTTACGCCGTGGCCGATTTGACGGTTGGAGATATCGAGGCAGCGCTGGAAAAGCTGCGTCCGCTTTCGGATATCAATGACGCGTATGGGATTGCATTCAAGGCTCTGGCTCTCCATCTGGCAGGACGACTCAGCCAGCGTGATGCCGTGCTCAAGCAGGTTCCGGGTGGAGATCCCGACGTCGATGGACTCGTCGTGGCGCTTGGCAAGAGCTCGGTCGCACCTCCGTCAGAGAGGGACATCTGGTGAGCGTGAACAGCATTAGCCCAGGGGCTCTGAGGTCTGTTTTGCCAACGGAGAGTGCATTCGTTTCGAATATTTCGGCTGAATCCATTGACCCCGTTCGTCCCGCATCCGTTCGGCCCGAGTTGTCGCTACAGCACGACAGGTCAGCGACCGAGGTGGCGCGCGGATCTGGGGTCGCCCGGACACCGGGAGACGCCATCCTCAGCAGCATGGAAAAGCTGAGCACCAGCTTTACCCAAGCCATAGAAGCCACTTCGGCGAACATGAAACCGGGAGAAATCCACTCGGCTGATTGGCTGAGCGCACAGGTCACGATATCAGCTTTGTCCCTACAGTGCGACATGCTGGCCAAGGTGGTCGGCAAGGCCACACAAAGCCTTGAGACTTTCCTGAAAAACCAATGATCTACCCTGGTGCGCGGGTGTGACCTTTGTATTGAAGCAGCTGGCGATAATCCTATTGATGTTCACGATGGTGAGCTGCGGATCAAAGCTCGAGCTCTACCGCAATCTTCCGGCGCACGAAGCTAACGAAATGCTCGCACTGCTTATGGATCAAGGCATCTATGCCGAAAAAACGACGGACAGCGGCGGCACTGCCTCGTTGGCAGTAGATACTAAGGATGTCCCCCCTGCCATGGAAGTGTTGAACGGCGCCGGACTGCCTCACGACGTCTATGCCGACATGGGCAGTCTTTTCAAGAAAGAAGGTATGATCTCATCGCCGACAGAGGAGCGTGTGCGCTATATTTATGGCATCACACAGGAGTTGTCGCGGACCCTGACCAGCATCGATGGCGTGCTCAATGCCCGGGTCCATGTGGTGTTGCCGCAAGAAATGAGCGACGATCGAAACCCGCCCTTCCCCTCGAGCGCTGCTGTGCTTGTCCGTTACGCACCCAGCACCACCGTCGATCAGATAGTACCGAAAATCAAGGAGCTCGTCGCAAACAGCTTGGAGGGCCTGTCCTATGAAAGGGTTTCCGTCATCCTGCTGGCGGCGAGCCAGGATAATGCTTTACTGCGTTCGGTCGATAGATCGGCCGTCCTCACGACACAGGACAGGGGCGCACGCTATCTACTGGTCGGGCTCGTGTGCGGCACAGCGGCATCGCTTATCGGCAATGGTGTCCTCGCGTTCCTGCTATGGCGTCGCGTCCGCCAGACATCCGCCATAGCGTCTCAATGAGATCAAGCGGATCGAACAATTCAACAGCGATCGCCGGGACATCCGCCGCGATGTCGGATGAATGGCTTGATGCACCGTGGGCGAAGGCGGTGATGTGCTGCATTGCCGATCCTGCCGCTGATCTCGATTTCACAATTGCGCATGGTTGGCCAGAATGGATGCCGCTGGATATCGCTCTGGCGGAACCATTCACTCGTATTAAGCTTGGGCGCTGGCTGCTTCGTGGCCAAAGTGACCAACCGTCAGCCATCATTTCCGCTTGCGCCGCGCGACGAAGTCGGCTCGCGTTTCTCCCGGGACAGGACGCGGTGCGCCTTATGCGGCTAGCTGGCGCCTGGGTGGGTGCATCCGGCCTGACAGGACTTATTCGCGCGAACGATATCGCGGCGGTTCGCGCGGCGCTTGGCGAAGAATCCGTCGCATTCGCTCCGCAGGCCGCACTCCTGCCGCGGCCGACTGCCGCACTGATGTCGGCGATCGGTGCTTGTGACATTCCGTCCGCGCCCAGTGCATTGCTCCACTGCGGCGCGGCGATCTTCGGTCTTGCGATTGGCGGCATTCCGCAAATGCTGCGGACTCGGCTAGGCTTGCGCCGTCCCGCGCCACTCTGGGCGGCGGCGGTGGACGCCTGTCGTGACGACAGTGCTGGCGAGGACGCATTTAATGCGATGCGGCGCCTGGTCCGTAAGAGAATACCCAAATGGTCGCATTGGTTCAGCTGACACCTGCATCGGCTGGCATACTCGGCCCTGGGCGAATCTTGCCGGCGGGCA
Organism: Mesorhizobium sp. M0496; assembly: GCF_040321205.1. Taxonomy (NCBI): domain Bacteria; kingdom Pseudomonadati; phylum Pseudomonadota; class Alphaproteobacteria; order Hyphomicrobiales; family Phyllobacteriaceae; genus Mesorhizobium; species Mesorhizobium sp. M0496. The sequence goes on along the minus strand of NZ_JAMYRC010000032.1, from coordinate 59,552 downwards.
GCGCACAGGCGCTGGTGGACGCCGAGCAACTGCTTATGCAGGCACGGCGCGAAGCCGATGCGCTCATCGAGGCGGCGCGTGTATCGGCCCGGGTGATCGAGGCGAACGCCAAAGAAGCCGGCTTGGCTGCGGCACAAGCGGCAATCGAGGCCCGCCTGACCGCGATCGCTACGGATTCTCTGCGGGTTATGGCGCAAAATGAAGAGCAGATCGTCAACATGGGCCTGCAGATCGCACGGCGGATCATCGAAACTATTGAGCCAGTGGAGGCGGCGGTGCAGATTGCTTTGCGCGGTCTGAAATTCGCGGGGCACAAATCCCTCGTCCGGCTACGCGTGGCACCGTCGCTCCTCGAGGCGGTCCGCAGCCGATTAGACGAGATCCTCCCGAGGCTGACATCGCGCGCCGTCGACCTAATTGCGGACGCGCGCGTGAATGATGCCGGATGCATCATCGAGACCGATGCCGGACTGGTCGAAGCCACCATCGAGAGCCAGCTTGCGGCGATCGAAAGCTGCCTACGCAGCAGCCTAGAAACCTCTGCAAACTCAAAGCATGATAATGTCCCAAATGCCTAAATCGATCTCCGAGCCAGCCGAGCCGGCGAACGCAGTCATTCCCCCTGAGCAGGAGGACATCGATCGCTTTTTCCAGCTCGCAAGATCAGCAATTGCGCAGGCGTCGACAATGCACGTCCGCGGCCGGGTCCTTCAGATCCTTGGAACGGTCATCCGTGCCACGGCGCCGGGCGCCCGCATTGGCGACCTTTGCACTCTTCGTAATCCGGAGAACGACTTGCAACTGTCGGCGGAGGTCGTTGGCGTTCAGTGCGACGTCGCCATTCTGACACCGCTTGGGGAAATGCAGGGCCTCTCCACGCTCACTGAAGTGGTCCCAACGGGAAAGCCCCTCATGGTACCCACCGGCTGGAATCTGCTGGGCCGCGTCCTCGACGGTTTCGGCCGACCTCTCGACGAATCCACTAATGGGCCGCTGCTTCCGGAAGCCCGCGTGCCTGTCTACAGGGACGCACCAGCCCCCTTATCCCGGCGTATCATCGACAAAGTCCTTCCTGTCGGCATACGGGCGATCGATGGTCTTCTAACCTGCGGCGAGGGGCAGCGCACCGGCATCTTTGCCGCTGCGGGCGGAGGCAAGAGTACACTGATGTCGATGCTGGTGCGTGGCGCAGCGGTCGACGTGGCTGTGATCGCGCTGATCGGCGAGCGAGGCCGGGAGGTGCAGGAGTTGATCGAACACAATCTCGGCGCAGAAGCGCTATCGAGAGTGGTTATTGTCGTTGCTACTTCCGACCGCTCCGCAGCGGAACGGGCCAAAGCGGCCTATGTCGCGACGGCCATCGCCGAATGGTACCGCGACCAAGGACAGCGTGTGTTGCTTCTCATGGATTCGGTAACCCGTTTCGCGCGTGCGCTGAGGGAGATTGGTCTCGCGGCCGGTGAGCCGCCGACACGGCGTGGTTTTCCGCCATCGGTTTTCGCTGCACTGCCGAGGCTTTTCGAACGCGCGGGGAACAATCACCGCGGATCCATAACGGCCTTCTACACTGTGCTTGTGGAGGGCGATGATATGGCCGAACCGGTGGCTGATGAAACCCGATCCATCCTCGATGGTCACATTGTGCTCTCACGCGCCTTGGCAATGTCGAACCACTATCCCGCTATCGACATTCTGGCGAGTATCAGCCGTGTCATGAGCGCAATCGTGTCGTCCGATCATGAATGGTTGGCGGGCAGCCTGCGGCAGCTGATGGCAAAATACGACGAGGTGGAACTTTTGGTGCGTGTCGGCGAGTATAAGGAGGGAGCAGATCCACTCGCTGATGCAGCGATCGCCAAAATAGACCAGATACGAAGCTTCTTGCGACAGTCGACAAAAGAGCAGATCGGCTTCGACGCAATGGTCGATGCGCTCGCCGCCTGCTTGGCATGATTCCTAAAGCCGTACATCGCATTCTCGAACTCAAGCAACTGCGGCGCCGCCGCGCTGAAGATGCGTTGCGCCTGCGGCAGGCGGCTCTCGACAATGCTGTCGCGGCAATCGAAACCGCTTCGACAGATCTTCGCAGATGGCAGGAAGACCGACCCCGTCGCGAAGCCGCGCTATACGATCCCTTAATCGGGAAAGCCGCGGCTCTCATTGATCTTGACGAGGTGAATGCGCAGGTCGTCTCGTTGCGCCAACACGAACAGCTGCTCCAAAAGCGCCTCGATGCGACCAGAGCTGAGGCCGACCGCAGTCGGCAGGCGCGTGAGGAGGCGCACAGCGTGGCACGTGAGGCGTGGCGCGAGGTTAGCAAATTCGAGGATTTCGTTCGCCGCTTGCGCACCAACGCCACCCTGGAGGAAGAACGCTCAGCGGATCTGGAATTGGAAGATTCGCTCAACGGCGGAACAGTTTGGGTAGTAAGCAAGACATAATCTGTCGGTGAAACTACATCGAATGTGGAGCGTCCGTCCGTTGTCAGCGATGCGGGGACCACGGCGATTAGTGGTCTTGAGAGGCTGAGGGCTCTGGCGAAGCGCTCAGATCAATGTTGACCTTTTGAAGGGGCACGTGTTTTGCGGGAAACCACAGGAGCGCCCCGATGGGCCATGATGCTGAACATTACGGAATTTCCAAAGGCAGATTGTTTCTGGCGCTTTGAAATTCGCCACCATTGGTTCCGGCCGATATTGGGCAATCATTGGCGGGCCGCCTGGAACTGGCGGTCTCATCCGGTCTCTTCGACAGGGCAGCTCATGGTCGACGATGGAAAGGATCTTGTCCGATCGAGTAATCGCGGACTCAACCTGGTCAAGCCAGCGACGTTCTAGGAACTGCCCGATCCTTGATGCTTCCGCTGCGCGACAATCACGATGATCTCAAGATGTATCCATAGGAGGTGAATATGAGGGGCATTGAGGAGCGTGGCAAGGCGCCCATCTCGGCATTCAACGCCATCGAGCGTGATATCACGGACGATTCTCTCATCGGACCGGCGGCTAGCGTTGAAGGACAGGGTGAATCATCCTGTTCTGTGGTGGAGCAGACGCGCTCTGAGCCTCAAGATCAAGCGTTTTCTCCTGTAAGCAGCCAGCATACCAGCAGTATCCATGATCTGCCGCTGGATATTCTCGGTGAGGTTGCTCAGCGGCTCAGCCTGATCGATCTGCTGGGCATGTCACAAACAGATCAACAGCTGCGTGTCGCCGCGATGGCAATCGCGACGCCTGAAGAAAGGATCCGGGTTCAGGCCATCTGGAACAGGCTGACGCAACTCCAACCCGGCCCGCAGCCGCTGATGTATCCCGGCGTGATGCAATCACTCGCGCGCAACTTCGATTGCCTCACCAGAGTGCAGCAGGAGCACATCGTCGCGCTAGTCGAGGGGCTTGAGGACTACGACGACCGCAACTGGATCCTCGACGATATCGGACCGGGCTTGGTAGAACTCGCGCCCGACCTCCAGCAGCGCCTCGTGGCGCTTGCCGAGGGACTTCACCAGTCCTGGGAACGTAGCGCGGCCCTGCGAGGCCTCGGGACAGGCGTGGGAAGGCTTGCGCCCGAGCTGCAGCAGCGTCTGGTCGCCCTCGCCGAGGGACTTGACCACCCCTTACATCACTCCTCGGCTCTGTACGGCCTCGGAGTGGGTGTCGCGGGGCTTGCCCCCGAGCTCCAGCAGCGTCTCGTCGTCCTCGTAGAGGCACTTGACGACCCGGAAGATCGCGCGGAGGGCCTATTGGGCTTCGGCCCGGGCTTGGCAGCGCTTGTACCCGCGCTCCAGCAGCGTCTCATCGTCCTGGCCGAGGGACTTGGCGACCCTGAGCTCCGCGCCGTGACCCTGGAGGGCCTCGGAGCAGGTGCGGCAGGGCTGGCCCCGGCGCTCCAGCAGCGTCTCGTCGTCCTCGCCGAGGGGCTCAATCAGCCCGACGATCGCGCCTTGGCCCTGCAGGGACTAGCAGCGAAGATGGCATCGCTTGCTCCTGCCCTCCAGCAGCGTCTTGTCGCCCTCGCCGAAGGCCTTGACGTCTCCGAGAATCGCGGCCCGGCCCTGGGGGTCCTCGGTGCAAGCGTGGCAAAGCTTGCACCCGAGCTCCAGCGGCGTCTGGTCGTCCTCGCCGAGGGGCTCGACCCCGCCGATTGCGCCTCTGCCCTGGAGGGCCTCGGAGCGGGTATGGCAGGGCTTGCCCCCGAGCTCCAGCAGCGTGTCCTCGTCCTCGCCGAGGGGCTCGCTCATCCCGAGAATCGCGGCACGGCCCTGAGAGGCCTCGGAGCGAGGCATGGCAGGGCTCGCCCCAGAGCTCCAGCAGCGTATCGTCGTCCTCGCCGAGGGGCTCGACCAGTCCGCAGCCCGCATCTCAGCGCTGTGGGGCTTCGGTGCGGGCATGGCAGGGCTTGCCCCAGAGCTCCAGCAGCGTATCGTCGTCCTTGCCGAGGGGCTCGACCAGCCCACAGATCGCGTCTCGGCTCTCCAAGCTCTCGGAGCAGGTGTGGCGGGGCTTGCGCCCGAGCTACAACAGCGCATCACTGCCATTGTGGACGGACTTGACCAGCCGGAGGATATAGCTGCCGCCTGGGCAGCACTATTGCCGGGTCGGTGATCAATCCTGCTGTAGCCCGAGAACATGGAGTTTAGCATGTCCACTAGCTAGACAGCGAGAATTTCGAACTGCTGAACAACCCACGGCCTGGATAGTGGGTGTACCCCGCCTGTCGTTTGCGCATCAAGTGGATCATCTTGATGAGCCAGCACATCGGCATTAATTGAGGAGCGGTGAGGTGTGCAGTCCGGCAAATAACCACCGGGGCGGCTTTTCGACGTTAACAGGCGGTCCGTTGACGGGCTACCTTGCGCCAGTGCAGTGAAGGTGTCCGAACACGGCAGCATACGGCCGGCACTTTCAGCGCCGATCCTGGCGCAGATTGCCGCCAATCGTGCCATTCGGGGCTTACAGGAACGACCTGGAGGAAAATTGTGCCAAGTGCAGCAATGTGTGCCGGCTTCGCACTACCGTCCGCCAGTTGTCGATCCGCTGATGCAGGACGTCGCCAATGGCGCTCGAAAGACACGCAAGCGGAGACACCGCAGGTCATCGTTTTCGTCTTCGGTTTCGAGGCCGAGCAGAAGGTCCGCAGACCGGCGGGCCCACCAAGCTGCGCTTACAAAGCCCCTCAGAGGCGCGCCTGCACGCGGTTGGTTCCGAAAGGAAGACGGCTTGGAGCCGTGCATCGGATCTGACGTCGGAGATTCCGAGGCAGCAGTCCGAAGAGCGGCCTCCGGATTCAACTCTTGAGCCTTGCGATGGCAGCACCAAAGCGCAGGTAACAGGCCTTCAAGCGCCGGGCAGCGTGCCCTTCACCGACGTCGCGAAGAGATCGAGCAGGATGGCCAGCGCCACGCATGCGGTCAGGATGATACCCGCCATCAACATGCGGTTAGCGCGTTCGTAGATGGGTCGGCGCAGCGAACTCATGTCGAGCAACATCGAAAGCCCGCATCTGCAACGCGAACCGAACAGGATCGGCACAACGGCAACCAAGTCGTAAAATTCCCATGGCATGGGGTTGGCAGCCCAATGCATGACGAAGCCGAGTGAAAAGGCAAGCAAGATCCCCACGACGGTGATTGTACGTTGCGGAAAATCGTCCTTTCCTCGCCGTTTGGAAATGCCCAGAAAAACGCGCCTTGCTGCCGGACGCGCCACGGAAGTTTCATCCAGTGGCGATTAGAGCCTCGGCTCCGCGCCACCAATGGGCGTTCAGCCACCCTCCCTAAAGCGGCCGTTGAACGCTTCGATATAGGCGTTGCCGGTGGGCTTTCCCGGTCTGCTGACGTCGAGCGTCACGCATTTCGCGTAGGCCTCGGGTCAAGGCCGCGGGCGCGGCCGGAGTGTCGTATCCGCCTGCATTTGCTGCCCGCGATTGATGCGTTGTGAAAGCGCATGCACGAGCCTCCACGCGCAATCGCTCCCGACCCTCGCTGAGGCAATCCTGCGCTCCATGCATACGGGTGCACAGCGCTGCCAAAAGAGCATGCCGGCTCACATAAGAAATGAACTGCTGGTATCAAATATGTTCAGCTGATTTTCTGGGACACCCCCTTCAGGGCGTCATAAATCAACTTTATCATGCCGGACTCCAAATTTAGGCTGAGGCTCCATTGCTGACTGATAGATTGAAGCTTAATAAGATCGGACGCGTTGCTGGGGTCCATGGAATTCAAGAAGCTGTTAAGATTTCTTTCTGCTGCAGCAGTGGCGCTTCCAAGGCTTCTGCTTAGATTAGGGCTGTGGCCATGGTTGATTTCCATCTCTATCTCCAAGTTAGCGACATTTGTGTATCGGGATAGCTTCCCATGTCGCGTTGATCACCTCTTTCGCCGCATCTATCGCGTCCACAATGGCTGCCAAGACTTCGAATTCCTGCCTTAAAACGCCACCATCCATTTCACGCTTCAACGATTGCCGGCATGTATCGAATTCCCTCTCCAGGGCAGATCTCCTTGCACCGTCGAAATCACTTAGCAGCTGCCTTTGCAGCTCAAACTGGGCCATGATTTCGCTCATCCTTTCTCCTCCGCTATCCAACTCGGCGTGCTCTGATAAGGAACATGCACCTCATCCGCGCCGAGGCGCACAAAAACTCCGTCTCGATCGATGGCAACGATCTGGCCCAAGGTCTCGAGACGGTCGCCCACCTTCAGGCGCATTCCATTCTCAAGGACGATGAACGGGATTCGGCCGAGGTGTATACCTCTCAGCGCCGGCAATATGACCGGCGTGAACTGCGTCTCAAGCTGGATGTAGGGCGCGAACTTCTGCTGAAAGCGGGAAGCGACGTTCTCCCACGCTTCAAAAGCAATCGCAGTCAGAGCGCCCGAAACGAGCAGGCCATCGGACTTCGTCAAGATGTGAGTGGAGCGACGGAGTTGGGCCGTCATGGCCGTCTCTAGAAAAGCGCGAGCGCATCCGGGTGTCACGATGGCGTTTTCAACTTTTCTTAGGCCTGGAATATCCTGCCGTAGGCGATGAAGCGCCGCCTCGACCTTCGCATCGCTGGGTCCATATCCTGTGATCGTGATGTGCCCGGTGCCGATCACCCGAACGCCACCTTCGATCCCGAAGCCGCGTATGACCGTCGTTACGAGATCGATGAGCTGCGAATCCGACACAGTGGCCGGTCGTTTCGATAACACTTCCGCTTCAACGCCGGCGTTGCTCAGGGCGGCCCTCAGCTTAGCATCGTCTCCAGGTCGTAGGTCTCCTGCGGTGTTGTCGTTGCGCGCGACGTCTAATTCGGGACTGATATCCGGCGCTGTCCTCATCGGGTCAGCGTCCGCCGCCGCTTTCAGGGCGGAGGGGGGACCTCGTCCTATTGCCGTCCAAACCCCGACGACCGGCGGAATCAGGAGAGCGCAAGCCACCGCGCCGAGCCGTAGTCGCCGCGTCCCCGAGCCCCTCATGAGATGTATCTGCCGGCCGTGCAGAGCCGCCGACGCCAGTTCGGGGCGGGCGGAACGATGCGTCGATCCAACCGGCTCCCTGCTTCGCACCAAGGGGTCGATCTCGGGAAAGCTGCTCCGGGCCGGGCCGATCGCAAAGATCGTCCGACCAACCTGCACTGGCGTCAGCGGTCCGAGCACTGTCCAGTCGTCTGTTGGGAGATCTTTGGCGCCGATGCGTACGCCCGGTGCGAGGGCAATAATATCGATGCGTCCCGCCTCGATGCCAATTCGAAGATGTGTGGCGGCCAGCTCTGGGTCGGCGAAGGTGAGGTCATCGGTATCACTTGCACCGATCGACCAGACTCCCTCCTCCAGTGACGTCTCTGCATCCCGGTTGGGACCGGACAGCACGCGCAAGATCAGCTGGGCATCATCGCCAGTGCCAGTAACGCTTTCCACATTCGGCTCACTCACGGCAGCGATATCCTTGCCAGCGGCTGTACCGAGATGTCGGGAGTAAGCTCCTGATAGGAGAGCACGGGTAGCGCACGAAGATCGACTTCGATGATCTTGCGCAAGTATCGCCGGATATCGATTGTAGTCAGCAGAACGGGCTGGTGTGACTGCTGGCCAACATTGCCCACCGCCTCCCGCACCTTATCAATGATTTGCCGTGTTGTGCCAGGGTCGAGGGCGAGATAACTGCCAGCGGACGTCTGCCGAATGGCATTACGCACCGTGTCTTCCACCTCCGGCGAAAGAATGTAAGCTGGCAACAGGTTCCTGCCGACCGAATGCCGGAAACAGATTTGCCTTTTCAGCGCACAGCGCACATGCTCAGTGAGCAGAACAGTGTCTTTTTCCTTCTGTCCCCATTCGACCAGTGCGGTGGCGATAGTGCGCATGTTGCGCAGCGAGACCTCCTCGGACACCAGTCGCTTCAAAATCTCAGAAATCGTCTGCAGGGGAACTGTCCGCAGCACCTCTTTTACGAGTTCCGGGAAAGATGCCTCCACGTTGTTCAGCAGAATTTTCGTTTCCTGGATTCCGATAAACTCGTCCGCTTGCCGGCGCAGGACATAACCAATGTGGTAGCTGATTATCTGAACCGGTTCCAAAAATGGGATACCGGCGGCTTGCAACGACTGGCGATGTGCGACGTCGACCCAGGTGGCCTCGATTTGAGGCAGGGAGGGCTTACCGGGAAGATACGGAATACCCACCATGTCGAGGTTCTCGGGGAGATCACGAGCCAGCAGGTGCTGCGCTGGTAAGGATCCTTCACCACATGGAATCTCGTTGACCATGATAGTGTACGTGCCATCTTTGTTGTTGTCGTTGATACGCAGATTAATGGCGGGAAAGGGAACACCGAGATCGAGAAGCAGCGCATGTCGCACAGCGGCCAATTCCTTGTTAAGCGAGTCCGGCCGGATGATGCCCTGAACGTCACGACCAATGTCGACCATCACCGGGATCGTGAGCGTGATGGCATCCCCGCCTCCGCCGCCAGGTTCAGCCGGCCCGTCCGACGCCGTCTCAAGCGCTCTCATGCCGCCGATCGAGTAGGAACTCACCGACGGCGCAGAAGGCGCACGACTGCGCTGCAACAACCAGCCGCCGCCTCCAGACAATACTGCCAAGATGACGAAAATCATCGAAGGAAAACCAGGTACCAGCGAGAACAGGAGTAGGCTAAAGGATCCTACGATCAGCGCACGTGGCTGGGCAGTTACCTCATCTCCAATTTCGGTGCCGAGATCTGAGCCCTTGTCCTTGTCGCCCACCCTCGTGACGATGAAGCCTGCCGAGATTGAGGTGAAGAGAGCCGGGATCTGACTGACAAGGCCATCCCCGATGGTCAGGATCGTGTAAATCTCAAGGGCTTTGTGTAAGCCCATGCCCTTTTGCAGTGTACCGATTGCGAGGCCGCCCAAGATGTTGACGACGACGCTGATCAAGCCTGCGATTGCGTCGCCTTTGACGAACTTCATGGCACCGTCCATGGCCGCGTACAACTGGCATTCGCGCTCGACGGCGGTGCGGCGTCGACGTGCTTCTTGGATATCGATACCGCCCGCTCGCAGATCGCCGTCAATGCTCATTTGCTTGCCCGGCATCGCATCGAGCGAAAAGCGTGCAGCGACTTCAGCCACGCGCTCGGACCCTTTCGTGATGACCACAAACTGCACGATTGTGATGATCAAGAAGGTAACCGCACCCACCACGAGATTCCCAGCCACTACGAAATCGCCGAAAGTCTTGATGATCCGGCCGGCCTCCGTGTGCAGTAAGATCATGCGTGTCGCAGCGATGCCGAGCGACAACCGAAAGAGCGTTGTCAGCAAAAGCACCGACGGAAATGAGACGAACGCGAGGGGTGACTTGATATAGACTGCGACCATCAGCAGGAGCGCGGAGATTCCAAGGTTGACAGCCTGCAGCACATCCATCAGAACCGGCGGCAGGGGAATAATCATCATGAAGATGATCCCAATTAACAGCCCCGCCAGAATGATATCGTTCCGGCCAGTCGCAACAGCCAGGACTCCGTTCAGAAATTTCACACTGCCCTCCCCCACGACGCACCCGGCGCGGCCGCCTCTGTCAGCAGTATTGCGACCATTTGCTGACAGGCTCTCGCCTCGGACCTGAGGCCGAGTTTCCAACAGGCCTTGGCCCGCACCTGCATCACCCGGAATCGGTCCTTGCCATCCAGTGCATGGACAAGAAGCCGGCCCGCCTCAACAGCGGCTTCTTCGCAGTGCCCCGCTCGCAGCAACGCCAGACAGCGTGCCTGTCGTGCCCAACCCGGTCCAGAGTCAAGATGGTCGAGGGCGAGCAGAAGCTTGGCTGCATTGTGAAAGTAGCCAAACTTGAGGTAGAGATACGCAAGGGCCGATACAGCATCGCGCTTGTCGGAACTGAGGAGAGGCTTCATCAGCATTATCCTCGCATCAGAGCGCGGCAGGCGCTCTCGAAAAGAACTCGGTCGGCTAGCTCCTGATCAAGTACCGAGAGCGCGTCGCGGTATACCGCGCAATCTGAGTCCTGCGCCTGTGCTGCGAGATCGCCCAGCGATGCATGTGCGGCCTTGAGGGTCGTGGCGTATGTCGGCGAGTCGAGGACTCCGGGATTTGCGATCGGGGGGGCGAAGGCTGCCATCATCAGGTCGTCGACCGTGGGGGCGTCGTATAGCAGATCGAATTGTGAAGCCGGCCGAGTGTCGACCACGGGTTTGCGAACAGCTTCCAGCAGCGCCACAAGTTCGGTTTGGATCAGGCCGCCAAAGTCGAGGCGCGTTGGGCGCAGTTCCGCCGACCTACGCGCAGTCGAAGTTGAATAATTCAGGTTATCAAAGTTGATTTTATTCATGGTTCACTGCGCTGTGGCATCAACAGCCTTGATGGGAACATCCTTGTTAAGACCAATCCGAGCAAAAAAGCGTGAATAGCGCCTTCGCTCATGCACTCTCTTCCTGTTCAATGCGGAGGTCCATTGCCGCCTCTACTGCCCGCAATGTCTTTTTTCGGGCTTCCATGTCGCGGTAGACCCCGACCGGAATCATCGCGAGAAGATTTCGGGATTCGCGCAGCACGGCGATGTGCAGATCCAATCGAACGGAAGAGATTCCAAACCTTTCCGGAATGGGAATGATCTTGGATGGACTAGGAACGGCATCTTCGACGAGCGGCAACAACTGCTGCATCACGCCGGTAGCGGTGATGTCGATCATACTTCGACGCTGTATCCGATCGACCATCTTTTCGCAGAACTCGTGCACGGTATCGAGCACCCGCAACGCCGACAATCCGCCGAGGATCTCACGCAGCCGGGCAGGCTCGACCGACGGACCAGCCGAAGCGATGTCCTGGCCGAGCGTACGTGTAAGAAAGGCGATATGCCGTGCAAAGCCCTCGACGCCAAACTTATTGAGGATCTCCCTATAAAGCCGAAGCGGTCCTGGGCCGCTGGAGAGCGTGGCCCGATAGAAATCATGCAGCTCTGCACCGACGCTCTGATCACCCGCCACTTGCGCTCTTCCTTTGCCTGCACAGCTTCAGTGCGCCATGAGTCCACGGGCACCGGGACAGGCTCGAATCGCCACCCGATCAGAATGGCTCGAAGCGGCGGTTTCGGATCATGCATCGCCCTGGCTCGGTGCGCTCTGGCGACGGATCGCTTGAGCGGCTGGCCAATCCCTATCCTTCTGGATCCCAGCGGCAATTCACTGTCCCACCCTTTGGGAGCAGACTTGCCATCCTTTCTGAGTGGTGCAAGGCTGCGTGGATCCACATGTTCCCATCAACTCGTTTCGGTGCTTGCTCCCATGGCAGTTTACATCTGGGGAACACACCATCGAGCCGAACGGCCCGATTGGCTGGTGCGCAAGACAAACCGCCACAACAGTAGTATGATGTCATTCCACGGGCGACAAATATAAGCTCGTTATGTCTGCATATTCAAAAAATATGAGCCGCCCGACGGAGCCACCAGCAGCAGCCGAAAGCTTTTGTTTTTCACCTTGAACAGAGATTTACGCGACCGATGGCCGGCTTTGGTTGCGCTTACCAAGCGCTCGGAGAAGCCCCGCGAATTTGCGTAAAACTGATGGAATAGACTCGTCCGGTCGTTGTCCGTCCTTCAGCAGCGGGCGCGCCATCGGAATGTTTCGCACGACCGGCACAGAGGTAGCCACCGCGCAGGCTTATGCCGCGGCGCGAGATCGGTACATTGCACCGATCAGAGGCAAGGGCGCGTGCTGCCGGTCGTAATAAAACCACGGCAACATGCGTCGGATTGGTTCAAGACGGCCGCCCTGCGCGCTTGGGCGAAATACCTTTTGCAAGCAACTCCACATGTAGTTGTTTGCGTTTTGCCATGGCCAAGGGATTGCCGATAGTCTCTTTGTATTCCCGCTTCACTTCATCCTTCGACATCATGTTTTTCTTGGTGAATTGCCAGCGCTGGAATGCGAAGTGTGCAATTGCCACCGTGAGAAAACTCAATGCGGTATAGATTGCGATACCGAGAAGCAGGTTACCTGTCACCGCCCTCAGGCAGGAGATTCCGCAACTCGGCGTCCAGACGAGTGCATGCATACCTTCTCGCAAAAGAAGCAGCAGAACAGAGCCGAGTATCAGAATCTTTCCAATCGACTTGACCACTTCGATGAAGCTCGCCAGCGAAACGATCCTCCTGATGTTCTCACTGGGACTGAGCCTCTTCAGCGTCGGCGCGGCCGCCTTGGGCGCGAACATCGGGCCATTCTGTAGGACGTTGGCGCCTACGCCGATCACCAGAACGATGCCGATGAAGGGCGCGAGCAAAAATTGTAGTTCGGCAACATAGGACCGCAGAAGCTTGTGAGTGACGCTCAGGAGGTCACCCTCGAGAAGCGGTATAGGCAATAGGATCATTGCCTCGAGCCGGTCTATCATGCCAGACAAGGAGGCAAAGAACAGGGTGAAGAATGCGATGGTCAGCGCCGCGGATACGACTTCATTGCTCCGAGGCACCTGTCCCTTCCTGCGCAGGGCGCGAAGCCTTTTGGGAGTAGGCTTTTCCGTCTTTTGGCCGTTCATGGCAACCATTTCGCGACGAGGTTGAATACGGCGAACTGTGATGGCACGTATTGATCCGCCTCGGCCAGAACGATTGTGAGCGAAAGGATCAAGAGCAGGAGGGCCACCGCACTCTTAACCGACATGGCGATAAAGAAGACCTGCAGTTGTGGTGCGAAGCGGCCGATCAGTGCCAGACCGATTTCGCTGAGGAACATAGCAACGATGGCTGGACCGGCGAGAAGTAAAGTCAGTAGCATGACGACATCTGCGAGATGCAGAACCCCCGTAGCAAATGCCGGACCGAATGCAGGCAGCAAGCTCCACAGAGGCCAGACGTCGTGGGAGCGATAGAGCGTGTTGATCAATTCGGAGAAGCCCCCGGTGACAAACAGCGAGGTGACGAAGAGCTGCGCCAGCAGCGTTCCAAGCGGCGAGACCTGATTGCCGCTGGCCGGATTCAAGAGGCTGACCATCGCGGCGCCCCTCTGGTTGTCAACGAAGGTGCCCGCCGCCTCAACACCCCAGACAGTCGCGGCAATCGGCATTCCGAGTACGATCCCGAGTAAGAGTTCCTTCAGCCCCAAGCCAAGGAACATCTGCAGATGCCAAATCTCGAGGTTCGCGGGCCTGGTTGCCCAGGCATGCGCCATCACCGGGAGGCTCAATGCCATGATTACGCCGTTCCGCGCCAGTCCGGTTACAATGCCACGCCCCAAAAAGGGTATAATCAGCATCATGCCCGCAGTACGCGTGGATGCGAGTGCAAAGACGACAACGGCAGTATGCAAGAGAGACGGATCAATTGCGACATGGGGCGGATCAGATAAGTTGATCGAGAGCGACTCGCTGGAATGGCCCTCATAGTCACCGCGCGAGATAACAGACCGATAGAGCATCTCCCACCTTTGCACTTACATCGCTGCTATCTTGTCGAAGATGTTCAGCGTATACTGATACAACTCCCCACTGATCCAGCTCCCAGTTGCCAGCAGAACCAGGCTCACGCATATCAGTTTCACCGCGAACGGAAGCGTCTGCTCATGAATTTGGGTTAGCGCCTGCACCACGCTGACAACCAGCCCGACCGCTGTAGCGACGACGATCATGGGCATCGATAGAATCAGAGTCAGTTTCAGCGCGTCGATGGTAATGTTGGCGAGAGTGGCGGTACTCATCACGATGGTCCCGCATAGGACAGTACCAGGCCGTGGATCAGGCGCTGCCATCCGTTCACAGCGACGAACAAGAACAGCTTGAAGGGCAGAGAGATTGTCATCGGTGAAACCATCATCATTCCCATTGTCAGAAGAATATTCGATATGACCAGGTCTATGACGATGAAAGGCAGGAATAGTAAGAAACCTATCTTAAACGCATCCGCCAACTCGGAGGTGATGAATGCCGGGATCAAAATCATAAAATCGCTATCAGTAACCGCGGCGGCGTCCGCTTCGCGCCATAGTTCACGGGTGGCCTGGGCGAAGAATTGTCGTTCCTGTCGCGACGTGTTCTTCAGGAGAAAGTCGCGAAATGGCTCTATAACTAGCGGTATCGTTTCGCCGAGCCCACGGAGATCTTCAAACGCGATCTCTTTGTTGCGCACTGCTTCATATGCGTTTTGGGCCGCTGGCTGCATGATATAAACGGAGAGCAGGATGGCGACCGCATTCAGTGCCATGTTCGGCGGGATGTTCTGAATGCCGAGAGCATTGCGGACCAGGCCGAACACGACCACCAGTTTGACATACGACGTGACGGTAATCGCAAGGAATGGGACGACTGCGAGCGCCCCGGTCAAGACGATCAAGACAACGGGATCAGGCAACCCGGTGTTCATGGCTCGCCGCGTTGTAGGCGCATGTCTAAGACACGCACACCGGTTCGATCGGCGATGCGCACCAACTCGCCCGCAGCGACCACCCTGCCATTAACTCGCAAAGTGATATTGCTCGTTGCGTCGAAACCAAGATCCAGTACTTGGCCCACAGCGAGTTCACGAAGCTGCTTGAATGACATGGTCAGGCGTCCAACATTCACATCGACCGGTAAGTCGATGCTGTCGAAGGTTTCCGGAGGGAGAGGCTCTGGTTTTTCCATCATGTGGTCCACTGCTGAAAGGACTGCGAGGCGGCCGTCCATGATCGAGGCCCGAAATCGTGAATTGCCCGATAGGCACAGCAGTACGGTCATCGCGCCGTTACGAGCGACCGGTGAGGTGTCGAGCAGGATGATGTCACTCGGCGCGAGTGCTTGTAGTTCCGCCAAGGCAAGGGTCACGCGAGCGACCCTCAGATCGAGAGAGAAGGCCAGATCGTCGAGCACTGTGCACACGACCGGCAGCGCATCGCAGCAGCAGTCGGCGATCCAATCGAGCCCGCCGGCACCGAATTCTACAAGCCCGAGGAGTTTGTTTGCCCCCCCCAAGCGAACAAGCCTAACTGCGTAGGGAAGCACTCCGCTGATCTCGGACGACGACCAGATGGGCCGCTCACCGCACCATCGTTCCACCTGAACCGCTATATCGCGCAGGACGGTGTCAAACAGAATTTCCCGCAAGCTGTCATCCAGTGGCAGCGACGTGATGTCTGGCCAATGTCTCACCGCTTTGGACGGAAGGAGCGTCGGGTCGATCGAGATGCGGAAATCATGGCCATTCAGGCGCAACATAAACCGACGGCAATCCATCGGAACACGCGGTGGTGTCGAATCCGGCATGACGGCTGCCACGTCGATGCCGGTGAGGCTGAAAGCAGCCGGCAAGCGAGCTGCAAGAAGTGAAATGGCGGCGGCCTCTCGCGAACTATAGCAAGGCAGATCGATCACGTGCCTTCTCGGCTATTCATTCACGAGGCGGGTAAGCTGCCCAATGACGCGATCGGTTTGGGCAGGCTGTTGATGCAAATCATCGGGTTCCAATGAATCCTTCTCGTCACGGCAACGGATGTCCCGAATGATTGCACTTGCGGGAAGGCCATCCGCTCAATCGTTGAGCTGTCGTTTACATCCAATCGACCCAACGCGGGCCAGACGCAAATACCGTGTCGATATTGGATCATCCGCCATTCTTATGAATGAGCTCTGACGTACATTCACCCTCATGGTCTTGATAGGCAGTGGCGACTCAGAATCAAGACGTAACGTGCAGCAAGGTCAAGGTTGGCGGGGCACGCGCTGATCAGGATCCCAGACGCAACAAACGCGGGCCATCGCAGCCTGAAGCCCGCCTGCAGCCGCTTGTTGATGCTTTTCGGCCAGCCGAGAAAGCATGACCTCACAGTTCATTGGTGATCGACTAGCCTTGCGGGTCGACACATGATCAACGTACATTTCGCAAGCGTCGCAAAAACCCGCTCCGAACGCTGGCGCTGAATAGCTCGGTGGAAAGGGCCGGCCAGGTCCTACGGAACCCGGAGCTCAAGCTTGCCGATACGGCTGAGAGGGGGGCCGTAATAGCCCGTCCGATCGCCAAAGTGTCTCCGGTGTAGGCTCCCCCTTAGAACACCCAGCACCTCGTCCATCTGGGCTTGAGAACCTCCTCCATCACCGCACCGATCACGCAGACCGGGGTTCAAACGCAGGTTCGAAAGCAGGATGTCTTGGAGGGCAGCGCTGCCGGTCTTACTTTCAGCATTTGGTCGGGTGGCGATGTCTGGGGCAATCAGGTGAAATGAACATCATCAACCGCCATGTGCGCCATGCGCAGAAAATTGCAACCGGCAGCGCTCGCAGGGCATCAGCTTAAACCAGCTCAGTGGGTCTGTAGCGAAATCGCTCGGTCGCCAAAGAGATGTCGTCCAAAGACAGGCCCCTACTCGCCTCTGGACAACGATTGAATTGAAACGCGCTCCCATTCGCGGGGCCGCGCTTCGCTAAGATGCTTTTCTATCTGCGTGACGAGCAGGGCACTTGCCGCCTCAGCGGCGGAGGTGAGCGGCATGTTGGCGGATGAGATGAGGCATGCCGTCAGATGTATCGGCGGATCGATGACCGCGGGCCTCAGAGCTTCGTGGCCTGGAATATCCGAGAAATCCCCCTTGGGAACGATCGCGCTTGCTACGCCGGCTTTGACTAAGGAGAGCACGCTGTAGAGTGTATCAACCTCAGCCACGCAGTTGGGTAGCACGCCGGCCACTCCAAATGCCCGGTCCAGTGCGTCACGCATCATATGCGGCCGTGCCGGCAGCACGAGAGGAAGTGCCGCCAGCTCCTCGAGGGACACGCAAGGCGCGACGTCTTCTGTGTTGGCAGGCTGGACAAGATAGAGGCGCTGGCGGAACAGCGGTTTGCGGGAAACGCCGAGGGTAGGTGTATCCTCGAAGACCATGCAAACGTCGAGCGAGTGCGATTCAACGAGCGACCTAATGCGGAGAAAATCCCCAGTGACCAAGCGCAGGGTCACTTTGGGGAGTGCCGTCCTGCAGGCGCCCACCAAGGTGGCAGCGAGGGAGACGGCGAGCGTCGAAGACATGCCGACCCCGACCGAACCTTCTGGCTCTCCCTCCGCGGAGCGAATGATGCCGCGCAGTTGCTCTATCCGCTCCAAGATGGAGACGGCCTCCCGGTAGAAGGCCTTGCCCGCACGGGTCGGGCAAACGCCCCGTGCGCTGCGATGCAACAGGGTGGCGCCGAGCCTGGCTTCAAGCCCAGCGATCTGTTGGCTGAGGGCCGGCTGCGCCACATGGATAGTGGCCGCTGCCCGGCAGAAGCTCCCAGCATCAACGATGCTCACGAAATAGCGGAGGTGGCGTAGCTGCATGGGATAGTCTTGGCAGGGGTGAAGAGAATTAGAATACGGCTGTATCCGCTCATGGCTGCGGCAGCAGCGCCCCTGCTTTTAGCCGAGAGTGACCCCATTCCGCACTGGCTGGCGACCACCACATTTTGCACACACTGCGGCGTTCCAGCGATACATCAATTCCCGCACTATAGTCCACGGTTGTCCCTCGCTTAATGCTTGGGGCCGGTACAACCCGTCCCTGTTTCAACATATCATTTTCCCGGCAACCGCCACCTTGCTGACGACCAGAGGAGCACTGGCTCAAACGGCATCTGGAGGAAGCCTCAGAATAAGAGTCTTGCTCGAGTTCTGCCTGGACCCAGATTTCATAATCGCGCCTGTCTTCCGAAATTCACCAGGGAGCCAAGCGGATAGTCGCAAGGAGCATTCACTCACGATCCCATATTGTGAACTCGCCCTCCGGCACCCAATCTTTTCATGCTGCGACAAAGCACAGCAAGATCGACAAAGCACAGCAAGATTCAGACCAGTTTGCGCAACCGAATATACAGGTCGCTTTGGTGGGCATTGGTTCCGTTCGCAACAGATTGGTAGGATTGTTGACATTCGGCATGCCCTCTTTCGAACAAAGCGGAGAGATCGATATATTGAAGCGGGCAAGCAATCGCGGAGCCCGCAACGTACCTTGCCGGATCATTTAGCGAGCATCGCCGACGCAGCGCTCGACTTCGACGAAGGCGTCATCCCACCAGGGCAGCCGGGCTCGACGAGGTCGCCGGGCAGAAGGAGCGGAACCTTGGCCCGCGCGAAAGACGCTCTGACGCCAGTTCTTTCGTGACGACCGCAGACCGATCTGCGCTGCGATCTAGAGGGCCTGGCCGCTGATCGAACGGCTTTATGTGCCGATTTGCAAGCTGTCGCGCGCATGCCGGATCGGGCGCAGAGTGATGAGATGGGTCTCCTGCACAGGAAATCGTCAACCGATTTGAAACTCAACAATGGATACCACACACAATCGATCCAGAATCCCAGCAATGAACTTCAACCAGGCTCCAAACGGCGCGGGGCAACGCCGCAGGCAGAAGCTCCGCCGTGCCAGTGCCGACATTCACGCCGCTGACTGAGCAGGTAAAATCTCCATCCCCTCGACATAAGCGCTCGGATCAATGTCGATCATTTAAAGCGGTACGTCTTTTGCATGAAACCATTTTGACGATGAAGACGATCCGAGACATCGCCACAAACCACAGGAGCGCCCCGACGAGCCATGATGCTGAACATCTCCCGGGTCCGTACTGCTGTTGACTCGCAATTTCCAAATGCTGGTTGTTTCTAGCGGTTTGACATTCGCCACCATTGGTGCCGCCGATGTTGGTCAAGTCGTTGGAGGGCCGCCTGGAACTGGCGGCTTTCATCCGGATCTCCTTTGACAGGGCAGCTCACCGCATGGTCGATAACCGAAAGCAACTTGTCGGATCGAGCAATTCGCGGGCTCAACCTCGTCAAGCCAGCGACGCTCTAGGAACTGCCCGATCCTTGAGGATTCCGCTGCGCGATAATCACGATGATCTCATTCAGTTGGTAGCAATAGGAGGTGAATCATGAGGGGCATTGAGGAGCGTGGCAAGGCGCCCATCTCGGCATTCAACCCCATCGAGCGTGATATCAGGGACAATTCTCTCATCGGACCGCCGGCTGGCGTTGAAGGACCCGGTCAATCATCCTGTTCTGTGGTGGAGCAGACGCGCTCTGAGCCTCAAGATCAAGCGTTTCCTCCTCTGAGCAGCCAGCACAACAGCAGTATCCTTGATCTGCCGCCGGAGATTCTCGGTGAGATTGCTCAGCGGCTCAGCCCGATCGGTCTGCTGAGCATGTCACAAACAAATCAACAGCTGCGTGTGGCAGCCATGATAGTCGCGGCGCCTCAAGAAACGCGTCAACGGGCTATCCAGGTTCAGGCGATCTGGAGCAGGCTGACGCAACCCCAACCCGGCGCCCCGCTGCTGATGCAGCCCGGCGTGATGGAATCACTCGCGCGCAACTTCAATTGCCTCACCAGAGTGCAGCTGGAGCACCTCGTCGCGCTAGTCGAAACGGTTGACCAGTCGAAACGCGGCTCGGTCCTCCGAGCCCTCGGCAAGGGCACAGGAGGGCTTGCGCCCGAGCTCCAGCAGCGCGTGGTGGCGCTTGCCGAGGGACTGCTTCACCCCTGCATTCGTGCCTCGGTCCTATCGGGCTTCGGAGCGTGTGTGGCAAGGCTTGCGCCCGAGCTCCAGCAGCGTCTCGTCGCCCTGGCCGAGGGAGTTGGGCCCTTGTATAGCTACTTGGCGCTGCAGGGCCTCGGAACAAGCGTGGCAGAGCTTGCGCCGGAGCTCCAGCAACGTCTCGTCGCCCTCGCCGAGGGGGTCCCGCCCAAGGACCGTGCTTCGGCCTTGAGGGGCCTCGGAGCGGGTCTGGCAGGCCTTGCCCCCAAGCTCCAGCAGCGTCTCGTGGTCCTGGCAGAAGGACTTGGCGACCATGATAGTCGCGGCTCGGCGTTGAGGGGCATCGGATCGGGTGTAGCAGGACTTGTCCCCGAGCTCCAGGAGCGTCTCGTCCTCCTCGCCGAAGGGCTTGCGCCCTGGCCTCGGTCCAAGGCCCTGGAGGGCCTCGGAGCAGGTGTGGCTGGGCTTGCCCCCGAGCTTCAGCGCCGTCTCGTCGTTCTCGCCGAGGGGCTTGACCAGCCCGGGGACCGCGCTTCGGCCTTGAGGGGCCTCGGAGCGGGCGTGGCAGGCCTTGCCCCCGAGCTCCAGCAGCGTCTCGTCCTTCTCGCCGAAGGGCTTGAGCCTTGGTCTCGGTCCAAATCCCTGGAGGGCTTCGCAAAGGCGGTGGCAGGGCTTGCCCCCGAGCTCCAGCAGCGTCTCGTCGTCCTCGTCGAAGCCCCTGACGACCCTGGACGTCGCGCCGCGGGCCTATTGGGCTTCGGACCGGGCTTGACAGCGCTTGCACCTGAGCTTCAGCAGCGTCTCCTCGTCCTGGCCGAAGGGCTCGGTCCGTCCCAGCATCGCGCTTCGGCCTTGACTGGCCTCGGAGCGGGTGTGGCAGGGCTTGCACCCGAGCTCCAACAGCGTCTTGTCGTCCTCGCGGAGGGGCTCGCCCGGCCTACAGATCGCATCACGGCGCTATGGGCCCTCGGAGCGGGCATCGCAGGGCTTGCCCCCGAGCTCCAGCAGCGTCTTGTCGCCCTCGCCGAGGTTTTCAACCTGCCCATAGAACGCGTCTCGGCTCTCCGAGCCCTTGGAGCAGGCATGGCGGGGCTTGCGCCCGAGCTACATTGGCGCATCGCTGCCATGGCCGACGGCCTTCACCAGGGGGTGCATCGGGCTCGCGCCTTCGCAGCGATATTGCCTTAAGAGGTGAGATAATCCGAAAGTAGGTCCTACGGACGTCTTCAACGGAGGGTGAAATGAGCCGGAGCCGATAGCAGGGGATGACCTGTCGGCGACAATCTGGGTTCTCATGATATTTTGTGCGTGTTGACGTTGCCACTGCGATCAAGTCCGGATTGAAGTTCATGGCCCACTCAGAGGACGGCATTACGTGATTCGCAGCTGCTATTGGAGCATGAGGCTGGGTTCTCGGTCGCGGATCTGTGAGGCAAGCGGTAAGCGACGGCTCGACCCACCATTGGGAAGGCCGGCTTCGGCGGCACGGAGGTGTCTCTGGCAACGCATCTGAAGAGCCTGAAGGACGAGAACGGCGGCTGAAGCGGCTCCCGGGCGGACGCCATGCTCGACAAGGCGCCCGTTGCAGGCTTAATACCCCGTCGTGCGCATCAGTCATAGCAGCGCCAGGACAGCGTCGCCCTCGCGATGTCCAGTCAAGATTCGCACACCGCCGCAAATCTTGCGGCCCACGCCGAAAGCGTACCGCGCCATCACTTGCCATCGCATTCCAATCCCATGCCCGAATGAGCGGTTCAGTCATGTGGCCTCCTCCGTATCCACCGTAGCAAAAGCAATGCTTCCGCTGCCACACGGCTTATGTCGCCCAGCACCAGTCTTAGTCTTGCTCCCGCAGACACTTAACATAATTATCAGGAGCTACCGTCCCAGCACCGCAGCGAGTTAGGGAGGCTCGCACTAAGCTCCCATTCTGAAAAATCGCCTTCTTGCCAACGTTGTTGGAGCTCTTCGCGAAGGCGCGGCATTTCGCTGATGGTCAGGCTGTGCTCTCTCGCAAAACGAATGGCGCAACGATATCCGTCAAAGTATTCTAACGTGGGACGGACTGCATCGTCATTCCAGTGAGCCACAAGTTCCTGTAGCGATGAAGGTCGTCCTTGTCTTGGGACAAACATGTCTGTGACCCGATGCTTTGCTCTCTCTACAAAGGCGTCGGAGTTGCCGAGCCGCAACCGCCTTACATGCCACTGAAAGCGCCAGCCCGATGCTGACTCGCGCATGTGAATTGAGAAGGGAGACGAGCCGGCTTCGAGTGAGCCCTGGCTGAGATCTAAGCTCATCCACGTGCATGATCAGCTTACGCAGTCACGGCGTGGATGTGCCCGCGGTTAGGGGGCGTATCCAAGTAAACCCGCTGGGTAGATTGCAATTCGGGATCCCAGGCACCCCCGCTGCCCATAGCGTTTGAGAACAGCATTGTACACGATCCAACGCAATGACCGGCCGTCCGGTCTCTCGTGCAATTTAAATTGAAACGTCTGTCTTGCCGCTGCAGGTCGGCCCGTAAATCAAATGGATTAGCATGTGTTTACCGCTAGAAGCCCTAGTTTTTCGAACTAACTGCCGACAACACACTGGATAGGCTGTTCTCGTCGTTCGGTCCAGTTCACCAACGCCTATGTCGACATTTTACGGCGCTTCACTACTAACCGGGCACCGCACGATGGCAGCTCGTTCTCTCCGGCAAAAGGTACTCCCTGTGTTAGCTTCCGTGTTGTGTGCTTGCCCTCAACTGCGGGATACGTAAGGCCATCCCTAAAAGCATCGAATGCGGCAGCAACAGCGCGAATCCCAAAGCGATGCTCCCGCCGTACGCGGACAAGACCGTTTTCGAAGTCCACTATTCCGTCCTTGGCCAGCATCGCCAAACGCTCATCTGAACCGCGAAGACGGATCGGATCAGATCCGTGGGCGACACAGATTGCCGGCACGTCAGCCTCGAAATCGCACATTAATCGCTCGATGATTGCGGCTCGCACGCGGTCGTCGTCTGTGAGGCGATGGCCCTTCGATGTCGCCAGTCGGCCAACTGCGATGTGCCGGATGTAGATATCCCGTGTAACTTCGTTTTGAACGTACCCCTGGCCGATGCGGCCGATAGCCGACGCGCCGAAACCGATCAGGGTTCTGCAGGTATCGGCAGAGTAGCCCAACGAGTTACGTCGCAGGCGACCGGTTTCCTGTGCCAGCGCGAGCTCGTCGTGCGGCAAGGCGAAATGGTCGAGCCCGATCTGTCGGTAGCCGGCGGCAACCAGCGTCACGGCGACAGCCGCATACTGTTCAGCGCGGGCAGCGCTGTCGGGAAGAAATTCCGCCTCGATGAGGCGCTGGTTCTTTACTTGGGATGGGATGTGCGAGTAGCCGAACAAGGCAAGCCGGTCGGGGCGCATGGCGACCGCCGCCCTCACTGTCTCGACGCACGACTCCACCGTTTGATGCGGCAGGCCGTAGATGAGGTCGAAGTTGATGCGGCTTACTCCATGCCGGCGCAGCACTTCCACGGCAGCCGACGTTTGGGCCTCGCTCTGGATTCGGTTGACCGCTTTTTGAACAATGGGATCGAAGCTCTGTACGCCCAGGCTCGCGCGGTTCACGCCGGCCGCTCCCAAGCCTTCCGCCATCTCGGGCGTGAGCGTGCGTGGATCGATCTCGATGGCGACCGTAGCTGTTTTCGAGATGGCGAAGCGGCATCGCAGGAACTCCATCAGAGCGAGGAACTCGGCTGGTCCGATGAGAGACGGCGTTCCGCCGCCGAAATGTATGTCGCTCACGGGCAGCGTCTTCGGCACTCGCTCCGAAACCAGACGGATCTCGTCACGCAACGCCGCCAGATAGTTGAGGATGGGCG
Source organism: Mesorhizobium sp. M0496 (assembly GCF_040321205.1). NCBI lineage: Bacteria > Pseudomonadati > Pseudomonadota > Alphaproteobacteria > Hyphomicrobiales > Phyllobacteriaceae > Mesorhizobium > Mesorhizobium sp. M0496. The sequence goes on along the minus strand of NZ_JAMYRC010000032.1, from coordinate 35,728 downwards.
CATCATGGCGGGTGATGGTGGTTGGGAAGCCGCAATACCAGCAGGCTGATCGGCAGAACGGAACGTGCAGATAGAGTGACACCGGATCATCAGCCGGCAGGTTCCTGAGCCATTCCTCATAAGCCTCGGCGCCGACCGCCCCAGAGAACTCCGACACAGCCGGATAGATAGTGTACCAAGGCAGCCGGGCCTCTCGAAATTTCGTGGTCTGCAACGGTCACCGTCCCATGCTGATAACATCCAACCTTACCGCTGCGCTGGCCTGCGTCTTTGCGCTATGTCAGTCCGTCCCGCTTTGGGCTCGAAATTTTTTAGCAATGGGCGCCGTTCAGTCTTGGCTGGACAGCGATGGTCTGAGCGCACTCGGTCAGCGACTGACGATGGTGTTCCCGCCGAAACCCTCACGCGCACCGTTTTGTTCCAGCGTCCCTTCCCTTCATCTGCGCGTGGGAGACTCTTCTGAGCGCAGATGCCGCATCCGATGAGACAATACGGTGTTGGGTCCAGACTTTGCACGCCAGCTACGCCGCCCATAATGATCTCTGCCGTCTCGATGAGCTCGTTGTGTGAATTGCTGGCAAGAAGCATTAGCTGTGGCGCGCCGCTTTCAGGACGAGAACCTGCTCGACGCGACCGTCAGGTCCGCCGCAATGCCAAGGCTGGCGCCTACTGACTCAGTGGTGCAAGGCTGCGGCGCGTGGTTATCGACCATCAGCTCGCCAAAGTGACGGCGTCGTACCGAGCGGTGGCCGCCAGATGATGCCTCAACGGCGGGGCTCACAGCAAACAATGCCGTCGCCATTAAGCCAAACTGTCGCGAAGCGAACAGACGAACCGTAGCCGAAACGTTTGCCGTTCCTGCTTGGGTGGATCCGCAAGGCAAAGAGAAGGAAGCGCAAACCAAGGTCCGCCCGTACATTTGAGCTTCAAGCCGCAGCTGGGTCGTCAGGGTGGCACGTCATTTGCTGTAGTACCCTTTGTGAGGCCCGCCGGAGGTGAAAAGGGTGATTGTACAAAAATGCTGTACGACCGCCTGGGAGTGTTAACTAATTAATATATGTGACAACAAGTCTCAATCACATTCTAACTTCTCCTGAGCATTAGCACGACAGGTGCAGCAACACTCCCAGAATTCAGCTTGATGCGCTATCAATAGTTTGCTTAGCAAAAATCATTTATCGGTCTCGATTCCTTTTACTATTTAGACGGAGATCAACAATGACCATTGGGAGCCTCCTCCTCGGCTCAACTGCGGCACTGATCGCCGTTTCCGACGCTCGCGCGGTGACCACCGTCGCCGAGCCTGACCCGACTGAGTACGCCAAGATCTGCGACGTCTACGGCTCGGGCTACGTCTACATTTCAGGCACCGAGACCTGCCTGCGCATCGGCGGCTATCTTAGCTACTACGTGGGCTTGGGCGATGTCGGATTGTTTTACCACGCAAGAACCTCGGATGTGAGGACTGGTGAGGATCAGGGTACATGGCAAAACAACACGCGCTTCACACTGAAAGCTTGGACCGGCCAGGAGACCGAACTCGGCACGTTGAAGACCTACACCGAAACCCGCGTGAATTTCGGTAACCGCCACACTTCGGTTTCGGACAGTTCTCGGTCCTATGCCTTCAACGGAGACAGCATCTTGACTTTCGCCTGGATTCAGCTTGGTGGCCTCCGAGTTGGTAAGGACTGGTCGGCCTTCGACATGTTTATTGGCGGCGCGGGTGACGTACTCAACCAGACGCCGGTTCCGTACGGCGCTTTGGATACCAATGTGGTCCAGTACTACTTCGACGCCGCGAACGGCTTTTCGGCCGTGGTTTCGCTCGAAGAAGGCTCAGCCGTGGTCGGCACAATCGACAACTACGCTCCGCACATAGTCGGCGGCTTGAAATACACACATGGCTGGGGAGGGATCACCGGCGTTGCTGGTTATGATAGCAACTACGAATCGGTAGCCGTCAAGGTCCGTGTCGACATCAATGTCACCGACGAACTGTTGCTGTTCGGAATGTTCGGCTACGGTTCCAATGGCAAGCTCAACGACGACTCCATGAACGCGATCGACGCTCATGGTCGCGGCTTCTATAAGATCTGGGGCGGGAACTGGGCTTTCTGGGCTGGCGCCGCTTACGAGCTCAACGAGACAACTTCGTTCAACCTTCAGCTCTCGGGTGATCAGCTCAAGAACTATGGTGCCGCTGCGAACGTCGCCTATGCGCTTCTTCCAGATTTCACAGTTACGGCTGAACTCGACTATGACAGCTACGGAGGCTCCGCCGTCGGAAAGGTGAAAGCTTCCGAAGTGAACTGGGCCAATGCCAACAAGAAGAGCAGTGTCGGCGGTATCCTGCGTTTCGAACGCTCATTCTAATGCGATGAAGCGTTGAGCTCCGAGGTCCAGTTGATGCGCGGACATTTCCCCTACATTCCGTTTGATTGTGGATGCGTGGCTCGGACGGCCGTCGTACGCGGCGACGTCATGGAGCTCGGGTTCGACGCCGTGCTCCTGAACACGGCGGTCCCGAGGGCGGCCGATCCGGTCGGCATGGCGCGTGCGTTCGGCAAGGGCGGTCGATGCCATTCGTGAAGCTAGCACTGGAATGCTCGAACCGCGCTACTCACCGACGGTCGGCAGGGCTGTCTTCTCATGAAGCTCGATCCCTTCTATCTGAATTTCGACGTGCCGGCTGGGTTGACGGGCTGGCGCCGCTCGGCGTGAGTCTGCTGCAGCTCCGGATAAAGGATATGGACGAGAAAGGACTGCAGACGGAAACCCGCCGCGCGAACGACGCCTGCGCGGTCCATGGTTGCCAAGTGAGCGTCAACGACAATTGGCGCACGGCAATCGAGGAAGGCTGCGACTTCGTCCATCTTGGTCAAAAGGATTTGGCTGCCGCCGATGCTGACGATTAAATACGCCGGATTGAAGCTCGGCCTTTCGATCCACGATCACACCGAACTGGAAACGGCGCCAGTGGCCGAGCCGGAGTATGTGGCGCTCGGCCCATCTATCCAACTAGCCTGAAGCAGATGAAATGGGCGCCGCAAGGGCTCAAGCGGATCAGCGAGTGGAAGCACCAGGTCGCGCCGATCCCATTGGTCTCCATCGGCGGCCTCAACCTGACCGGCTCGAAGGCGTTTTTCGAGGCTGGCGCGGAAAGCGCAGCCGTGGTCACCGACTTTGCGCTGAACGACGCCCCAGAAGCGCGCACGCGAGAATGGATCGAAAGACAGAACAATGGCGCTGGGGCGAGAACCGCATCTGCTCGTTGTTGTCGGGTCAGATTCCCGCGGTGGGGCTGGAATTGCCCGCGAGATCGAGACGATCGCTTGCCTTGACGTGCGCACCTGCCTTTGCTGTCAGCGCGCTGACGGTGCAAACCCAGGAAGACGCCTTGGAAATCCAAGTTACGCAACCCGGTCTGGTGACGGATCAAATGCGCGCTGCGCTTCAAGCTAACAGAGTGGCCGGCACCAAGGTTGGCATGCTCGCAACGGCTGAGATCATCGTCGCTGCGGTTGCCGCTGTGCTGCGCGAATATCGGGCGCATCGCTGGCTTCCACGTCAGGCCGAGCGCTTCTTGAAGCAAGCGCCATCCCGCATCATGAAGTAGCATCTGATGCCGCTTTGCCGTGTCGACACCCAATGTCATTGAACTGGCGCTTCTTGCCGGCTCAGAGCTAGCGGCCAATGAGGTCGGCGCGCTTCAAGAAGGACCACAAGCCACCCCGTCTGCTGGACTACTCCTCCACCATTCGAGACACGGATGGTTCCTATCCAGACAATTGATTTTATCAATCTGCGACAATACCGCATAGCGGCGCCGGCGGAATGATCATCCGTAGCAAGACGAGCTGCTTTCGGCGGCTTGCAGGACGCGCACCGCGACCGATTACAAGCCGGCTCGTCTGCAGCCATGTTCGGATCGGCCGCATCGGTGCGCCGAATGAGATTGCCGGCGGAACGCCCTATTCGTGCAGCTGTGACGGCAGTCATCTCACCGGGGCCATCCTGCCGATGGATGGCCGGCAGTCGGTGCAGCATTGGCTGACACTGTTCACGGAATGAAGCCGTCGCGCTTCGGACGGTTGAAATGGAGGACATTAGCGTGGAACCGATCAGTCTCGACGAACTTCTGGCCAGCGTCGGCAAGGAAGTCGGCGTGTCGCCGTGGCGGGTGGTCTCGCAGCGGATGATCGACCAGTTCGCCGAGGCCACCGATGACCACCAGTTCATCCACTGCGATCCGGAGCGCGCCAAGCGCGAGACGCCGTTCGGCGGCACCATCGCACATGGCTTCCTGTCGCTTTCGCTTTTGTCGGCGATGACTTTCCAGACCATGCGGCCGCTCGAAAACTGCAAGATGGGTGTCAACTATGGCTTCGAATCGCTGCGCTTCCTGGCGCCGGTGAAAACCGGATCGCGCATCCGCACCCGTTTCGTACTGGCCGACGTCAAGGTCAGGCCGTCGGGCTGGGTGCAGACGGCGCTGGGCGTGACGATTGAGATCGAGGGCTCGAAAAAGCCGGCGCTGACCGCGCGCTGGTTGACGCTGACGCTGATCAAACGCCAGCCGGAGGCGGCCTGAATTGCTCAACGAGCGTCAGCAGAGACGATCTTCACGTGCCGGGGCGATGTAGGCGACCAGTGCGCACCGATCGGCAACGCGGCCACGGGGGTCGGCTAGATAGAGTGGCAGGAATGCCTAATCGGGGCTCGCATCGATGTATCGGAAGCGCTTCGGCTTTCGGCGCTGCATTCCTTCTTCACGAAGGTCCATGCAGAATTCCCGACCACGGGGTCGAAAGATCGGCTTGTGATCGGAGTGGGCAGATCCTCCCCGACTGAATCTGCCAATAGGGTGTTATCGAGTCAACCGGGTCGAACTTGAGGTCGCGGGTGTCGCTGATCGGCTGCTCGTCGAGCTCGAGAGCTGCCAGCTAGAGGCAGAACACGGCGATGCCAAGAGCTCCGCAGTTGATGTGGACGCCCAGAGCTGGGAGAACAGACCGACGAGTTCCCGGCGGGCGAACTTGCCATTGGTAGCGCGCCAGACCAGTCGCGAGAAAGCCTCGATGAGAAGGCCCCCGAGCCGCACGCGGGATCGACTACAGTGGCGTTTGGCGAGAGGCCTTCGAAGACGAGAGCGAGTGTAAGATGGACGAGCTCGACACGCGTATCGCGCAGTCCCTGCGATCGCGCCTTGTCCGCGGCGCTCGTGCGTGCGAGCTGTTGGTTGATCGAGCTGACTAGATGAACCGGGATGGCATTAAAGCGGAACTGGAAGAGACGTCCCTGGCCGAACTAAGCAAGATCAATCCAGCCATCGCTAAAGGTAGGCGAACACGAGACGTTCGGACTCCGTGCCGCTGAAGTCCTCAAATTGAATCGGCCGGACCGTTGGAGCTATCATCACCCGCTTGGCTTCCAGAGCTACGGAGCGGGTTGATTATCTGAACGTCCTCGAAGTCCTTTCCATTGTCGGTCACTACGACACACTGGTTGGCTTCGGCTACAGCGGCAATGATTGTGTCTAGGGCGCTCCGCGAACGGCCTCTGGCTTTGCCGTTGGCCATCAGCCGCGCCCACACGAGGCCGGCTTTCTCGTCGAACGATAGCACGCGGCCAGCGAACAGCGCTTGCGGGCCTTCGGAGCCCTCGAACCAAGTTTCAAGGCTGCTGCGCGTTTTCCCCTTCGGCTTCTCTAGGATGACTCGGCGAATTTCGGCGACAGTAAGCGAAGCAATGAAGAGGTCTTCGTCCTTCTGCGCGCCCATCCAGGCCAGCAACGAGCCCGAAGGCTCCGGCTTTATGACGTTGCTGATGATATTGGTATGAAGAAGGTAGCGCGTCACAGGTCGATCTTGCGCCCCTCTTCGCGCGGCCGGCTGAGGTCGAGATTGGAGCCAGCCAGAGGCGAGCGACGCAACGCGGCGAGAATGCTGCCCGCTTTCGGTGGCTCACCCGCCACGGCTTGCTGTATGGTCCGACGAAGCTGTCGGGCATCCGGCCCGCTCTCCGTTAATTTTCGGGCAAGAGTTCGCAGTAGATCGCGGTCTGCGTCGAACGCCTGGATCTCGAACCGCGCGATGCCGCGCTCAGCCAGGCGAGAGCGATAATTCTCGATGGCTCTCTTCTGTGCAGTGTTGCCCATCGCGTGCCTCCGGTTCTCTATCCGGATATATAGCCTTGGCTTCTTCGGAGCACAAGGTGCCCCGTCATCGGCCAGCACTGGCTCCTGCGCGAGGCGCGTTATTGATCAAAAACAATTTCCATCTTGTCGAAGCACTGTGATTGGCATCATTGTCGCGAAACGGAGTATTTCGCGTCAGGACAGGAACGCGATCATAGCGCGACCGAAACGTGCAACAGCCGAATAGCTTCGTGTGGTCGCAGGCGCGGCCGCGAAGGGCTGTGCCTGCGTCGCCGAAGCCCGATCGACGCTTCGTCAATCTGGTCCGGCTGCTGGCGCCACAGGCCGCACGGGATTTCGTTCAAGCCGAAACGGATAGCCAAACGCGAGACCGCGTCCCGGAGTAAGGGGCCGCCTCATGAAGGTCGCGCTTGGCGCTCGCTACTCAACTGACAATCACCGAGACGCCTCGATCGAGGATCAGTTGCGGCTCTGCTGCTTGCGTGCTGAAAAAGCAAGGCTGGACAGTCGTCCACAGCAATACCCACCGCGCGATCTGCGGCGCGTCGCTGTTGCGTCCCGGCCTTCAGGAGCTGATCAGCGATGCGATGCAGGGCAAATTCCTGATCGTGCTCGCAGAGGCGATGGATCGCCTGACCATGACCGCTGCAAACCGGGAGCAGGCCCGGCTGGGCAAACGTTGCAACAGATCCTTCAAGGAAATTCATAGACTCTTAGCAACTCCGGCTCGCTGTGAATGGTAGGCTTATTGCAACGTCTGAGGTCAGTGGTTCCAAACCGTGGCCCCGCTTGTCTTCGACTCGCCGACCTGCCTGCAATTTCGGCTAAAGGCAAGAAGAGCGCACATTTGGTTGTTCGACACAGGATATCGACGGTCGTCACGGCCACCGAGATTTGCCCGCTCGTTGGACATCCTTCGAAATCTGCAACTTCTGTGGAGAACGCGAAATGAGAAATTCGGCAGGACTTGGTCCTGAGCCATGATGACACTGGTTAGTCGCCTACGCATGGCAGCGCATCCTGACCGCCTTCGAATCCTGGGCCTTTGTGCGCATGCGGACCTAACTGTCTGCGAGCTAGCGGAGATTCTGGGCGTGTGTCGAGAGCGGGTTGCGCGACACGTCCGGCTGCTCGCCAGAGCCGACTTTCTCTGCTGCAACGAACAGCCTCCGTGGCGCTCGTACCATCTCAACGCAGGATCCAACGACGGCGGGCTGGTTCAATTATTGGTCGATCTCCTGCCCCATCGCGACGGCTATCATAAACAGGACCTGCAGCGGCTCGAAGCGGTGCGAGACACGCGGCCGAAGGGGACCGCGTGCTTGATCGTGAAATAGGTCAATTCAATTGGAGCGCGAAGCTACCATGGACAACTCCGCAGACGGCGCGATCGCACAGCCCGACACCCACGGGCGGTCTTCCTTGGCCGCGGTTGATTGCCGCGTTCACGAGCTGCTTCTGAGACAGGAGCGGCAGGAGCGGACGACCCTCAAGCTCATCGCCTCAGAGAACTTTGCGTCCTCGGCCGTGCTGGAAGCGAACGGCTCGATTTTCACGAACAAGTACGCCGAGGGGTACCCCGGTGCGCGCTACTACGCTGGAAACGAGATCGTTGATGAGCTTGAGAATCTGGCCATTGAGCGCCTGAAAACACTATTTGGCAGCGAGCATGCCAACGTCCAGCCTTATTCCGGCTCGCCGGCCAACCAGGCTGTCTATCGTGCGCTTTTGAGTCCCGGTGACAAAGTCATGGGCTTGCCCCTTCCGGAAGGGGGCCATCTGACTCATGGTTGGGCCATCAACTTTTCCGGAACTGACTATCAACGCGTGCCCTATGGACTAGATGAAAAGACACAGCAGATTGACTATGACCGCTTACGCGAGACAGCCAAGCGGGAACGGCCGCGGCTCATTTGGGTCGGCGGAACTGCTTACCCGCGTGTCTTTGACTACGCGGCAATGGCAGAAATTGCCCTGGAAGCGAACTCCTATCTCGTAGCCGACATTGCGCACATCAGCGGCCTGATTGCCGCGGGAGCGCACCCGAATCCCGTGGGCCATTGCGACGTGGTCAGCAGCACGTCCCACAAGTCGATCCGCGGTCCCCGCGGTGGCTTCATTTTGTCAAGGAACGAAGATCGCTATCAGGCCCTGTATCATACAAAGAGCAAATACAATCTCGCCAGACGAATAGACCGGGCGGTCTTCCCTCACCTGCAAGGCGGGCCTCACATGAATGCCATCGCTGCGCTAGCGGTTGCCTTGCACGAAGCCGCGAACCCGTCCTTCCGAAGCTACGGCCAACAGACGGTCAAGAACGCCAAGGCTCTGGCACATGCACTGCTTGAGCGAGGTCATGACCTGGTGACCGGGGGGACGGACAATCACATGCTGATCCTTGATCTTCGCAATCGGCCACTATCGGGCAAGGCCTATGCCGAGCGACTAGCAAAGGCAGGAATTATCACAAACTTTAATATGGTGCCTGGCGACCCGCGGGATCCGGCGGTCACAAGCGGAATTCGCCTGGGGGCACCAGCAGTGACGTCAATGGGCATGCGCGATGTGGAAATGGAGCAAATTGCTGGCTTCATTGACTCCGTCTTCCAGCGGCCAGACGATGAAGATCTCCATGCCTGCGTGCGAAGAGACGTTGCCGACTTGTGCGCTGCGTTCGAGGTCCCGGGCATCTCCGACAAGTAAGGTGGGCCAAGCAAAATGCCCATACCACATCCAACACCCGAAGCGAGGTATTCATGGCTAGGCAGTTCGTGTTCTCTTCCGAATCGGTTGGCGCGGGGCACCCGGATAAGTTGGCCGACAACATCTCGGATGCCATCCTCGACGCCATCCTCCGCACAGATCCCAAGGCGCGCGTCGCCTGTGAAGCGTTGGTAAAATCAGGGATAGTCGTTCTGGCTGGCGAGATTACCAGCGATGCCCAGGTGGATTACAGCCAAGTTGCGCGCGATACGATTCTCGACATTGGGTACGACGACGAGGCCGTCGGCTTCGACGGCCGGCGTTGCTCCGTCGTCCATGCCCTCACCGAGCAGTCGCCCGACATCAGCCAAGGCGTTGACGAGGGAAGAGGGCAAGACCTCCAGCAGGGAGCGGGAGATCAGGGCCTCATGTTCGGCTACGCATGCCGCGAAACCGATACCCTGATGCCTTTGCCGATCCAGCTCGCTCATCGCTTGACGAAACGGCAGGCGTATGTCCGGAAGGCACAGCTTGGCTGGTTGCGTCCTGACATGAAATCCCAAGTCTCAGTGCGCTATGAGGGGTTGCGCCCGGTCGCCCTGGATACCATCGTCGTGTCGACGCAACATGACGAGCAGGTCTCGCAAGAGACTGTCCGCGAGGGCGTCATTGAGGAAATCATAAAGCCTGTCCTGCCGACCCACCTGGAGACGGAAGGCATCAGAATTCTGGTCAACCCGACGGGGCGGTTCGTAGTCGGCGGGCCGCGCGGCGACTGCGGTCTCACTGGACGCAAGATCATCGTCGATTCCTATGGCGGGATGGGTCGTCATGGCGGCGGCGCCTTCTCGGGCAAGGACCCGTCCAAGGTTGACCGCTCGGCTGCCTATGCGGCCCGCTATGTCGCAAAGAACATCGTCGCCAGCGGACTTGCGGACGTGTGCGAGGTGCAGCTTGCTTACGCAATCGGCGTGGCCAGTCCGGTTTCCGTCATGGTCAACACGTTCGGGACAGCCAGGGTTGAGGAAAGCAGGATCGAGCGCCTCATTCTTGAGTTGTTCGATCTCAGACCGAAAGGCATTATCAAGATGCTTGATCTCTTGCGCCCTATATACCGCAATACAGCCACCTATGGCCATTTCGGCCGTGAAGAGCCTGATTTCACCTGGGAGAAGACAGACAGGGCGGACGAATTGCGTCGCGAGGCAGGACTAGCCGCCCCGTGAAGCCGCCGGCGAGCGAATTGGCAAGCGGAAAGCCCAAGCGGAGACATTGATGCCGGATTATGACGTGCTTTGCATCGGCAATGCCATTGTCGACATCATCGCCCAGTGCGACGACGCTTTTCTGGTGACCAACGGCATCATCAAGGGTGCCATGAACCTCATCGATACCAAGCGCGCCGAGCTGCTCTACAGCCACATGGGGCCGGCGATCGAGGCCTCCGGTGGCAGCGCCGGCAACACGGCGGCCGGCGTCGCCAGCTTCGGCGGCCGCGCCGCCTTCTTCGGCAAGGTGTCCAACGATGCGCTGGGCGAAATCTATGCGCACGACATCCATGCGCAGGGCGTTGCCTTCGACACCAGGCCGCTCGAGGGCGAGCCGCCGACGGCGCGCTCGATGATCTTCGTCACCCCGGACGGCGAGCGCTCGATGAACACCTATCTCGGCGCCTGCGTCGAGCTTGGCCCTGAGGATGTCGAAGCAGACAAGGCGTCTGGCGCCAAGGTCACCTATTTCGAGGGCTATCTGTGGGACCCGCCGCGCGCCAAGGAGGCGATCCGGCAGACGGCGAAGCTCGCGCACGAGGCCGGGCGCGAAGTCTCGATGACACTGTCGGATTCGTTTTGCGTTGACCGCTACCGCGACGAGTTCCTCGATCTGATGCGCTCGGGCACGGTCGACATCGTCTTTGCCAACAGCGACGAGATCAAGTCGCTCTACCAGACCTCGTCCTTCGACGAAGCGGTGGCGCAGATCCGCAAGGACTGCAAGATCGCCGCCGTCACACGCTCGGAAAAAGGCTCGGTTATCGTGCGCGGCGACGAGACCGTGGTCATCCATGCGACCGCCATCAAGGAGCTGGTCGACACGACGGGCGCCGGCGATCTCTACGTCGCCGGTTTCCTGCATGGCTACACGCAGGGCCGCGACCTCAAGACCTGCGGCGACCTTGGCTCGCTGGCGGCCGGCCTGGTGATCCAGCAGATCGGCCCAAGGCCAAGGCAGAATTTGCGCCGCGAGGCGGAACGGGCTGGGTTGCTGTAGATGCGCGGGCAACTAACCAGCCGCCCTACTGACGCGATCATCGCAGTGGCGGAACTGTGTCAAAGCTCGCTGATAGCGACAGCCATTCGCTTCGGAGAACTGACCGATTCTGCTGCCGTGAAGCTCGCTGGAAGAGCGGTGCAAGGCGGGCTTGCCTTGACGGCATTCACCGTCATCGAGATCGCCACCGGCATTTTCCAGAAGCTCAGCTTGGGGAAGGCCAGTAAGGTTCCTGAGGTAACGGAGAACTCGCGGCGTCCGTCGGAGCACTTGACTTGCGATCACGTCCCACGATGCCGAATGCGGGCAGACTGGTTCGCCATTGGTATGGGACCAGCGGAATTGGCAGCAGGGCTTCATCTTCGTCAATCTCGACGAGGCGCCGGATGTGGAGCCCGGCATTCGCGGATGTCAGGAAGTGCTCGCCTGGCTGGTATTCACATCGCGGTCTGGCTTCCACGATTTTGGGATCGTCGAGGGCAACGAGGAAGGGATTCAAAAACGGGCCCTGACGGGCGGAAAGGGACTATCCCGCCCGTCTGCCGAAGAGTTTTGACACGGAGATCGGAGAGGGCCCGGCAGCGACATAGTTTCAGTTCATTTCAACAGGTGCTGGCATCTACTGGGTGTATCTCTTATCCGAACAATCCAACAATTACCGCAAGCACGGTCCGCTCGATCGGGTCGCCAGCTATTTTCGCGATAAGCCGGTTCTTGAGGGCGCCGAAGCCGAAACGCGACAATCGGTCGCCATTTGCTCTGACGCTCGTCAGATTCTCGTCAGCAGGGGGTGTGCCAATCTGGGAATGCCAGTTGCTCCATCATGGGGAATATTCAACGGAGGCATGAAATGGACGCATTGAACAACGCCAACTCGCCGCGCCGGAACCTCACATGGCAAACTGGGGCTGTTCACGAACTAATCGCTTTTGAACAACCCCTGAGAGACTTGCCACAGGAGCGAGAACAACAAGCCGAAGTTGGCCCGTCCCGTCCTGTTGTCTCAGCCGCAGACCAGCGCTTCAACACGGCGGCCCAGCAGCCACATAGGAGTCTTATCGCAATTTCCAACCGCGGTGCGACTGTCAATTCTGATCAGCCCAAGACAGGCGGGCTTTCGGCGGCCCTGGAGTGCGTCGTGGAGCGTTCCGGCGCGGTCTGGGTAGGTTTTTCCGAGCATCTGGGCGACGGGGATACGCAACAGGTGCCCCTCGTGCAGCGTGGCAAAGGTCAAATCGGGTGGCTCGATGGGCCGGCAGCGGACTATTCTCGGTACTATCAAGGTTTTGCAAATTCAATATTGTGGCCGGCGCTCCACTCGCTGCCGGACCGGATCTCAGGCTCGGAAGAGGATTATAAAAGTTATCGCGACGTCAATGCCTTCATGGCGCGCGCGGTGTCCGAATTGGGAGATAACGCAGTCTACTGGGTTCATGACTACCATTTCCTGCCGCTCGGCGCTGATTTGCACAGACTCGGCATTGACCGGCCGATCGGCCATTTCCTGCATACGCCATGGCCCGAGTCTGACATGATGGAGCGCGTGCCCAATTCTGGCGAGCTAATGAAATGTATGCTCGAGTATGATCTGCTCGGTTTCCAGACCGACCGTGATGTGAGCAATTTCCTCGCCTGTGTCCAATCTCATTTGGGGCTGGAGAGCAAGAACGGGGTCGTTTTCTCGGACCATGGCCAGACGCAATGCCAAAATTTTCCTATAGGTATCGATCCGAAGCAATTCGAACAGTGTGCCGCAGATTCGCTTGAGGCGCAGAAAGCCTACATTTCGCAGTTGAAACTTGGCGGAGCAAAGCTAGTTATCGGCGTCGATCGGCTCGACTACACCAAGGGCATCGACAATCGGATTAAAGCTTTCGATCTGCTGGCAGTCGAGCCGCAACGTGTCTCGCTCTTGCAAATCGCAACTCCCTCACGTGGCGACATCCAAGCGTACAGCGAATATCGGCGCGACGTCGAAAGACTCGTCAATCAAGTCAACAACCGGCATGGCACGGACGAGTGGATGCCGATTATCTATGAGAACAGGTCGTTCACCCAAGCTGAGATAGCGGGTCTTTACAGAGCCGCGCGTGTTTGCGTTGTGACGCCGTTGCGCGATGGCATGAATCTTGTGGCGAAAGAATACATTGCTGCACAAGATCCGAGCGACCCTGGCGTTCTGGTGTTATCGAAGTTTGCCGGCGCGGCCGAAGACTTCGGCGAGGACGCCCTACTGGTAAATCCGAGGCTCTCCGACGAGATAGCTACCGCGATCTCAAGAGCGGCCAGCATGCCGCGCGAAGAACGCATCCAACGCTGGCGGAGGATGATGGACAAACTTGAAGCGTATACGATCCACCATTGGTCAGCGGACTTCGTTCGGCAACTGGACAGCAGCCGGGTTACGGTCCCTGCGGATCACTTCCACTATGTTGGCTTGGGCTGGATCAGCGAGGCCCAAATGCCTTCGTATCGGACCGAGCCAGAATTGCACACCGCGCTGACGCGTGCACTGGATAAAAACTGGGTCCTGCCGATCGTATGATGCAGAATATGAAGCACGCGAGCTTTGCCTGCATTTGCGCATCCCTCAATGCCGAGCGCTTGGAGAGAGAGATACTTATCCTGACCGCCTGAATGCGGCTTAAGCGGCTTATCGGGACCACAGTCGGGCTTTGCATCAGACCCTTGAGCCAGGCTCCGTCAGTGTGGTCTCTTGCCGCCGAGCGGAGTCATCACGATTGCCTAGTCACCCGTGATGACGACTGGCGTGCCAATTCCCCTCGGACCACGGGTTGGCGCTCACTCCGAGAAAACCGCTTCTACCACGCACGCACGGCTTGCGGCCGCATCGTTAAACATCGCCACCAATGCGATCTTCTGCATTCTAATGACGTTGTCACGCGCTTGAAGTCTTGTCCGAAATCCTTCATCGGCGACCTGCGAGGGATGTCGCAGCCCGACAGGGATCCATTAGTTGGACAATGGTGGCAGCGGAGCAGCGCCGCCAATGGGCGACTGAATATTTCACAATGTTAGACAAGCGTAAAAGCGAAATCACATAACGACATAAACATTTCGTTATGCGTCATTGACAAAAGAGCGGACTGCTGTGATTATCTGCGTGTCGTGGTTCTCGCGTGCGGCGCTGCCGCAGCGGAGCTAAGAGGGAAGCCGGTGCAATGCCGGCGCTGCCCCCGCAACTGTTAGCGGCGAGCCAACCCCACTCATGTCACTGAGGCGAATACCCTCAGGAAGACGGGTAGAGGCTATGACCCCGCGAGCCAGGAGACCTGCCACGGCGAATTACGTCCACGGGCGGGGTGTCTCGGTGGCCGCTGCAAGCCGGCGTTCGTGCCGGCCTGCTAGCGCCTTCCTTGTCATCGACGCCCCAACCATCGGGGTATGACATGACTGACTCTCAGGAAATTCCTGTAGCAACGCTCGGCGTGCCGCGCTTCGGTCGTCGGCGAGAACTGAAATTCGCGCTTGAAAGCTACTGGTCCGGAACATCGTCCGCTGGCGACCTTCTCACGACGTCGAAGGCGCTCCGTGCCGCTAGCTGGGAAGAGCAGCGTGATCGCGGCGTGTCGAAAATACCGTCAAACGACTTCTCGCTTTACGACCATGTGCTCGACACCGCAGCCATGGTCGGCGCCATTCCCTCCCGTTACGGCTGGAATAGCGGCGAGGTCCCACTTGACATCTACTTCGCAATGGCGCGCGGCAACCAGGGCCAGACGGAGGATTGTGCACACGCTGGTCACCAGGAGGCGGCTCATGGGCTCGGTGTAACCGCGATGGAAATGACCAAGTGGTTTGACACAAACTACCACTACATTGTGCCGGAACTCGATGATGATCAGACGTTCGCCCTCTCGTCAACGAAGCCGGTCGATTACTTCCTCGAGGCTAAAGCTCTCGGCATTCACACACGCCCAGTCATCCTTGGACCCATCACCTTCCTCAAGCTGGCGAAATCGCCTGCCGAAGGGTTCGATCCTATCGCGCTCCTACCGCGGCTGCTGCCCGTTTACGAGCAACTCCTGCAGAGGCTGAAGCTGTCGGGAGCCGACTGGGTGCAGATCGATGAGCCAGCGCTTGTCCTCGATCTGAACCCGAACGAACGAGCTGCGTTCGAATTCGCCTATGGCCAGCTGTCGAAAGCCGCGCCCGAGCTGAAGATCATGCTGGCTACGTATTTCGGGTCGCTGGGAGACAATCTCGAAACCGCGGTTTCTCTGCCCCTGGCCGGGCTGCATATTGATCTCGTGCGCGCTCCCGAGCAGCTGGAAACGGTGGGTCGGCTCGCTCCGAAGGATCTGGTGCTCTCGCTTGGCTTGATCGACGGCCGCAACGTCTGGCGTGCGAACCTGCCCGCCATTCTCGACCGCATCAAACCGATCGTCGCCGGCTGGCCCTTGGACCGCGTCGAGATCGCGCCTTCTTGCTCGATGCTGCATGTGCCGATCGACCTGCGCATGGAGACGGAACTCGACGCCGACATCAGGTCGTGGCTCGCCTTCGCGGCCCAGAAGACCGACGAATTGGTGTTGCTGGCCCAGGCCCTGTCCCAAGGCAGAGATGCGGTGGCTGGCGCGTTGAAAGCGTCTGCCGAGGCTGCCGCCACGCGCGTGACATCCACGAGGATTCATGACCCGCTTGTTCAGGGGCGGATCGCTAGCATTGAGGACAGCGCGAAGCGACGAGAGAGCGCTTTTGGCGAGCGCTCCAGAGTCCAAGCCGGCTCACTCGGGCTGCCGCCGTTCCCGACGACGACCATCGGGTCCTTCCCGCAGACGCCGCAGGTACGCAAGGCGCGGGCCGCTCATGTGAAAGGCCAGCTGAGCTATGTCGACTACGAGATGTTCCTGAAGAAGGAGATCGAGGCTGCAATTCGCTGGCAGGAAGAGATCGGGCTGGACGTGCTGGTGCACGGTGAGTTCGAGCGAAACGACATGGTACAGCATTTCGGCGAGCAGTTGTCCGGCTTCGCGCTCACACAGCATGCCTGGGTACAAAGCTATGGGTCGCGCTACGTGCGTCCCCCCATCATTTTCGGCGACGTATCGAGGCGCAATCCGATGACAGTGCGCTGGTGGCAATTCGCCCAGTCGCTTACGGAAAAGCCCGTGAAGGGAATGCTCACAGGCCCAGTCACCATTCTCAATTGGTCTTTTGTTCGCGACGACGTACCCCGCTCCGAAGCCTGCCGCCAGATCGCGCTCGCCATCCGCGACGAAGTGACGGATCTCGAAAGGTCCGGCGCAAGGATGGTCCAGATCGATGAGGCCGCGTTTCGCGAAGGATTGCCACTGCGCCAATCTGGCTGGAAAGTCTATCTCGACTGGGCTGTCGAATGCTTCCGGATCGCTTCAACGGGTGTAAAGGACGCGACTCAAATTCATACCCACATGTGCTATTCGGAGTTCAACGAGATCATTCACGCGATCGCTGGAATGGATGCGGATGTCATTTCGATTGAGACGTCGCGCTCGAAGATGGAACTGTTGGACGCCTTCACGAGCTCCAAATATCCGAACGAAATCGGTCCCGGCGTTTATGATATTCACTCACCACGCGTCCCGGAAGCCGGCGAGATTTCGGACTTAGTCATGCTTGCCCGCGAGCGACTGTCCGACGGCCAACTGTGGATAAACCCGGACTGTGGCCTCAAAACACGCAAATGGGAGGAGGTCCGCCCTGCCCTCATGAACATGGTCGCTGCGGCGCGCGCGCTCCGGCAGAAAGTGCAGGCGTGAGGCTTCTCTTCCTCACCGTGTGGGGAGTTGCCGGCTGGCGGACGTCGGCCGGGAATATGCCAACCCGATCACACTCTTGGAAATAAGCCACTCGGCGAAAATGTGCAATTTTCCTTCGGCACGTGTCCTCATCCCGCAGAAATATAAATGTGACACTACGCTATAGTATTGGTCCTTGGGAACATACAGGCCCCGCGCCTCGAACAAATCGTACACACGTCGTTTCTCAAAGTAGACTGCTTGGCATGTTCGCTAAGGCGGCGACAATATATGGTGCTGCGCGTCTGTCCGCTTCCCCAGCTGATTCGCGCAGACTACGGGCGAGGTGGCAGGTTTCGGGTATTGCTAGCCTCCCGCCAATTCGGAGATGGATGTGGCAATTCGTGTGGCCCAAGTAAAAGCCGCAATCATTTTCGATTGCGACGTCCGCAGCCAGTTGGCCCTTTATTTTCCTGAGATCTGCGTTACAGGCCGGGGCGTTGTCGCCGTTTCGGAGGGTAAGATGGGATAGGCGACCTCGGGTGCCTCTCCGGTCAGCGAGTTGAGGAAGGCAACAAGCAGGTCAACTTCTTCGTCCGCCAGTACTACGCCAAGCTGGGTGGTCCCCATGATGGCGACGGCCTGTTTCAGATCCCAAACCTTGCCCGAATGAAAGTATGGCGCGGTGAGTGCAACGTTGCGCAGCGGCGCCACGCGGAAAACATAGTAGTCATCGGCTGCATTGGTGACCGCAAATCGGCCCTTGTCTTTGTCCGGCAGGACCTCGGCGCTGGGCTGTTCCACGAGGCCGAATGGGAAATAGGCTTGCCCACCAACGTTGATGCCGGCATGGCAGGACGAGCAGCCTTTGTCCATGAAAAGCGCCAGGCCCTGTTTCTGTTCGGAAGTCATGGCAAGCTCATCACCATTCAGGAAGCTGTCGAACGGGGCCGGTGTGACCAGTGTCGCCTCGAAGGCTTCGATCGCCTTGGCGAAGTTGTCGAAGGTGACCCGATCGGCTTCAGCCGGAAAAGCTGCATCGAACCACTCGACATATTGCGGCATGGACTTGAGCGTGGCGATGACTTGGTCCGGTGTATTGGCCATTTCGATGCCGGCTTGGACCGGTCCCTTCGCCTGAGCCTTCAGGTCTGCGGCACGACCATCCCAGAACTGAGCGATGTTGAAGACAGCGTTCAGTACAGTCGGCGCGTTGCGCTGTCCCTTCTGCCAACCATGGCCGATCGAGGTTTCGTGATTGTCGTCGCCGCCGGTTGCCAGGTTGTGGCACGAGTTGCACGACAAGACGCCTGACGCCGAGACGCGTGGATCGAAGAACAGTGCCTTGCCGAGAGCGATCTTTTCCGGGGTGATCGGGTTGTTGGCGACTGTCGGCGTGGTGGATGGCAAAGCCCTGAAGGTGGCCAATGCCGTATCTCTGAGGTCGGTGGGGATCGAATCCGCAGCAAAGGCGGTGGGTGCCAGCAAGGTGACAGCCATCGTTCTGAATAGGATTTTCATAAATGGTCTTCCTGCGTCGTGCACGCAGCCACTATGCGATCTGCGGCTCATGAACGCCCTGAGCTAGATCAGTTGAGGGAGAGGATCGGGGTCTGGCACCTGTTTTCGCGGCTGAGCTGGGACCCTCTTGGAAGTGATCGCTCTTCTCGATTGGACTTCAGGGAGGAGGAGTATCCCTGCTCGGCAACCGTTTGTATGCATCAAAGCACGCCCTGGGGGCGGCTTCGTAGATTCGGTCACTGCGATCTTCCCGCCATCGTTGAGAAAGTCGATAGCATCCGCAAGGATGGCAATCTCTTGCACGATGTGCGCTGCACGCCTTGCGAAAAGTGAGCTTCTGAAACCTCAGGGTTCATTCGTTCCTCCTGACCGGCTGATTGCGTGAATCGACCTTATCGACACCCGCCGACTGCGATGTCACCAGCGATGGCGGTTTCAATACCTAAGCAGCGACGGTCTATGCGACAGTATGGATGTCCTATCGGAATAGCCGGTCCGCCTTGTCGATCGTCACACCGGCATATAGCTCCGCTTCTACGAACATCCCATCACGCGAGGAAAGACATGGCCAATACGCGCAGTATCGCCAATCTAGCCCTGGTGCCGGCGCGGCGCTTGAGCAGGTCCACCGGCTGTAAGTGCCTCACACCTCGATCCACAGATCCTAGGCGATGACCACCTTGTCGTCATCATTTGACGGGCGCGGGGCATTGGCCCATAAGCGAGCCACCGCAAACTGTGCGGTTGCCAATGCGTAATGATGTGAATTGGAATGATCTTCGGTTTGCGAAACACGCACGTCCGACGCAGCTTGCGTTGACAGAGACGGTTTTACGCGCAATAGCACTTCCGCCGGCCTATTTTTGTGGAGTTCAATTGTGGTTCGGCCAAGGGCGCTGGGCGCCGGACCGGCCCCGTGTAAACCTTATCAAAGAGAGAGAGACCCTGCATGGAAGAATTCTTACCGCGCATCGCCACTGGTGCCGGCATCGGCCCGGCTCTCGCAGAGAAGGGCGTTGGGTTAATGCTGGGTTTCCTGCAAAGCCACGCGGCCGACGGTCCCGTTGCGCGCATGATCGAGGCCATTCCGGGAGCTTCGGAATTAGTAGCGAAGTATCATGGCGACGACCCAGAGGGTGGCGGCCTTATGGGGCTCGGCCAGCAATTGATGAGTGAGGGTCTCAGCATGGCAAAGATCGCCGGCCTCGCCAACGAGACGATCGCCTGCGCCAAGGAACATGCCGGCGACGAACTCGTGGACGAGGTCCTCAATTCCGTTCCTGGCCTTCCCCAGTTCGTCTGATCAGCGGCAGCCGGGGGCGCATGACCTCGTGCGCCCGTGCCGGCCGTCTGCGCAGCAGACATTCTCCGCCGAGCGTTCCGTACCGATCTCGCCAGACCACCAACCGCCGGGCACGCGAAGCGAGCGTTGGAGTACTTCATTCGTCCATTGCAAAATCGACTTCAGGCGAATCGATGTGTATAATTTCCGGCGGTAAGGGTTTATCCTGAACGCTTTCGATGAAGCCCGCGAGATAAGCAAACGTATTGTATTTCTCGAGCACCAACCGCTTCGCCTCTCTTATTGCGCCGCGACGTTCCTTCCAGAGGTCCGAGTCGATGATTTCTTGAATTTTTGGGATTACGTTCTTGTCCTCTGGGTCAATCAGAACCATAGAGTCCGAAGGGAAGAACCTCGTGATTGCCGGGCTGCCGTAATAGATCGGCATTGTTTCAGCAACGAAGCAGTCCATAAGCTTCTCTGTAAAATAGTAATCAGCACGAGTATTCTCGAACGCTATACTGTAACGGTAGGGTGCGAGTGCGTTCCATTTATCTCCAATCAGCCGAAAACCTCGGCCGAACAGGTCAAAATCGACCTCCTTTCTCAGCCGCTCCAGAAACGCCAGCCGATATCGATGTCCTTTAAGCAGGGCGATGTCACTGGTAATCCATGAGAGCCGAAGCGGCTTATCCACGACTTCGCTGACCAGAAGTTGGTCATATGTCTTGTTTACAGACCAAGACCGAGTGATAGGTGGAGACAAAACGAATCGGCGCGCTGCATTCTGCCGAGCAGCCAGCTCTGCGTCACACGTCAGGACGATAGTATTTTTCCCCTGCCCTTCATGAAACGCGCGATGAGCTTTCGTCGGCGGTTCGCCGATTGCAAAAATTGTCCTGTTTGGGCTCGCCTCGATATCAACAGGGAGCCCAAAAAGAGAAGCAGAGTTAAAGACGATATGCCAATCGGGCACGAAGGATGTCGTGCGAACAAAAGCGACATTGTTCCAGATTCCACTGCCCTTTGGAGTGAGATGGTGGATTGCATCATCCAAAACGCCCCAAGAATCTAGACATGTAGCAACAATGGGCGCCGGGCGTTCCGTCAACAATTTGGCCGACAAAGCAGTTCCACTCCCTCACTCGTGAAGGTACTCAATGGCCATTCCGGATTGCGGTAACGTTGGGCAGCATAAACCTTCCGGGACCCGCTGTCGAGGCAATTGTCGCTTTGCACTTGACCAGGTTCTTCCTCGCTTTGTGCGGTGATCAGGCCGGCTGAGTGGCGGCATGCGTGCCCTAAGGAGTTCGCAGCCCGCTCTGCCTACATCGTACGTTTAATCGTCTTCAGGCGGTTGATCAGCCCTTTCGCCTGGCCGTTGCTCCGCGGTAGTTCAATGGCATCGCGAACGGCGTCAACGTCACGGCGTAGGACCAGACCGAAACGCGTGATGGCGACGAGCCTGGAGTTGACGCCACGTCGATCGAAGTGTCGAGCTTGCCGAATTCACAGGCCCCGCAAAATGCCGCGGAAGCGCATGGCAAGCCTGCGCATAGTGGCAAACTCATGTGACCCCTGCTTCAGGACGTCGACCTTTTTGGCCTGGTTGATCGTCAGCACATCCCGAGGCTTCGTGCAGAGGGCCGGGGCGACTACCGGCGAGATCACACGGCCGGTCGCGGGATTCCGTATGGGACAGCGTCGCTGGCAGGTTGACGCGTATGATTTAAGCAGGCGACGCACTGTCCTTGCCCGGCCTCTCGGCACGGCGCCAGCTTGCGAGAAGCCGCTCCAGATTCGAGAAGCTGCCCGTGTCGCCGCGCTGTTAATCGTGGAACAGGTGTCGTCGGCAGCGATTGCCGTCTCTCGAGGACCGGCAAAGAAACGCCTCGAAATACATTGATGTCCTTGGTTACCAGCGGCGGTTCCCAGCCCCTTGGAAGAGCGGCTCGCCGGGCGATGAACTTACATTTGGCCATTGCCAATGAACGTCCATCGTCCTGACGCCCACCAGCAAGCGATCACGATCCCTCGATTTCACAGTCCAAAGAAGTAAAGCGGGACACAAATAGCGCGCTTAGCTTCGACTACTAGCAACTTCGGCGCAAAGTTACAGCCGGGACGCGCCACGCACCACGGCAGGGTCGCCAACAACGAGTGGCTCAGCGGTCACGACGGGAAATATGGCGCATCGATGTCGCTTCTGGACGAGCATTGGCAATAACGCTGTCGAGACATTGTTGCTTTCAGCGGCAACCGGCCCTATGAAGCGACGCTTCGCTGACTATGTTTCACCGCCTGGAGAGTTTCATGACAGAAGAAGCCGGAAAAAACGTCGACACCCTCATTGAGCTTGCCGCCGATGTCGTGTCGGCCTACGTCTCCAACAATCCGATCCCGGTGGGGGATCTCCCTGCCCTCATCGGCCAAGTGCATGCGGCTCTGAGAGCGACGGCCGGAGGTGTCTCTGCGCAAGAGCCGGTTGCCCTTACGCCTGCAGTCCCGATCAGGAAATCGGTGACACCGGACTACATCATCTCCCTTGAGGACGGGAGGAAATTCAAATCGCTAAAGCGCCATCTGTCGACCCACTATGGGCTGACGCCGGATGGATATCGGGCCAAATGGGGCCTGCCCGCGGATTATCCCATGGTCGCGCCGAACTACGCCGCGGCGCGCTCGTCATTGGCCAAGACGATGGGGCTCGGCCGCAAACCGAAGGCGCCCGAAGCGCCGGAGCCTGCACCGACGAAGCGAACCCGCAAGAAGGTCGCGGCTTGATTTCGGCAATCCAGATTCGTTCTGGAGCGTTGCAGCCATCGGCTTAATCTGCGCGTCATATAAAAAGGCGGGGCCAACCCCGCCTTCCTTTCAAACAACTTTGTTTCATGAGGAATTCGCGACGCCTACAGCAATCTGCTGCCCTCAGTTTTTGCTCGCTCCTATCGAGCGGCCGTGAGGACCTCCGGACCTACGTGCCTACTCTTGCAAGGACGCAGGAGAAAATTTCAACCAGCTTTGCTGAGGCTGCCAGCGGAGGACTTGCCGGTGCGGCGATCCTGCTCGATCTCATAGTTGATCTTCTGGCCGTCAGCGAGGGTCGAGAGGCCCGCGCGTTCGACAGCGGAAATGTGGACGAAAACATCCGGACCGCCATTGTCGGGCTGGATAAATCCAAACCCCTTGGTGCTGTTGAACCACTTTACCGTTCCAGTCGGCATATACTTGTTCCTTCTTTTACAATGCAACGTGGGCAGGCCATTAGGCCTGTCCGAGTCATAGCCGAGAGTTGGGCGCAGCAAAAAGCGAAAAATTGTTAAGCCCCGATCAGCTGGCGCACTCCATTGTAGCGTAGCCGCCAGCAAGCACTGTCCTACACTACCGCTCGAGCATGGCCGGAAGCGCCCGATTTCTTCCAACGCTCCTCAGCGCCACGTCGATGGCTCGTGTTTGGAGGCGTGGGACGTAAGGCCGACCGCTGCTCGTGCCGCCAGGTCAAAGGCCGGGTAGTTCACGGATCTGCCTTCGTGCATAACACCTCGGGAGCGCCTTAAGGAGTTTCGAGTTGGATTGTTTCAAGAGGGTCGAGGGGTTGATCGATGCGACCAGCGTGGAAGCGATCGATAGCGCGCGCGTTTTGCTGGACCAGTTCAAGGGCAAGTCAGAAACAATCGCCCAAGCGATTGACGACTTTCTGCTTGATTTCATGACCTTGCTGTTTGTGGTAGAAGCCACCCGCGAGCAGTTCCACAATCCGGCGAGGCGGTTAGCGCGCATCAGATTGAGCAAGGTCAGGCTGTTACTCACGCGATGCTCTTGACCTAAGCGACAACTCCGCCAGGCATGCATTTGCAGCCGAACGCACCAGGCGGTATTTTACGCACATCAAATCAATCGCGACCGCTAAATTGCTGTTTGGTGCCCAGGGACGACGGCTAGCGCGGACAGCTTCCGTGCTGCTGTCCTGCAGCGGCAAATGTGCGGCATGCCCCCATCCAAGGCGAGCTCGACGTTTGTTTCTTACGTTGACCAAGGTCCGCGAAAGCACTCCCCTTTCCCGCAGCAACTCATCACGTTCAACGGCCTCGCGGCAGGCCATCACGCCAGAAGAGAGCAACGGCATCGTTTTTCCCGCCCAGTCCTACGACCTCGTTTTCCAGCACCTCGCGAATGTCGCCACTCGCCGTTTTTTTATTCAGGTCCGTCTTCGCGCGCGAGCTGGCTCCGCGCCCACTTAGCTACGCTGCTCACGCCTCAACCATTCAGCACCGCCCGGTCTGACTGTCGAGAACATCGGTCCGCTGGAGCGACAACATTTCAATTCTGACCGTCGGTGCAGCGGCCTTCGAAGCGCATCCTGTACCCCTCTCCGGCAGCGC
The DNA here is from genome assembly GCF_040321205.1 of Mesorhizobium sp. M0496. NCBI lineage: Bacteria > Pseudomonadati > Pseudomonadota > Alphaproteobacteria > Hyphomicrobiales > Phyllobacteriaceae > Mesorhizobium > Mesorhizobium sp. M0496. Next base: position 11,671 of record NZ_JAMYRC010000032.1, on the reverse strand, counting down.
GCCTAATCGCCTTCCGAAGGAAGAAGATATTCTCAGCCGTGCTCGCGTCGCCTTCAGCCCTGTTCGATCGCCCACAATGTCGGATGCGCAACATGGCAGAGCCCGATTGTCGACAGCCTCCAATAGTTTTCTGATCTGGCACGGTGCATGCCTGGTCGTCCGCGAGACGTCGCGGACCAAGGAAAATCCCTCCAATGGCCACCTCCCCAAGAACACCGCCGCAGGTCTCCGGGGTCCAGCCGAAGATGGGGCTCGAGCAAGGCCTGGCCCATGATTCATCTGGCTCGGCGCTGCCCGCCGATCCTCCTACGCGGAGGCGAAGACGCAGCGCGTTCATTAAAATGAGGAACAAATCACTTTTGCCTCGAACCCTTTGCCTTGCCAAACGCAGCCATCGATCGCGCCCTGGCTGCGCAAGGCGTTCACTGCCACCGCCCTGGCCCTGGTGACGACCGCTCTCCGGCTCTGGCCGCCACCGACAGCGGCAAGATCGCGGATTTCCTGCTCGGCAATGGCATGGGTCGACATCCCCGATCACCGCGCGCCAATCGTCACTCATATGGTCTGGTACAAGGTCGGCAGCGCCGACGAGCACCCGGCAAATCCGGACTTGCCCATTTCCTCGAGCGTCTGATCTTCAAGGCGACCACCAACCGCGCCGACAGCGAGTTCGACCGAGCGGTCTCAGTCAGCGGCGGCTACAATAACGCCCTCACCGCCTATGACTCGTTTTGGGCGAGATGATGGGCTTCGAGGCCGATCGCATGTTCAACCTCATCCTCAACGAGGATGATATCAAGGCCGAGCGAAATGTGATCCTGGAGGAGCGCCGTTGGCGCAGAGAGACGAACCCGCAGGTCTGCTGGACGAGGAGGTCAACACGACATTGCGGCCGAATCAGCCCTACCGCATCCCGGTCAAACGGCTGGATGCAGGAGATGGAAACGCTGAACGGCACCGACGCATTCACGATCTACAACAAATATTTCCGACCGAACGACGCGGTGGCCGGCACGTAGAACCAGGCGCTGGCCGCGAAGACCTTTGGCAGGGTTGTGCGCGGGCCGCACCTGCCCGCGCGCAACCGCCGGTCGAGCCCGGCTAGTAGAACCGCCACTCATCTTCTAGCGAATTCAGGTATTCTCCCTTTCCAGTTGGCAACCGTGGTCTGCTAGCTGTCTGGCCGAGGTCCTATGAGGAGCTTGGACGTCCGGACTACACACCGAACCTGCTATATACGCCTGGCGTTGAGGAGGAAACCGATTGCCCTGTGCCCGCCGATGATCGGTCACCTGAGATCCCCTGACCTGTTTGGACCCATCGATCGCCTGCCGGCACTTGGCACGCGGATTAGAGAGCGGACATTCGAGGTCCTCAACCCGTCGACCGGCGAAGTGCTGGCAGAACTACCTGACATGGGAGTCGAAGAGACATGCGCTGTAATCGAGAAGGCCTATGTCGCGCAGCCTGGATGGGCAGGGTTTACCGCACGTGAGCGCAGCGATGTTCTATGGCGATGGCATGAGTTGATCATCGACCACACCGACGATCTCGCAGCAATTCTGACCGCGGAGATGGGCAAGCCCGCTTGCCGAGGCCAAATCGGAGATATCGCATGCTGCGGCGTATCTGCAATGGTACGCCGAGGAGGCAAATCGCGTCTATGGCGAGACGATCTCCGCACCATCGACGGACCGCCGAATGCTGGTGATCAAGCAGCCCATCGGGGTGGTCGGCACGATAACCCCATGGAATTTCCCTGCCTCGATGGTGGCGCGCAAAATCTCGCCAGCCTTGGCGGCGGGCTGCACGATTGTCCTCAAGCCCGCTGAACAGGCGCCGCTCGTGGCTGGAGCAATGTTCGCCCTCGCCCATCAGGCAGGCTTCCCCGAAGGCGTTGTCAACCTGATCTATGCGTCCGAAGGTGACGCGGTCGGCGGCGAACTTTGCACAAATCCCAAGGTCCGCAAGATCAGCTTCACCGGTCTACTGAGATCGGGCGCTTACTCATGCGCCAGTGCTCGGACCAGATCAAAAAAGTCAGCCTAGAGCTCGGCGGCAATGCACCCTTCGTCTTCGATGATGCCGATATCGATGCCGCGGTTGACGGTGCGATCCAGGCGAAGTGAAATTCGTGGAACGGGCTCGCCAACTTCAAGTTGGTGACGGTTTCGCTCCCGGAGTGGACATCGGGCCTCTCATCGACAAGCAGGCTTTGGCCAAGATTGAATCCCATATTGCCGATGCCGTAGCTAAAGGCGGCGCAATTCGATGCGGGGGCAAACGCGTCGGCACGAATGGCACGTTTTTCCAACCAACGGTCCTGACCGGTGTCACCAGCGAGATGACCGTCGAGCAAGAAGAGACATTCGGGCCGCTCGCACCGATTATTCACTTCCAAGATGCGGATCAGGTCCTGCGTGATGCCAATGAAACAATCTACGGGCTCGCGGCCTATTTTTATGCCTCCAACCTGAAGCGTGTCTGGCGTGTCGCCGAGGCCTTGGAATATGGAATGGTCGGGGCAAATACCGGCCGGATGTCTTCGGAAGCGGCGCCGTTCGGTGGGATAAAACAGTCCGGGATCGGGCGGGAGGGATCCCGCCATGGCCTCGAGGACTACCTCGAAATGAAATATCTCTGCATGGGCGGCATCTGAAGCATCGGCTTGAAGGGTTCACAGACGGTGTAACCTAGCGAGCGATCTCCAAATATGTGAATTGTAGGATCGATCGGGAGCTGAGGGGCGGCTCCGTACCCGAGCAACACGCAATCCTGAGGAGCGCCTCTCGACGAGACAAGCGCCTGCATGTCGGCGAAGACGGCGCGCAACCTAGGAGGATACGCTTGCGACTAGTGGCCCTCGCCGACTATCTACAGGCGACGGGCTGTCGTTGCGCGGGTATGGTTGGAAGCTTGTGCACCATAGCTATCGTGAACGCTGGTTGTGAGCAATATCCGTTTTCGTGGGCTGAATTTGAGCTGCCATATTCCAATTGTCAGTAGCTCAGTTGTTCTTCGGCCGACGGCCGCGCCGGTACAGGCTCGGACAGAACCGAAGATATCATCAGGCAGGCATTCGCATTGGTGATCGGCGCACGATCCAGGGCGCCAGGTTGACCAAGCGGATCGAACCGCATGACAGCCTTGACCGACCGGAGGACGGAAATCCCAATGCCGAAGAGGTTGGTCAGCGCAGTCGAGCCCACACGGCATTTGCCGCACGAACAGCAAGGGTTGGGAAGAGATCGGCCGAGCGGCCCTCGAAGGCCGGGGCAGGGTATCGACGATGCGTTGGTTCAGGTCCGCCAATCTGATACCCTTTGATAGCGGCTTCGGTCGCCAGTGACAGCGAGTAAAGATATTTGGCATCATCGGCTTTGATTGCCGCGCAGATCTGGCGAGATTAGGGTAGCTCACTGGTGCACCTTTGGGCTCATAGTGCTTCCTCCTCATCGAGATGAGGATTGCCGGATTTGGCGTAGAACACCAACACGGGTCCGAGATCAAAGCGCGTCCAAGGCGCAAGGCGCTGGACGGACCGGGGCCATGTTTCGGTTGAGACGCCATCGATGCCTCGCGCCAGCGTTTTGGCGAAGCGGGGCATCAGCGGAGCGAGCGTCGGTGCCAGGATCGCAGCGGCCGTCGTCTGAAGGGCCAGCGAAGTCCGATTTCGGGCGGGATAAAAACGTCGCGCCGCCGCATAGTCTCGCGCCCCACGGTACATCACGCAATCGCGCACGAATTCGCAGACCTGAGTGGCCGCGCGCCGGACCGAGAAGCCTTCGTCCGAATAGGCGCGCTCCATCGCCGCGCGATAGATCTCTATCCGAGCAAAAAAGGCGCGGTCCACCGGGCTCCAGTCGCCTGCATCGGGTACACGGCCAGCAAAATCCTGCTTGATTTCCTGGTTCAACGCATCAAGCCAGTTCACCCAGATACCTTGGAATACCTCGTTGTCGGTGCGGCGCAGCCCGTCCAACGTGAAATCCGTCCGCTCCCCTTCCGGGCGTGTCAGGCCCAAATGGAGGCGCACGACGTCGACTGTCTTTGGGCTCAGAACGTCCTTGCCCCAGACCGCATGGCGGCAGCTGGTTGAGAACTTCTTGCCGTCGAGCAGGTAGAACTCGTTGACGTGATAGTGGATTCGCGGCGTCCAGTGGGAGAAGACCTCGGCGTAAAGAGCGGGGTAGAGTAGCGCGTGGTAGAAGGAATTGTCGAAGCCGAAGAAATGGACAATCTGCCAATCGCTGCCGGGCACCTCCGCCTTCCAGTCGCGACCCAGCGAGCGGCCGAGCGCCTGGATGTTGTAAAGAAAACCGAAGGCCATCTCCGGCCAGACCCAGATCACTTGCCCCGGGAACCCTTCCGCCGGCAGGCCCCAGTCCGAGGGGTGGGTAATGGGCACTGAAAATTTCCCGCGTCGGCGTACGCGTGCGAAGAGATCCAAGATCCGTAGCGGGACCCCAGACGCCCTTAGATGCCGGTCGATATTGTCGTAGCATCGGTCCAAGGCAAGTTCCGGGCGGCGGACGGAGCCGACCAGCGGCGCCTCGGCAGACTGCCGTGACCGGGCTGCACCCAAGTCGTGGCAAAGGTTTGGGGCGCCGCATTCCTCGCAGATGTTGCCTCCGGCGGAGCCGCCGCAATCGGGGCAGAGGCCGCTAACATCCGGCTCGTAAAGATAACGGCTTGTCACGGCATCGAAAAGCGCAGGGCTCTGGCGTAGATCTATCGCCGTGCTGCTCAGAAGACTGCGGAAACAGGCGGTTTGAAACTCGCCATAACCGTCATCGCCCATCGTGGCTTGGAAGCTGTGGACCTCACAATCGAGAAGTGCAAGCGTGGCGCGAATCTCGTCGGCGTAGTAGCGCGCCACGTTTGCAGGCGTCGATTGATCGGCATCGGCGCGTGTCGCGACGTAGCTCTGGTAATCGTCGCTTCCGGTCAAGTGATAGGCCTCGACTCCTTTCATGCGCAGGAAACGAGTGTAGACATCAGCGCCGAAATACGGGCCAGAAAGATGCCCCAGATGCAGATCGCCATTTGGCGTTGGCGGCGTGGAGAAGACGAAGATTGGGCCGCGTGGAGCCGTGGTCTTTGCAGCGGCATCAAGGGCGGCCTCGCCGTCTCGCCAGTAGACAGCGACGAAATCCAGGTCTTTGTTTCCGTCATTGCGCAGCACATGCGCTTCAAAAGGGTGGAACAGAACGACATCGCCCGCCTCAACCGAGATTTCCCCCCGGTCGGTGGTGACATTGCCCGATCCTGACAGGATCACGAACGCCTCGATTTCGTCGTGCCGATGGGGCTCGGATGTGACGCCGGGTCCAACCTTTCCGAATGAAAACCCCGTGCGAGTGCTGCCCGTTCCAAGCGTGGCCGTGTCGATACCAAACGCCCGCGACAGTTCCGTTCGAGAAAACGTGTATTTGCGCATGACAACCAACCTAAGCTGTTGAAGCAGTGGGACCTTCGGCTGCCAAAGCAACAGCCTCCCGTGCAATTCGTGGAGAGAAACGGCAGCCCGACCCGTTGGCGGCCCGGCCAGGATAGTGCAGCTCTGGACCGGCAAGCGGGCAACCAAGGGGGGCACTAGTCGGGCTGTAGGCGCACAGAAGACCGCCTGCGACCACCTCCGCAATCCGCGTGCCAAAGCGTCGTAACGGGCTGCGGTCGATGCTCCGCGAGCCCGCAATTCAGACGTCCATACCGTCCGCGCATTTTTGAGCGGTCGATCAGCTTCGCGTGCATGCCTCCGCCTGGCTGCGTGAGCTCAATCGCGATAGAAGATGCCATTTGGGGGCTTGAGATTGTCGAGATCGGCCACTTTGCCCTCGGGCGGGTTAAGGGCGCGCTTAAGCACGTTATATTCAGCGCGGGTCGGCCCGCCGGTTGAAGCACGCTGGAACACCAAGTAGAGTGTCCGCCGAGAACGATTGCTTTTGTTCGGTCGTGAGTAGTGCGGTGCGTAATCGTCGAAGATGAAGATGTCGCCAGACTTCCATACTACGGGTTCCCAGGAGAACTTTTCGGCAACTTGAGGGTCGATCACCCCACCGGCATCCATGGGAAACACCCCCTTCTTGTGGTTGCCGGGGCTGAAAAAAAGCCCGCCGTTTTCCTCGTCGGAGTCGTCGATGCCTATCGCAACCACCGCATGGACCATCCGATCCGGGAGTTTGTGTGGAATGTGATAAATGTCCTGATGCGGGAGATAGCCGCCGCTGTCGGGATAGTGGAAAATCAGCAACTCCTTGAGCCTACGCGAAGCTTCGCCAAGCAACTCCTCGACCGCTGACTTTATGCGCTGATCTTCTAAGAGCAAACGACGCAATGGATCATGGAAGTCGAGAAAATTCTCCATCTTGGAGGTGATCTTTCGATTGTCCGTCGTCTTCTCGAACCACATGAGCCATTTATCATCGCTGACGGCCCAGCGTGACATATCTTCGACAAAGGTAGAGATATCTTCCTGAGCCGCTGGATCGAAGAACCTTTCGAGCCTGACGTATCCGTCCTTCTGCCACTTTTCTCTTTGTGCATCAGTCAACATGCGAAAAGCCTCCTGTTCGAAAGGTTTGGTTGGACATGCCAATTAGGGCAGTCGGGCGCTGATCAAGTTGCGGGTCCACGGAGACGGACTCACGTGATGAGGGAGGCGATGCTAAGTGCGTTCCACTCCGGCGGATATTGTCCGCAGAAGCTCGGCGCGAGACTGCCTATGTCAGGCTCAGCCCGGTCCAGGGGTTCCGTAAACTGAGCCGGATCAGTCGCTTCACCCGGTTCAACCACGACACGCATCGCTAAAGGCCAGCACCATCCGCTGACCGCCGACCCAGCCATGGCCGCCATGGCCACGGCTCTCTTCCGAGTGAGCGACCTAGTACGGTCTTGACAACCGTAGGGGAAATGCACACCCCCAGAATAAGGCGATGCGCCGCTTGGTCCAAGGGCTTTTTCGGTCACGATGATTTCGGAGAAGCCTCCGGCCTTCGCCGCAGCGGAGGCGGACATCATTCCTAGGATGCTACCGCCGATAATCAAAAGTCTACGACTCATATCCCGCTGCCCATTTCTTCGGCTGCGGGGTCGGGCCGGCTCTCGATCGAGGTATGGCTGATGAAGCCAGGATGCTCGGGGTTCGCGCATGGCGCGCGCCCAAGAAGGCTATCGAGGATGCGGCGCGCGCGCCAGGCCAGCAGGCTTAGGTTCGGATCGGCCAGACCGCGCTGCCCGAGGCTCGCGTTTTGTACGAAGATGCGTCTGCCACGCGGTCCGTCCCAGCTCACCGAAAAATCCTCGCGAATAGCTAATTCATTGTCGATCTGCTCCAGCCGGTGCGCGATGGGTTCCAAGAAGTCTGGCACCGCGTTCTCGTAACCGGTGGCCAGGATGACAATGTCAGCCGTGACTTCTTCGACCTCGTCCATGCCATGCTGCAGGGTCAGCCTGTGACCCGATCCGGCGTTGATGCAGTGCGAGACGGTGCAGCCCGGCCGCAGTGTGATGTCGCATCGGTATGGCTCGAAAAATGCATGGCGGTACAGCGCCTGATAGATCGCGCGCAACGTGCTTTCCGAAATGCCGTCCGAAGCAAGCACGAAACGCCGCAGGAGCAGCTTACGCTGCGACTCGCTCATCGCCGCGAAGCGATCCGAAAAGCAGGGCATGAACAACTCGTTTGTGAACGGGCTGTTGTCCAGAGGCAGATAGTTTTCGCGCTGCGAGACCCAAGTGATCGAGTCAGGCCGCCGTTCGTTCGGCAGGCCGACAAGGTGCAACATCACCTCGGCTCCCGACTGGCCTCCGCCGACCACGCAGACATGCTTTCTCCGCACCTCAGGGTGGATGTGCAGTAAAACCGATGAGTGGAACAGGTTGCGTCCAATCCAGCCCTGAAATTGAGGCGGAATTTGCGCCTGCTTGCCAATGCCGACCACAACGTTTCTGGCGCCGAGAACCGCCTTATCCGTCCGCACCTGAAACTCGCCGTCAAAGCGGATTTCGCGCACTGTCTCGCCGCCACGCACAAGCGGGTTCCTGTGGAAAACCCAGTTCAGGTATTGTTCGAACTCCACTCTGAGCACGGCTTCGAACTGTGCGTTCAGGAAGTGATACAGACGCCCGTTCTCGTGCAGGAAGTTTACGAAAGTGTAGGCTGATCGCGGGTTCACGAGAGTGACCAGGTCCTTGAAGTGGCTGACCTGGAGCTCCGAGGAATCGAATGCGATGCCTGGATGCCAGCGGAAGTCGACCTGCCGATCCAGGAACACTGCCCCTTTCCCAACTTGCTCGTGTATCTGACACGCAAGGCTCAAATTGGACGGGCCAGCACCGATCCCAACGCAAGATAACTCCACCTGCTTCTCCTATAGCGTCTTCCCACTAGGCGGCTTGTTCGCGGCGAATATCGGCAATAGCCATTAGCCTCCGCTCACGGACTTCGAGCCTCAGTCCCGACCGGGCTTGCGAGAATTTGTCCTGCGCGTTCGGGTCCTCGCATGTAGACCCGCGCATTCCAGCGCGGTGACAATCGACGGGTCATGCCGGCGACGTGGGGCAACGACGTTTGTCCTTTTCCGCCCGTCTGGATGCCCCCCTCGCCGTCACGCGAGGAGCTTTCCAGGCCCACTAAGGTGTTCGAAGCCGGCGCAATCGCCCGCCTGGACCAAGACGCGCCGGCCTTCGGCGGCTTGATGGCAGGCGAGAGCGCGGTTTTCACTGCGGCGACGGCATTTTCGGTGCGCATGATCATGGACGACGTCTCGCAGATGCGTTCGCACAGCCCCATGCATGGGCCGTGCCAGAGAAGGAAAGCTTTATTTAACAATGGATGGTGGATTTGCGATCCTGTCGGAAATCCGACATTGAGGGACGCCTCACGGCGGCGCCCGATTTGCACGGCCCTGTCGTCTTTTCCGAATAGCTAGTCGGGCACCTTCTGCACCAGAATACTTCTCTTATGGAGACCAGCAGGAAGCCTTCATGAACGGACAGTGCATAACCTGGTGTCTCTGCCGGACAGATCGCGATATGGCTTCTCCCATCGAGGTCGGCAGTTGCAAGAGCTGCCAGATTCTTCGCCCTATCGTGCCGTTGCACTGGCTCGATCCCGACATCCTCGGAGGCCGCGATCATGAAGAGTGACGCAATCTCACGTCCGCCGCGAGGCCTCTCTCATGGGGAAGCAATTCTCTATGTTGGTGTCTCGGATCGATGCTCTTGATGAGATGGTTGCGGATGGGCGCATGCCCTGACCTAAGCGCATCAATGATTGCGCGATGTGGGACGTTCACCAACTGGATTGTCGAATCTCTGGAAAGATAGCCGGAAGACAATTGCGTTATGACCACTCTGCCGGTTCCAAAGCACGTGCGCCATTCGGTCGCTGCGACTCAATCCAGGCGGAGGGATGAGGCCGCAAAGCAGTCTTTTGCGCGCCCACACCGGTGGGCCAGGATGGAGCCATCGTAAACGCAGTTATTCGATGATCGCCGCCGCGGAGCTCGTCAGGCTGTGCCGCATCCGACACCGGCGACGTAGTGATCGTCGATCGCCCCGTCGCCGATGCGATCCGAAGCTCGGCCAGTTTCGCGGTGAGCTTCACTGCTTATTCCGCAGTGCCCACCGAGCTCGCACCGGAGGTTCTATGAGGCGGTCACGGCTGCACTCGTTGTCGGGTCTTCGACAAAGTCGGACATGAGACACACCGCAATCAGAGCCATGTCATTGTTGTGAAATGATTTTCTCGTTTGGCACGACACGTGCGAGGCTATCCGCAAACGCGCTGCGGCAAGGACTGAGGAGAAATCATGCCATGATTAAGCTCGCCGAACATGCGGTCGCAGCCGCGAAAACTGGGCCTTTCCGAGCCGACAGGACGTTGCGGCTGTTTTCCAGTCGGTATCATTCTTCACGTTATCCGGACATGACCGTATTCGATTTCCGCCCAACGCTGAATGCCCCAGACGATGATCCCTATCTTTGGCTCGAAGATGTAGAAAGAGAACGGACACTTGCCTGGGCCGCCAGCCAGTCGGCTAGGACCCTGGGGCACTTCGGTGGAACACAGTTCGATCGCGACCACGACGCCCTGACAGCGATCTCGACCGTCCCTGACAAGGTTCCCGTGATCAGCGCCGCGGTCAGTGCCTCTACAAGTTCTGGCAAGATGCCGGAATTCCTCGCGCACTGTGGCGCCGGGACCACCTTGCCGCTATCCGCCGATCCTGCTCTCCACCACGAAGCGGGCGTGCGTCCACCCGGGCCATGCGGGTAAGACGGCTGCAAAGCTGCAGGCCTTTGGTTATCCCGCTTACTTCTAAGTGAGTACAGGGTCGATGATTGCGAGCACGGCGCAAATAATGTGTGCGCGGTCCCACGCAAACTGCGCATGAGCGCCGCGGCAATCTCAAGCAATTCGAGCAAGACTTTTCGTAGTCAGTCCACAATTCTGAAGAGCAAGGAAGAGAGTATCATGGCGAGAAACCAAATGCGAGCGGCGCGGGGCGTAACAGCGGCCGTTGTCCTCATCGTGATAGGACAGCAGGCCGTCGCGGCGGACCTTGCGCAAGCCGCGAGCGTCCCGCGGGCAGGAACCCCGGTCACGCAAGAGCCAAGTCCTTGGCAACTCCGCCTGCGTGGGTTGGGGGCCATCACCGAGGATTCGGGCTACGTCAATGCAGTGTCAGGCTCCGGTCTTTCCTATTCGGACACCGTGATCCCGGAACTCGATATCTCCTATTTCTTCACGGACAACATCGCCGCCGAGCTCATACTCGGCACCACCTATGCGAACATCGAGGGCCGAGGAACGATCGGCGGGCTGGGCAGTATCGGCAAGGTTTGGCTGCTGCCGCCTACGCTCACATTGCAGTATCATTTTACCAATTTCGGCGCGTTCAAGCCCTATGTAGGCGCCGGCGTGAACTACACAATCTTCTATAACCAGGGTGCCGGCAGTGCCGATGCTCTCAAGGTTAAGAATACGTTCGGCACCGCGCTGCAGGTCGGATTCGACTACATGGTGGATCAGCACTGGGGCGTCAACTTCGACGTGAAGAAGCTTTTCCTTAAGCCAGACTTCGACGTCACGGTCGACGGCGCGAAGCTGACGGGCAAGGCTGCGCTCGATCCGTGGTTGATAGGCGCAGGTGTCACCTACCGCTTCTGATACGCAACGCGAAGGCGGCCCTGCTGTCAGCCGATCTGAAATGAAGGGCGCCTCGGGCGCCCTTTCCACGCCGGCGGTGCACGGGCGAGTCGACCCGGATCATTAGGGGGGTGGGGCCTTGTAACCCTTGGGTGGGGAGGTGTCCGAATCGGAGGAACGTTCTGATCAACTTCATGCGATGACCATCCAACGCATAGCAGCCGATTGTCGGGGATACTTGAAGAAGCCGTTGTTAAGAGTGGGCGTCCCCGCCTGCACCCGACCAGGTACTTGCCAGTAGCAGCCGACAGGCTGCCCCGCGCCAGGGGCGCGAAGCCGAACGGGGCAAGATCGGTGAAGCCAGCCGAAGAAGACCGGGCGCGGTTCACGAGCAGCCGGCGGCGGCCCCCCCCGGCCGGGGGGCGGCGGGAGATATGGTTGAGGGTTGGACTTTCACAAATACACCACGCCCCCGGGCAACGAGATGGAGTATGAAGGTGGCGCGGGGCGCGTTAA
>NZ_JAMYRC010000031.1:0-82580 GCF_040321205.1 Mesorhizobium sp. M0496 | reverse complement strand
CCGTCGCATCAAGGTCAAGCGATTGCGACAGCCTCGATATCAGAGCCTGCCAGTCGGTTTCGATCGAATCATTCGTTCGCATCTGACCCAGGAATCACATCTCGATTCCACCAGTCCACACCTAAGTTAGCGCCTATGGGACAGCACCCCCCTCTGTCCTGCCGGACATCTCCCCCGCAAGGGGAGAGATTGGCAGCTTCGGCGCTCCGCTCATTCCTGCAACGTTGGCGGTTGGCGAAACCAGGAACGACATCCGATCTCCCCCCTTGCGGGGGAGATGTCCGGCAGGACAGAGGGGGGTGCGAAGGATCGCGGCGTCCAGCCGCTAGGCTAATGCGCCTCGTCCCAGTTGTTGGCGGCGCGGGCGTCGACGTGCAGCGGCACCGACATGGACACCGCTGGCATCGCCGCATTCTCCATGACGTGACGGACAACCGGGATCGTTGCCTCGACTTCCGCCTCGACCGTCTCGAAGATCAGTTCGTCATGCACCTGCAACAGCATACGAGCCGAAAGGCCTGCTTTTTCCAGCGCCTCCTCCATGCGGATCATGGCACGGCGGATGATGTCGGCGGCGGTGCCTTGCAATCGGGCGTTGATCGAGGCGCGCTCGTTGAACGCGCGGATCGAGGGATTTGAGGACCGGATGTCCGGATAATGGATGCGGCGGCCGAAGATCGTTTCGACAAAACCGTGCTCGCGGGCATAGGCCTTGGTCTCCTCGATGTAGTCGCGGATGCCGGGGAAGCGCTCGAAATATTTCTTGATGTAGTTGCCGGCTTCCTCACGCGGGATCGACAGCTGGTTGGCGAGGCCGAAGGCCGAAATGCCGTAGATGATGCCGAAATTGATCGCCTTGGCGCGGCGGCGGACCTCCGAAGGCATGCCTTCGACCGGCACGTTGAACATTTCCGACGCAGTGATGGCGTGGATGTCGGCGCCGTCAGCGAAAGCCTGCCGCAGTTGCGGGATCTCGGCGACATGGGCGAGGACGCGCAACTCGATCTGGCTGTAGTCGGCCGAGACCAGCCGATGGCTCTTGTCGGTGATGAAGGCGGTCCTGATCTTGCGGCCTTCGGCGGTGCGCACCGGGATGTTCTGCAGGTTCGGATCGGAGGATGACAGGCGTCCGGTCGTCGTCGCGGCCAATGCGTAGGAGGTGTGGACGCGCTTGGTGTCGGGGTGGATGAAGCCGGGCAGCGCGTCTGTATAGGTCGATTTCAGCTTGGTCAGCTGTCGCCAGTCGACGATCTTGCGCGGCAGTTCATGGCCCTCGGCGGCAAGGTCTTCGAGAAGCTGCGCCGAGGTCGACCACTGGCCGGTCTTGGTCTTGGAACCGCCGGGCAGGCCCATGCGCCCGAACAGGATGTCGCCGAGCTGCTTGGGCGAACCGATGTTGATGCGCTCACCGATGAGCTGGTAGATTTCCTCTTCCAGCCGGGCGGCGCCCTGCGCCAGTTCGCCCGACAGCCGCGACAGGATTTGCCGATCGACCGAGATGCCGCGCTGCTCCATGCGTGCCAGCACCGGCACCAGCGGCCGTTCCAGCCGTTCATAGACCGACACCAGCCCCTTGGCGGCAAGCCGTGGTTTCAGCACCAGCCAGAGCCGTAGCGTCATATCGGCGTCTTCGGCGGCATGAGCGGTCGCCTTGTCGAGGTCGACCTGATCGAACCCGACGGAGTTCTTGCCGGAGCCGGTAGCGTCCTTGAGCTGGAGAGGGGTATGACCCAGCCATTTCTCGGCAAGCGAGTCTAGGCCGTGACCATGGGGGGTGCCGGCATCGAGCACATAGGAGATCAGCATGGTGTCGTCGAAAGGCGCGACATCGATGCCATAACGGCTCATGACGACAAGATCGTATTTCAGGTTCTGCGCGATCTTGAGAACCGACTTGTCTTCAAGCAGCGGTTTCAGCAAGGCCAGCGCCTCGCGGAGAGGAATCTGGTTTTCAACCATGCCACCGCCAAGCAGGTCACCATTGCCGCTTTTGTGGGTAAAAGGAATGTAGGCGGCGCGGCCGGGCGCCGTGGCGATGGATATGCCGGTCAATTCGGCCTGCATCGGATCGGCCGACGTCGCCCTGACGTCGAAAGCGGCAAGGCCGGTCCCGATTGCCTCAGCGACCCAGGCTTTCAAGGTCGCGACATCGCGGATGCAGTGATAGGCAGATGTATCGATCTTGCGGGTGGCCGCACTCTCCAGCCTCAGCGCGGCAAGCAGGGAAGGGGTGTCGCCTTGTTTTGACGTTTCTGTCGTTGCCGCTCCGCCGGCCTGGCCAGGCTCGGCGCCGGACTCGGCTCGGGTAACAGCTGGCACTCCGGCCCCGACATCCGGGCCATGGGCATAATCGGCGCGTTCGACTGTCACCGCGACGGCCTGGACATCACCTGCCTCGGTGCCAGTCGCTTCCGCCACGCGGCGAGTGAGCGAGGTGAATTCCATGGTCTTGAGGAAGCCGATCAGTTTTGGGCCGTCCGGCGGGTGCAGCACGAAGTCGTCCAGCCCCTCGGCCACCGGCACGTCGTTCATCAACGTCACCAACTGACGCGAAATGCGCGCCTTGTCGGCATTGGCGATGATGGATTCCCGCCTCTTGTCCTGCTTGATCTCGCCGGCGCGGGCCAGCAGCGTGTCGAGGTCGCCGAACTGTTCGAGCAGTTGTGCTGCCGTCTTCGGCCCGATGCCGGGCACACCCGGCACATTGTCGACCGAATCGCCGGTCAGCGCCTGCAGGTCGACCATCTTTTCCGGCGGCACGCCCCATTTCTCGATGACCTCGGGAATGCCGATCTGACGGTCCTTCATCGGGTCGTACATGCCGACCGTGTCGCCGACCAGTTGCATCAGGTCCTTGTCGGAGGAGATGATGGTGGTGTCGCCGCCGGCCTCGCAGGCGAGCCTGGCATAGGTGGCGATCAGATCGTCGGCCTCATAGCCTTCGGTTTCTATGCAAGGCAGGTTGAACGCCCTGGTTGCCTGGCGGATCAGGCCGAATTGCGGGATCAGGTCTTCCGGCGGCGCCGAGCGGTTGGCCTTATATTCGGGGTAGAGGTCGTTGCGAAAGGTTTTCGACGAATAGTCGAAAATGACGGCGAAATGCGTCGGCACAATGCCTACATCGGTGTTGCGGGCGTCGAGTACCAGCTTCCACAGCATGTTGCAGAAACCGGAAACGGCGCCGACCGGCAGGCCGTCGGACTTGCGGGTCAGCGGCGGTAGCGCGTGATAGGCACGGAAGATGTAGCCGGAGCCGTCGACAAGGAAGAGATGGTCGCCTTTTTTCATGTCGGCAGGGATAGCGCGGCGCGGCGGCTTGGTCCATGCCAAAGGCGGCCTCAAATATCGGTTCCGGCAACACCCTGACAGAACGGCCAGTCGGCCCGTTCACGGCCATGTTACAAAACTGTAATCTTCGTGCCCTTGAATCGCCATGTTCAAAGACACAGATACATGGCATCGGCAATTTTCGCCGAGTCCGGAGCAAGGCCCGTCCCCCGCCTATCCCGGACAACTGCGGCAGCCTATCCCCCCTCTCCGGGCTGCCGCAACGTTTCGAGTAGAAGGCCGCCGTGGTTCCCCCTCCACCACGGCGGTCTTTTTTTACCTCAGACAGGCATTTGCAGCCCGTGGTCCAATGATCGCGGGCTTTTCGTTTTCCTGTCCTGCCTTTACGGTTCCGGTTCTGAATCGAAAGGCTTCATACATGTCCGCAGTTTCCCCCGTCCTCGACCGTCTCGACAAGAATCTCGACCAGAGCCTCGAACGCCTGTTCGGCCTGCTCAGGATCAAGTCGATCTCCACCGATCCGGCCTATGCCGCCGACTGCCGCAAGGCGGCGGAATGGCTCGTGGCGGAGCTCAAGCTGATCGGCTTCGATGCCAGTGTGCGCGACACGCCCGGACACCCGATGGTGGTCGCCCATCACGATGGCCCGGCCGGTTCGCCGCATGTGCTGTTTTACGGCCATTATGACGTGCAGCCGGTCGATCCGATCGAATTGTGGGAAAGCGATCCGTTCGCCCCCGCGGTCAAGGAGGTCGGCCCGGATCACAAGGTGATCACCGGACGCGGCTCGGCCGACGACAAGGGCCAGCTGATGACCTTCGTCGAGGCCTGCCGCGCCTGGAAGCAGGTGCACGGCAATTTGCCTTGCCGCATCACCATCCTGTTCGAGGGCGAGGAGGAATCCGGCTCGCCGTCGCTGAAGCCGTTCCTCGAAGCCAATGCCGACGAGCTCAAGGCCGATTTCGCGCTGGTTTGCGATACCGGCATGTGGGACCGCGACACGCCGTCGATCTGCGTCGGATTGCGCGGGCTGGTCGGTGAGGAGATCACGGTGAAGGCCGCCGACCGCGACCTGCATTCCGGCCTCTATGGCGGTGCTGCCGCCAATCCGATCCGCATCCTGGTCAAGGTTTTGGCCGATATCCACGACAAGGACGGCCACATCACCATTCCCGGCTTCTACGACGGGGTCGAGGAAACGCCGTCACAAATCCTGAAATCATGGGAGACGCTTGGCGAGACGGCCGAGACGTTCCTTGGACCAGTCGGCCTGTCGATCCCGTCGGGGGAAAAGGGCCGCTCGGTGCTGGAACTGACCTGGGCGCGGCCGACGGCCGAGTTCAACGGCATTATCGGCGGCTACACCGGCAAGGGCTTCAAGACGGTGATTGCGGCGGAAGCCTCGGCGAAGGTGTCGTTTCGCCTCGTCCATAAACAGGATCCGAAGAAAATCCGCGCCGCGTTCCAGAAATTCGTCAAGGAGCGCATTCCGGCCGACTGTTCGGTCGAATTCCACCCGCATGGCGGCTCGCCGGCCATCCAGCTTTCCTATGACTCGCCGTTCCTGGCCAAGGCCAAGAATGCGCTGTCCGACGAATGGCCGAAGCCGGCGGTGACGACGGGCAGCGGCGGCTCGATCCCGGTGGTCGGCGATTTTCAGACCTATCTCGGCATGGAATCGCTGCTGGTCGGATTCGGTCTCGACGACGACCGCATCCACTCGCCCAACGAGAAATACGAACTCAGCTCCTTCCACAAGGGCCAGCGCTCCTGGGCACGGATTCTGGAGGCGCTGACCCGCTGAGGCGGCGTGAAAATCAACTTTCAGTTGATTTTTCGGCGGATCGCGGCGAGGACGGGCCACGAGATAAAAGCGCTTCGGTGTCCCTTGCGTATCAAGGGGGCGCCGAGGCTCGACCGGAGAAGACAATGGCCGACATCCGTTTCCACAAAAATGACCTGCCCGACCTCTTGCACTACAATGTCGGGGCGGTGGCCATCGACACCGAGACGCTGGGGCTCAATCCGCATCGCGACCGGCTATGCGTGGTGCAGATCTCGCCTGGCGACGGCACGGCCGATGTCATCCAGATAGCGCCCGGCCAGAAGAAGGCGCCGAACCTCGTCAGCCTGCTGAGGAACCGCGGCATAACCAAGCTCTTCCATTTCGGCCGTTTCGACCTCGCCGTGCTCTACAATGCATTCGGCGTGATGCCCGAGCCGGTGTTTTGCACCAAGATCGCCTCGCGGCTGACCCGCACCTATACCGACCGGCACGGGCTGAAGGACATCTGCTTTGAGCTTCTCGGCGTCGGCCTGTCCAAGGCACAGCAATCATCGGATTGGGCGGCCGAAACGCTGTCGCCCGAACAGCTCGAATATGCGGCTTCCGACGTGCTCTATCTGCACCGTTTGCGCGACGTGCTGGCCGGGCGGCTGGCGCGAGACGGGCGGACAAAGGAAGCCGATGCCTGCTTTCGCTTCCTGCCGACGCGTGCCAAACTCGATCTGATGGGCTGGGACGAAGAGGATATCTTCGCCCATAGCTGACGGTCGTCGCGGCGATCGTCTGCCGATGGCCGGCTTTGGAACCAGATGCGGGCCGCCGCGTTCTGTCGGCTCAGCTTCGTCGGTCCAAGGGGGATAACATGACGGACAGAAAGCCGATAGCGACCGCGCCGACCGATGGCTCCAAGGTCTCCGTCACCTGGAAGGACAGCGACGGCGTCATCAATGAATCCATCGCGCAATATCGCGACGACGGCTGGTGGGTCTACACCGACAGTCACACGCAAAAGAAGGTCGAGCCGACCACTTGGCGGCCTGCCGCAAGCGATGACGACGATTAGAGCAGTTCACCGTTTCACGGAAACGGCGAGCTGCTCTAACTCCTTGTTTGACGCAATCCTCTAGGGAAAGCGCTACGCGCTTTTCCCGGGAAAACGCTTCACACTTTTCCCAGAATTGCTCTGGTGAGCGGCCGCTAGCGAGGCTGGTAGCTTTCGAATAGCCTGAAGCCATTGATATCGAGGCCGATTCGGAGCTTTCCGTTCCGCCGTCGCCTCTTGCTTGGAGGAAATCTATGGGTGTCGAAAGCCTGCTCGTCTTCATCATCATCGGTGCCATCGCCGGCTGGCTCGCCGGTCTCATCGTTTCCGGCTTCGGCTTCGGCCTGATCGGCAACATCATCGTCGGCATCGTCGGCGCGTTCATCGCCGGCTGGCTGCTCCCGCGGATCGGATTCTCCATCGGCGGCGGCATTCTCGCTGCAATCATCCACGCCACCATCGGCGCCATCATCCTGCTGGTGCTGGTCAAAGTCCTGAAACGAGCTTGAGGCTTGATAACGCAAAGAGCGCGCCATGAAACAGAACACGCTCTATCTCATCATTGGCGCGCTCGTCGTCGTGGTCATTGCGCTTGGCGCCTACGTCTACCGAGAGCAGACCAAGCCGAAGGGCGTCGAACTCAAGATCGACGACAAAGGCATCTCGATCCAGCAGAATTGAGGACCCCGGTCATCGTCGCCTTTTGTCGTAGTGAACGGTGCTGATGCGTCGTTCGAACCAGTTCGCAAGCAATTGAATCCACATTGCTTCGATTTTTCCCGACTTAACCCGCCCTTAAATCGCCGCATCTACTCTTCAACCCGAACGCCATAGGCATCGGGGATATCAAGCACAGCGCATGGCGAACCGCAGAGACAGCCGCATCGAACCCAGTTTCGAGGGACCGCCGCAGGCACGATCCTCGGCGGGTCTTTCGGTGAACGAGGAGGATCGCGTCGTGCCGAGCAATCGCAAAGCCTCCGCAAAACGCAAGCCGGCCAAAGGAAAATCGTCGCGGGCCAAGCGCGGCAGAAGCCGGCGCGGCCTGTTCGGCGTGCTCGGCCGGCTGTTCTACTGGTGCTTCGTGCTCGCCATCTGGGGCGGCATCGCGGTGGCCGGCATCGTCGTCTATTACGGCGCCAAGATGCCGGCGGCGACGACCTGGTCGATCCCCGACCGCGCACCCAATATCAAGATCGTCTCGGCCGATAGCCAATTGCTCGCCAATCGCGGCATGAGCGGGGGCGAAGCCGTCGGCCTGCACGAAATGTCGCCCTATATCCCCGAGGCCGTCATCGCCATCGAGGACCGCCGCTTTTATTCGCATTTCGGCATCGACCCGATCGGCCTGTCGCGCGCCATGGTGACCAATGTTCTGGGCGGGCATTTCTCGCAAGGCGGCTCGACGCTGACCCAGCAATTGGCCAAGAACCTGTTCCTGACGCCCGACCGTACGCTGGAGCGCAAGGTGCAGGAGGTGCTGCTGGCGTTGTGGCTGGAGCACAAGCACACCAAGGACCAGATCCTCGAAATGTACCTCAACCGGGTCTATTTCGGTTCCGGCGCCTATGGCGTCGAAGCGGCCTCGCGCCGCTATTTCGGCAAGAGCGCGCGCGACGTCACCCTGTCGGAAGCCGCCCTGCTTGCCGGCCTGTTGAAAGCGCCGTCGCGGTTGTCGCCGGCACGTGACCCCAAGGCCGCCGAAGAACGCTCGCAACTGGTGCTTGCCGCCATGCGCGACGAGGGCAAGATCAGCGCCAAGGAACTGACCTCTGCGATGAGCGCGCCGGCAACGCGCGCGCCGTCCTACTGGACCGGCTCGGAGAACTACGTCGCCGACACCATCATGGAAGAACTGCCTGATCTGATCGGCGACGTACGCGGCGACATCGTCGTCGACAGCACCGTCGACCTGAACCTGCAGAAGCTCGCCGAACAGTCTATCCGCAGGCTGATCGACGAAAGTGGCAAGAAGCTCAACGTCAGCCAGGGTGTCCTGGTGTCCATCGACGATTCCGGCGCGGTGCGCGCCATGGTCGGCGGCTACGACTATTCGACCAGCCAGTTTGATCGCGCATCCGAAGCACGCCGCCAGCCGGGCTCGGCATTCAAGCCGTTCGTCTATATGGCAGCCCTTGAAGCCGGCCGCACACCCGACAGCGTGCGCAACGACGCGCCGATCAAGATCGGCAACTGGACGCCCGACAATTACCACGGCAAATATTTCGGCAAGGTGACGCTGGCCACCGCATTGGCCAAATCGCTGAATTCGGTCGCGGCCCAGCTGACCATGGAGGTCGGGCCCAACGCTGTGGTCGAGGCGGCCCACCGCATGGGCATCCAATCCGATCTGCAGTCCAACACCTCGATCGCGCTCGGCACCTCGGAAGTGACGCCGCTGGAACTGACATCGGCCTATGTCCCCTTTGCCAATGGCGGCTACAAGCCGGACATCCATTTCATCCGCCGCGTGACGACCACCGATGGCAAGGTGCTCTACGACAGCGGTGGCGGCAACGCGCCGCGCGTGGTCAAGCCCGAGATCGTCGGCATGATGAATTCGATGATGACGGGTACGGTCGAGATCGGCACCGCCCGGAAAGCGGCTTTCGCCTGGCCGTCGGCCGGCAAGACCGGTACCAGCCAGAATTCGCGCGATGCCTGGTTCGTCGGCTACACCGCCAACCTCACCACCGGCGTGTGGTTCGGCAATGATGATGGCAGCCCGATGAAGAAGGTTACCGGCGGCGCATTGCCGGCGCAGGCCTGGCACGAATTCATGGTCGCAGCCCACGAGGGCGTGCCGGTGCGGCCGCTGCCCGGCACCTGGAAATCGACGCCGGCCGACACCATCGTACCCGACGAGATACCCTCGGCAAACAACACACCACCGGCGCCGGTTCCATCAGCGTCCGTCGGCCAGCAGGCGCGGCCAGCCGCACCGGTCGCCCAAGCGCCAGCGCCGGTCCGCGCGGCGCGTCCCGCTCAGACCGTCGATGCCGATGATGGCCTTTCCATGCCCGAGGATGACGGCGCCACCGCGTCGATCAAGCACCCGGTGCCGCCGGGTGACGTCGGCGGTCCGCGCAAGAAGCGGCAGACCTCGATCCTCGATCTCCTTGGCGGCGGCTGAGCGGCAACTCGCCTCTCGCCTCCGAGACGCGGTTCGGCTACACCTCCCAAAATGACCGAACTCGACACCAGAAAGACCATCGTGCTGACCGGCGCCAGCCGCGGCATCGGCCACGCCACGGTCAAGCGCTTTTCGCGCGAAGGCTGGCGCGTCATCACCTGCTCGCGCCAGGCCTTTGCCGAGGATTGCCCGTGGCCAGCCGGGCCGGAAGACCACATCAAGGTCGATCTTGCCGATCAGGAGGATGTCGGCATCGCCGTGTCGGAAATCCGCCATCGGCTGGAAGCGCATGGCGGCCAGCTGCACGCGCTGGTCAACAATGCCGGCATCTCGCCAAAACTGAAGGACGGCAACAGCCGCATGGACTCGATCGACACGCCGATGCATGTCTGGCGCGACGTGTTCCAGGTCAATTTCTTCGCGCCGATCATGCTGGCGCGCGGCCTGTTCAAGGAATTGGCCGCGGCCAAGGGCTCCATCGTCAACGTCACCTCGATCGCCGGAACCCGCGTGCATCCCTTCGCTGGCACCGCCTATGCGACATCGAAGGCCGCACTCGGCTCGCTGACACGGGAGATGGCGCATGATTTCGGCCCGCACGGCATCCGCGTCAACGCCATCGCGCCGGGCGAAATCGATACCGCGATCCTGTCACCGGGCACGGACAAGATCGTCGAGACGATCCCGCTGAGAAGGCTCGGCACCACGGCTGAGGTCGCCGACATCATCTTCTTCCTGTGCTCGCAGCAGGCATCCTATGTGACGGGCTCGGAAATCCACATCAATGGCGGCCAGCACGTGTGACAAAACAGGGTGATCATCCGGTTATGGTGAGAACGGCCTTGCCGCTGAAGCTGCGCTGTCGCAGTGCGTCCAGGGCGTGAGCAATGTCTGTCCACGGGATGGTAAGGGCCACGCGCGTTTCGAGCCGGCCAACGGCGACCAGAGCGAGCAGCGAGGCGATGTCCGCGCCAATGCCTGGACCTGAGGTGTAGTACGCAAAGGTTTGAAGCCTCGCGCCCTCATGATCCGGAACGAACTGGCGGAATCCAACGGGCGTCAGTTCGCCGCTGCTCGAACCGAACATGACGATGGTTCCGCCAGGCGCGACGCGTTCGATCGCGTGTGCGAGGCTTTGGCCACCGACCGATTCGGTGATCAGCGAAAACGGTCCCTCAGCCAACTCGATCGACTCGACAACCTGCATAGCTCCCAGGCCGCGGAGATCGTCGGCATGCCGGGCGGCGGCGATCGCGGTCACCGAGGCGCCTTGCTCGCGGGCGATCTGGATCTGGAAACGGCCGACCGCACCGCTTGCGCCGGTGATCAGGACCCGCTGGCCGGCCAGATCGCCGCCATGGCGCAAAGTCCTCAGCGCCGTCGTGCCCGCGACCGGAAGCGTGGCGGCGGAGACGAAGCTGACGTCATCCGGCAGGACTGCGAGGCGGTCGGTTGGCACGGCGACCCGTTCGGCCCATCCGGCCTGGTCGACCAGAGCCGCAACCCGGGTGCCTACGGCTGGCCCGGAGCCATCGGCTGCTGCCCGTTCGACAATCCCAACGATGTCCTGACCCGGGATCCAGCCGTTCGAACGGATGGCAAGCAGGCGCAGTTCGCCACGGTTCAACGAGGTCGCATGGACCGAGACAAGCGCCTCGTTCGGGGTCGGTTGAGGCTCGGCAAGCTCCGCGATCTTCAGTCCGGTCGCGCTGACGGAAGAGATGACGAGGGCGAGCATGGTTCATACCTCATTGCTGCGTGGTGGACGCACCGCTCATTCGCAAGTGGACCCTATCGATTTTTGCCTTTGAATAATTTAGATATGAAGGCAATTGATCGCTAAAAACCGTCAACCATGAAGCAGCCTCTCCGCTACCCTTGGCTCGATTTCGATGTGGATGACCCTTCCGCGCCAGCGATTGCCGTGCGCGTCGACGTCCCCGAGACCAGAGCGGAAGTGCCCGCCCATCGGCACCGCAAAGGGCAACTCGTCTTCGCGCTCGGAGGCGGCGTCACATGTCGCGTCCCCAGCGGCCTGTGGATGGTGCCGCCTCATTGCGGGGTGTGGATTCCAAGCGGCATGGAGCACAGCAATGTCGCGACCGCCAATGCCCGGATTTTTTTCGTCTACATCGAGCCGGGAGCCGCCGATCTGCCGGAACGCTGCTGCACGCTTTCGATCTCGCCGCTGCTGCGCGAACTGATCATCGAGCTGTCCGATGGTGCGCAGGACGATCAGGCGAGGGATGAGCTTTTGACCAGGACCCTGCTTACCGAGCTGCCGCGTATGCCTGTCCAGCAGTTGCATCTGCCGATTTCGTCCGAGCCGCGCTTGCGGCGGATAGCCGAAGCGCTGGCGCAAGATCCTGCCGATCGCAGCACACTGGCAGAATGGGCCAACCGCGTTGCGCTCAGCGAGAGCAGTCTCGCCCGTCTCGTGGTGAAGGAGACAGGGCTGAGCTTCGGACGCTGGCGCCAGCAATTGCACCTGATCGTCGCAATACGAGAGCTGGCCTCGGGTGCGAGCGTGCAGCAGGTTTCGGGCGACCTCGGCTACGGGTCGGTCACGGCCTTCATCACCATGTTCAAGAAGGCGCTTGGGAAGCCCCCGGCAAAATACCTCGGCAGTGTCGTACAGCCTAGCGGCTCCGCATTCGTCGCGTGATCAACCCGCCTGCGAACAGGGTCGGCTCAGGCCGCGGATGGTTCAGCAGCCTCCAGCTTGTGGCCAAGCACCTCTTCGACAATGCCGCGGGCGATTTCGCGCTCGCCCATGATCACCGTATCTGCGCCGAGGCCCTTGAGGTGCTCGACCTCGGCGTCGGAATGGGCGCGGGCGATGACGTTGATGCCGGGATTGGCGGCGCGTGCCCGCAAAACAATCTGGCCGGCCTCGAAGGCATTGGGGATGGCCAGGATCAGCCGCCTGGCACCCTCAGGATTGGCGGCGGCGAACACTTCGGCATTGGCCGCATTGCCGGAGACGGTCTCTATGCCGTCGGCCTTCAGCCTGACCAGTGTCTTGTCGGCATCCTCGACGACGAGGAAGGGTAGGGTGGCCTCTCTCAGCGCCGCACCGACGAGGCTGCCGACGCGGCCATAACCGATCAGGATGGCATGGTTGGTGAGGGTTGTCCTGGGCGGCGGCCCGTCTTCCCCCTTCGTCGTGGCTGCAACAGAGGCCACCTGGCCCGGTTCCGTCGCTGGACCAACCGGCTTTGCCTCGGCCGGCGGTGCCGTCCTGGCGGCGCGCCGCTCCAGCCAGGGCTTCATCCAGTCGATGGCGAGGAACATCAGCGGGTTGAGGACGATCGACAGGATGGCGCCGGCCAGGATCAAGTCGCGGCCCTGTTCGGGCAATAGTTTCAGCCCGACGCCGAGTTCGGCCAGGATGAAGGAGAATTCGCCGATCTGAGCAAGGCTTGCCGAGATCATCAGCGCGGTGGCCAGGGGATGGCCGAAGGCAACGACGATGACGAACGCCGCCAACGATTTGCCGATGACGATGATGGCCAGCGTCGCCAGGATCGGCCAGCCATTGCTGATCAGGCTGAACGGGTCGAACAGCATGCCGACCGAGACGAAGAACAGCACGGAAAAGGCATCGCGCAGCGGCAGCGATTCTTCCGCCGCGCGGTGGCTAAGCTCGGACTCGCTCATGATCATGCCGGCGAAGAAGGCGCCCAGCGCCAGCGAGACCCCGAACAGTTTTGCCGCGCCGAAGGCGACGCCGAGCGCTATTGCGAGCACCGCCAGCCGGAACAGCTCGCGTGAGCCGGTGTGAGCGACATAGTGCAGGATCCAGGGAATGACGCGGCGGCCGACCAACAGCATGACGACGACGAAAGCGGCGACCTTGGCCAGCGTGATGCCGACGACGCCCCAGATGCCGTAGCTGGCCGGCAGCGACAGCAGGCCACTCGCATGGGCGTCGGCCTGCTCCTGGCCGCCGAGCACGCCGGCGAGCGCCGGCAGCAGCACCAGCGCCAGCACCATGGCCAGGTCCTCGACGATCAGCCAGCCGACGGCGATGCGGCCGCGCTCTGTCTCGATCAGGCGGCGTTCCTGCAAGGCTCGCAGCAACACCACGGTCGAGGCAACCGACAGCGCCAGGCCGAACACCAATCCGGCGCCCATCGACCAGCCGAGCATCCACGACAACCCGGCACCGAGTGCTGTGGCAAAGCCGATCTGGACGATGGCGCCGGGCACGGCGATGGCGCGTACCGACAACAGATCCTTCAGCGAGAAGTGCAGCCCGACGCCGAACATCAGGAGAATGACACCGATTTCGGCCAGTTCGTTGGCAAGGCCGGCATCGGCGACGAAGCCGGGCGTGTTCGGCCCGACCAGCACGCCGGCTACGAGATAGCCGACCAGTGGCGGAATGCGGAAGCGGTTGGCGAGCGCGCCGAAGACGAAAGCCAGCCCCAGACCGGCGACGATGGTTGCGATAAGGGGCGTGTCATGCGGCATTGTCTATGGAGCGCCTTTCAAAACCAGCGATGTCGGATGGGCGCCACCCTAAGCCGCCGCCTGTTTGCAATATGGTGGATGGGGCGTCGGCGATGCAACCCGCAAAGCCATGAAATCGACGGTGCGGCCGCAAAAACTTGACCGGCGGCCGAGGAAGCCGTCGGCCCGATTTGCATTTCCTCGATGGTATTCCGCCTCGGTCCGGCGCGATTTGCTCACAACGATCAGGCTGCCCGCAGCAGGGCCTCGATCTCGAATAGGGCGTGGTTGGTCAGTGTCTTGGGAATTTCGGCGGTCACCTTGTCCTCGACCTCCTTGTGAAGCTTCTTGCGCATTGTCCCAAGCACCATCGGTGGTGCGACAAGCACGATCTCCTTGAACTCGCCGCTATGAGCGAGCTTGTAGAGCCGGTCAGCAATCTCATCGGCGAAACGCTCCTTGCCGAAGCGGTGCCAGTCCGTATCCTCGACCGCGCTGCGATGCACGGAGGGGCCATTATTATATCGGCCCGGGCTGTCGCTGCCTTGCTCGCGGGTGGGCGGGTTATCCTGTTCGATTTCCTGCACGACCTCGAGGTTCGGATATTTGTTGTCGCCGGCATTCCTCAGGAAAAGCGCCTTTTCGCCATCGGCCACTAAAACCCATGTGCCGTGCTTCAGGTTGATTGTGCTCATGATGACAGGCTCCTTTTTGGACCGCTCGGGCATCGTGCCGCGACCGGATTTCCATCTGACGTGACAGGCCTTTCGGGGAACGCGTCCCCAGGCAGTAATGTTCCAACCAGGACCATCACTGCGTTGTACATTTGGGTTATCCAATGTCTGCGGCTTTAATCTACTAAATTGGTAGAATTTAGAAAAAACTGTTTTGCGGCATTTCTCGTCGGGCGCTAAAAGAGCTGTAAATCAAGGCCTGCGACAGCAGCTTGAATCCGCTCTGTCCGTCGATGAGAAATATTTTTCTCTTGGCTGGGATGCTTTCAGAAAAGCGATTGCATCCCGACGGGCGATGCGCGAGTGCGTTCCTTCTGGTTTCTCGCGCTCGCGCGTAGAACTGCAAGCCTGTTCAGGATTCCGCTCGCGCCCATGTCGTACACTGCACCCAAACTCAACGCCTTCCCCGTCTTCATGCGGGTCGAGGGGCAAGTTGTGGCCATTGTCGGCAGCGGTGAAGAGGCGCTGGCCAAGGCGCGGCTGATCGGACAGTCCAGCGCGATCTTGCGCATCGTCGCCGAACATGCCGAGCCCGACCTGTCGGCCTTCATCGCCCAGACCGGTGCGAACCATTTTGCCGCTGCTTACGACGCGCCGCAGCTCGAAGGCGCGGTCATGGTGTTTGCGGCCAATGGCGACGAGGAACTCGATCGCCGCGTGGCCGCGGATGCGCGCCGGCTGGGAATTCCGGTCAATGCCGTCGACCGGCCGGAACTCTGCGATTTCTTCACCCCGGCGCTGGTCAACCGCGCGCCGGTTGCCATCGCCATCGGCACCGAAGGCGCCGGCCCGGTGCTTGCCCAGATGCTGCGCGGCCGCATCGACCGCATGCTGTCGCCGTCGCTCGGGCCGCTGGCAACGCTCGCGGCGTCGTTTCGCGGAGCTGCTGAAAAGCTGCTGCCGAAAGGCAATGCCCGCCGTCGCTTCTGGAACGATTTTTTCACTGGTGCTCCTGCCCGCGCGGCTGAAGCCGGCCAGCTTTCGCAGGCGCATGACGCTACCGTCGATCTCCTGCTGTCGAATGCGCCGGGTTTGGGCCACATCGCCCTGGTCGGCGCCGGTCCGGGCGCCGAGGATCTTCTGACCCTCCGCGCCCATCGTCTGCTGATGGAGGCCGATGTCATCGTCCATGACGCGCTGGTGCCGGAGGCGGTCGTTGCCATGGGCCGCCGCGATGCCGAGCGTCTGCCGGTCGGAAAGCGCAAGGGCTGTCACACCAAGAGCCAGGCTGAGATCAATGCGCTGCTGGTCGAACTTGGCCGTGAAGGCAAGCGTGTCGTGCGGCTGAAGTCGGGCGATCCGCTGGTGTTCGGCCGGGCTGGCGAAGAGATGGCGGCACTGCGTGATGCCGGCATCGCCTATGAGGTGGTTCCGGGCGTCACCGCGGCTTTCGCCGCCGCCGCCGATTTCGAACTGCCGCTGACCTTGCGGGGCGTTTCCTCATCGATGGTGTTCACCACCGGCCACGACCTCAAGGGCAATTCGCTGCCCGACTGGGCCAAGCTCGCCATTTCGGGCGCCACCGTCGCCGTCTATATGGGCCGCTCGGTGGCGGCCGAGGTTGCCGGTCGGCTGATCGAGGCCGGGTTGTCGCCGGATACGGCGGTGGCCGTGGTCGAGAATGCCAGCCTTGCCAACCGCCGCCGGTTCCACGGCACGCTTGCCGACCTGCCGTCGCTGGAAGCGCGCGCCGATCTTTCCGGCCCGGTCATGACCATCATCGGCGATGCGGTCGCCGGCGCCAACTTTGAACGGTCCGAGCCGCTCGCGGCACACAGACATGAAGGCGCGTCCAGTTCGGCCGCCGAAGGAGTTCAGTCATGAAGATTCTGACCGCCAACCGCCTGACCGACGGCATTGCCGTCTGGTACGCCGATGGCGGCTGGGCCGAGACGGTGGACCATGCCGACCTCGCCCATGACAAGGCGGCTGAGGATCGCCTCGAGGCGATCGGCGCCAAGGCCTATGCCGCCAATGAAGTGGTCGACGTGAATTTGATCGATGCCGATGTCGTCAACGGGCTCGTCGAGCCGGTGCGGTTGCGCGAGAAAATCCGCGCCGCGGGCCCGACCATCCGCAACGATCTCGGCAAGCAGGCTGCCAAGCAGGCGACTTGGGCAGCATAACCAAGACACCAGGCATGGGCGGACGCGCCCTGAAAGACGAAGCATGTACCGTTACGATGAGTTCGACCACGATTTTGTCCAGGCCCGCGTCGCCGAGTTCAGCGACCAGGTCCAGCGCCGCCTTGCCGGCGAGATCACCGAGGACCAGTTCCGGCCGCTCAGGCTGATGAACGGCGTCTATCTTCAGCTGCACGCCTATATGCTGCGCATCGCGGTGCCCTATGGCACGCTGAACGGCAAGCAGCTGCGCATGCTGGGCCACATCGCCCGCAAATACGACAAGGGTTACGGCCATTTCACCACACGCCAGAACATCCAGTTCAACTGGCCGGCGCTGTCGGACATTCCGGCGATCCTGGCCGATCTGGCAAGCGTCGAGATGCATGCCATCCAGACCAGCGGCAATTGCATCCGCAACGTCACCGCCGACCATTTCGCTGGTGCCGCCGCCGATGAGGTCGCCGATCCGCGCCCCTATGCGGAAATCCTGCGCCAGTGGTCGTCGGTGCATCCGGAATTCTCGTTCCTGCCGCGCAAATTCAAGATCGCGGTGACGGGAGCCGAGCGCGACCGCGCTGCTATCCAGACCCACGATATCGGCTTGCACCTGAAGAAGAACGCCGCCGGCGAACTCGGCTTCGCCGTCTATATCGGCGGCGGCCAGGGCCGCACGCCGATGGTCGCCCGCAAGATCCGCGACTTCCTGCCGGAAGCCGACCTTCTGTCCTACTGCACGGCGATCCTGCGCGTTTACAACCTCTATGGCCGCCGCGACAACAAGTACAAGGCGCGCATCAAGATCCTCGTCCACGAGACCGGCGTCGAGGAAATCACCCGCCAGGTCGAGGCCGAGTGGCATGAGTTGAAGGACGCCGAGCTGAAGCTGCCGGAAGCCGATATTCGTGCCATCGAAGCTTATTTCGCGCCGCCGGAACTCGCCGACCGACCGGAAGGCGACCAGGCGGTCAAGCTGGCGCGTCTGGATTCCAAGGGGTTCTCGGAATGGCTCGACCAGAATGTCGTGACGCACCGCCATCCCGACTACGCTGCGGTGACGATCTCGCTCAAGGGCATCGGCGAGGTGCCCGGCGACGCCTCGGACAGCCAGATGGAAGCGGTCGCCGACATCGCCGAAAAATATGCTTTCGACGAGCTGCGTGTCAGCCATGAGCAGAATCTGATCCTGCCGCATGTGGCGCGCGTCGACCTCAAGGCGGTCTATGATGCGCTGGTCGGCATTGGCCTGGCGACGGCCAATTCCAACCTGATATCGGACATCATCGCTTGCCCGGGGCTCGATTACTGCGCGCTGGCCACGGCGCGCTCGATCCCGATCGCGCAGGAAATCTCGCGCCGCTTCGCCTCGCTGGAGCGGCAGCGCGAGATCGGCGAACTGAAGCTGAAGATCTCCGGCTGCATCAATGCCTGCGGCCATCACCATGTCGGCCACATCGGCATCCTCGGCGTCGAGAAGAAGGGCTCCGAACTCTATCAGGTGACGCTGGGCGGCTCGGCCGATGAGAATACCTCGGTCGGCGAGATCATCGGCCGCGGCTTCTCGTCGGAAGAGATCACCGACGCCATCGAGCAGATCGTCGAGACCTATCTCGGCCTTCGGCTCGACCCACAAGAGAAATTCATCGACGCCTACCGCCGAGTCGGTCCCGCGCCGTTCAAGGAGGCGCTCTATGCTGGCGAAGCCAAGGCCGCTTGACCGTATCACCGACGTCGATGACGGCATCGCCGCCAAGGCGGCGGGGCTTGATGCGCTTTACGGTCATTTGAACCCGCTCGAGATCATCGAACGCTCGGCCCGCGACCTGTTTCACGACGAGATCGCGGCGGTGTCGTCGTTCGGCGCGGATTCGGCTGTGCTGCTGCACATGATCGCCAAGATCGATCGGGCGTTGCCTGTCATCTTCCTCGACACCGGCAAGCATTTCGAGGAGACGCTCGGCTATCGCGACGCGCTTGCCGCCGATTTCGGGCTGACCAATATAAGGGTGATAAAGCCCGAGGAAGCGGCGCTCGAACGGATCGATCCGACGGGCAATCTGCATCAGAGCAACACCGATGCCTGCTGCGACGTGCGCAAGGTCGAGCCGCTGGCGCGTGGCGTTGCACCTTTCCGCGCCTGGTTCACCGGCCGCAAGCGCTTCCAGGCCGCGACGCGGGCAGCGCTTCCGGTGTTCGAGGCCGTCGGTCCGCGCATTCGTATCAATCCGCTGGCGCACTGGACGACATCGGATCAGGCCGACTATATGCGCGTGCATGCGCTGCGCGAAAATCCGCTGGTCGCCTATGGCTATCTGTCGATCGGCTGTTTCCCATGCACGCAGCCGGTGCAGCCGGGCGAGGACGCGCGCAGCGGCCGCTGGGCCGGCCATGCCAAGACCGAGTGTGGCATTCACCTGTCGGGACTGGAGAAGTCGCTGACCGACGCATCACTATAGGGTATGTTGATATTCAGCCGGCCTGCGAATGGCGGTTTCCTCTTCCGGTGCTCACGTACCCAAAAGTACGCTCCGGTTCTCGGAAGCCACCATTTTCGGCCCGGCCTGACCTGAATCTCGACACGCCCTAGGACCTGGGATTCTTTGGGACTTTAGGATTTTTGATGACTGAACCGACGACGCCGGAGATCCGGCTCTGGACCCCTCAAGGTTTTCGCGAGGATGAGTGGGCTCATGCCGAAAACGCGGATGCGCTTTCCGGCAACGGTCGCTTCATCCTGCCGCTGCAGGCGTTTCTCGATCTCGAGCCGGAGGTGCGCCGTTCGGCCAAGGAACGGCTCGGCGTCGTGCTGCAACCGGGCGATCAACTCGAGAAGATCGCCGACCTCCTCGACCAGTTGTCGCTGGTGGCACTGGCCTTCCCGGCCTTCAGCGATGGCCGCTCCTTCTCCAAGGGCGAACTGCTGCGCGGGCGCTATCATTTCGAGGGCGCGGTGCGCGCCACCGGTCAGGTTCTGGTCGACCAGTTGCCGCATATGCTGCGGCTTGGCTTCGACGAGTTCGAGATTTCGAATCCGGTGCTGTTGAAGCGGCTGGAGGGGGGACGTACCGGCGGGTTGGGGCTCTACTACCAGCCGGCCGCCGTATCGGAGCCCAAGGGCCCAAAATATTCCTGGCGCCGCATTCGCAACAGCTGACGCAGCGGTAATTTCCGACGTCTTTACATCGGCTCTGATCGGGCCTTCTCTGGGACCATCCGTACGGAAATATCCGCCGGGTGCATGGCCCCGAAAGCAAAGCTTTCGGAAAGGACCATGCATAGTTTCAAGAGTCTTGGAGCGTCCTTTGCGCGTCCTTTGGACGCGCGGCGCTCCAACCGGAGGGGACCATGGACTTCGACTATGTCATTGCCGGTGGCGGGTCCGCCGGCTGCACGCTTGCCGCGCGGCTCTCCGAAGATCCATCGAAAACGGTCTGCCTGATCGAAGCCGGCGGCGAGGGCAAAAATCTGCTCGTCCGTGCCCCGGCAGGCGTCATTGCGTTGCTGCCCGGCCGGCCGAAAATCAACAACTGGGCCTTCGAGACGGTGCCGCAGCAAGGCCTTGGCGGCCGCAAGGGCTACCAGCCGCGCGGCAAGGCGCTGGGCGGCTCCAGCGCCATCAACGCCATGCTCTATGTCAGGGGCCACCGCAGCGACTATGACGAATGGGCCGATCTCGGCTGCGACGGCTGGTCGTGGGACGAGGTGCTGCCCTATTTCCGGCGCGCGGAAGGCAACCAGCGCGGCGCTGACGCTCTGCGCGGCGGCGACGGGCCGCTGCGGGTTGCCGAGCAGCAGGAGCCGCGTGCGCTCTCCCGGGCCTTTCTCGAGGCCTGTGGCGAAAACCAGATCCGTCGCAACGATGATTTCAACGGGGTCGAACAGGAAGGGGCCGGGCTTTATCAAGTCACGCAATTCTGGGGCGAAGGCCGCAACGGCGAACGCTGCTCGGCGGCCGCCGCATATCTGCATCCGGCTATGGATCGGCCAAACCTTACCGTCATCACTGGAGCGCACGCCACGGGCATCGTCCTTGACGGCAAGCGGGCCACCGGCGTGCGCTACCGCTTGGGCAAGGGTGAAGCCGTTGTCAGGGCCAGGCGGGAGGTCATCGTCTGCGGTGGTGCCTTTGGTTCGCCGCAACTTTTGTTGTTGTCCGGGATCGGCCCGGCTGTCGAACTTGCAGCGCACGGAATTCCGATCGTCCATGAGTTGCCGGGCGTCGGCAAGAACCTGCAGGATCATCTCGATTTCATCATGGGCTGGACATCGAAGGATGCCGACATGATGGGCATCGGACTGCGCGGTCTGCCGGGCCTGCTGCGGCACCTGCGGCGCTGGCGCAAGGATGGCGGCGGCATGATCGCCACACCCTATGCCGAGGGTGGTGCCTTCCTCAAATCCGACCCGGCGATCGACCGGCCGGACCTGCAACTGCACTTCTGTATCGCCATCGTCGATGATCATGGCCGCAAGCTGCATATGGGCTATGGCTTTTCCTGTCATGTCTGCGTGCTACGGCCGCATTCGCGCGGCGAGGTCGGGCTGTCGGCGCCGGATCCGTTGGCGCCACCGCGCATCGATCCGCGCTTCCTGTCCGACGAACGCGACGCCGACTTGTTGCTTAGGGGTGTCAGAATGATGCGCGGCATATTGGAGGCGCCGGCCTTGGCCAAATACCGCAACAAGGAAATCTACACCGCCGGCGTTTCGGGCGATGCCGAGCTGATGGCCCATATCCGCGCCCGCGCCGATACCGTCTATCACCCTGTGGGTACCTGCAAGATGGGTATCGACGATATGGCCGTGGTCGATCCGCAGCTGCGTGTGCGTGGCATGCAGGCCTTGCGGGTTGTCGACGCCTCGGTGATGCCGGCGCTGATCGGCGGCAACACCAATGCGCCGACCATCATGATCGCGGAAAAGGCGGCTGACATGATCAAGGCTGCCCGCTGACCAAAATTCTGGTCGAACCAATGGTGCCGTTTTTGGTTTCTGCGAGCGGCCTTGCGGCGATGCCGATTACAGACCGGTCAATCTGGTCTTACCAGTTTTGCGATTTGCGCTTTCCCTTTCGCCATCGTGCCCTTAGGATAGGGTCATTATTTCGCGATCCAAAATAAATGGAGCCACAAGGGAGGAACCGGAATGGCTGGCAAGAAGATACTGATGCTCGTTGGTGAGTTCAGCGAGGAGTATGAGATTTTCGTCTTTGAGCAGGCCATGCATGCGGTTGGCCATACGGTCCATGTCGTCTGTCCGGACAAGAAGGCGGGCGATATATTGAAAACGTCGCTGCACGACTTCGAAGGCCACCAGACCTACACCGAAAAGCTCGGCCACGACTACATTCTCAACAAGACGTTTTCCGAGGTGGATCCAGCCGGATACGACGCCGTCTATGCGGCGGGCGGGCGTGGTCCGGAATACATCCGCATCGACAAGCGGGTGCAGGCGCTGGTGCGGCATTTCCACGAGGCCGGCAAGCCGATCTTCACCATCTGCCATGGCGTGCAGATCCTGATCGCTGTCGATGGCGTGGTGCGGGGCCGGGAAGTCGCCGCGCTCCATTATTGCGAGCCGGAGGTGACGCTCGCGGGTGGTATCTATATCGATGTCGCGCCGACTGGCGCCCATGTCGACGGCAATCTCGTTTCGGCCAAGGGCTGGCCGGGCCTGTCCAATTTCATCCGCGAATGCCTGAAGGTGCTGGGCACCGAGATCCGCCATGGCGAGATCCTGATGCGCGACGAGCGCCAGGCGGCATGATCCGAGAGTTTGCAAAGCCGCCGCGTCCATGACGCGGCGGTCTTTATTTTCTTGTTTTGGCGCAATTCCCCAGGGAAAGCGTTACGCGCTTTTCCCGGGAAAACCGTTTCACATTTTTCCTGGAATTGCTTAGGCCGCCGCCAGCGCCTCGCGGAACGACACCAGCTTCCGGCGGTTTTCGTCCCATAGCGCCAGCTTGACGCATCGCAGGCTTTCGAGCAGCGTGACGCGGCCGATGCCGCGCAGTTCCGGATAATCCCGCAGCACTTCCTGCAGCCGGTAGCACGGAACCTTGGCCGAGAGGTGGTGGACGTGATGGACACCGATATTGCCGGTGAGCCAGTTCAGCACCGGCGGCAGGTCGTAATAGGATGAGCCATGCAGGGCGGCGTGCTGGAATTCCCAGTCGGCGTCCTTTGCCCATTCCGTTTCCTCGAACTGATGCTGGACGTAGAACAGCCAGATGCCGGCCGAACCGGCGAGGATGACGATCGGCAGATGGACCACCAGGAACGCGCCGGGGCCGACGAACCAGATGAGGATTGCTGCTGCAATCGCGATGCCAAGATTGGTGGTCATCGACGACACCCAGGGTGTCAGCCCGCCGCGCATCATGCCGACGGGCAGCCTTTGCTCGAAGATGAACAGCCAGATCGGCCCGAGCCCGAACATCACCAGCGGGTGGCGATAGAGACGGTAGGCAAGGCGGCCTCGCCATGACATCTGCCGGTATTCGGCAACGGTCAGCGTCCTGATGTCGCCCATGCCGCGTTCGTCAAGATTGCCAGCGCTGGCATGGTGCGTCGCGTGAGCGCGCCGCCAGCAGTCGTAGGGTGTCAGCGTCAGGATGCCGAGAGCGCGGCCGATCCAGTCGTCCGCGTATCGATTGGCGAAGAAGGAGCCATGGCCACAATCGTGCTGGATCATGAAGATGCGCACCAGAAACCCGGCCGCGGGAAGGATCAGGATCAGTCCCCACCAATGGCCATAGGCATAGGCCGCCGAGGACAGTCCCCAGAGCACAGTGAACGGAATGAGAGTGATGGCGAGCTCGACGGCGCTACGCCGCCTGTCAGGCTTCTTGTAGCGCGCCAGAATCTTTAGCCAGGCGCGCTTGCTGTTGGCGACCGCCTCAGGGGAAATCATGTTCATCAGGAAGCATAGGCGGGGTGTCCCACCACCGCAAGACAAGATCACGCAAAATTACTGTGCGTAATTGTCGCGTGGCTGGCTGTCGAGCCCACCAACGGCAGCTCGACCCGCTTGATGGCTCTTCCTTGAAGCGGCGGGCTTTCAAGCCCAGTCGTTCGGGAACCCGATGCTCTCTTGGTCGTTCGAGCATCGAGTTTTCCAGTTTTGGGCCGATCCCTAGTCGCGATCAAGGATGGGACAGCCGCGCTCGGTTCCAAAAGTCACGCGTACGCGGTCGCCATCCTGTCTACCGCGGACCGTGATCTGCCGGCGGCCGAAGGACTCTATCCTTGCCCGACGGATGCCCATTCGCTCCGCCTTGTCGAGAGCGCGGTCCTCCGTGCAGCCTCGTGACTGACGGCGGTCGCGTCGATCATCGCGACGAGGGCCTTCGCAATCGTCATAGGCGGGATTGCAATCTTCCATGAGCTTCAGCCGCGGGCCATGTTTGCCCAGTTGCAGCTGCAGATTGTCTGCTTGTGCCGGAAAAGCCACCAGGGTGACGGCGCCGAGGCCGACAAGCGCCGATAACAATGAGGTGACCGAAACCTTGCGCATTACGTCCTCCATTTGAACCTCAACACATCTATCCTTAGATGGTTCGGCTCACTCAGGCTATTGCTGATAGAGGGTTGCTGCCAAGATCGGCTGTCTCGTTACCGTCGGCGCCAGCTGACGTCACTTTTCTCCGCCACGTCGAGGCGGTCGAGCAGTTTTCTGAATCGGTCAGGAATGTCGGCCTCGGTGCGGAAGGCGGGCAAGGTGCGCATAAAGCGGGTGATCGCCTCGGCGCCGAACTGGCGTCTGACCTCGGCGGCCAGCCGTTCTGCCTTTTCGGCCTTTTTACGGGTCATCATCTCAAAATCCTGTGTTGGCTTCGAAACTCCTCCAGCAAGGGAATGGTTCCCGCATCACGCCTTTGTGGCAAGCAAAGCCGGCGGTTAGGGTAAAGTTTGAATTAAAATCGAAATGTCTTGCCGTCGTTGTCCAGCCTTGGCCGACAGCCTCCCACAATCGCTTACCCCTTGATTTTTGGCCGCCAAACCTCGATATCGGGCTCAAAATCCATATCATTCGAGATTGACGGGAAACGGCGATGAGCGACCAGGCAAAAGACGAAGGCGCGCCCGATGAAGTCGAGGCGACCGAGGCCAATGCCGAGCGCACGGAAGGCAGCATCGACGGCGACTATGAAGCCCTTGTGCGGCTGCTGAAGGAAAATGAAGAATTAAAGGACCGCGCGTTGCGCGTGGCGGCCGAGATGGAAAACCTGCGTCGCCGCACAGCGCGCGACGTGCACGACGCGCGTACCTACGCGGTCGCGAATTTCGCTCGCGACATGCTGTCGGTGTCGGACAATCTGCGCCGCGCGCTGGACGCGATTCCAGCCGAGGCCAAGGCGTCGGGTGACGCCGGCTTCAAGGCGTTGATCGAAGGCGTCGACTTGACCGAGCGCGCCATGCTGTCGGCGCTGGAACGGCACGGGGTCAAGAAGCTCGCGCCTGAAGGCGAGAAGTTCGATCCCAATTTCCACCAGGCGATGTTCGAAGTGCCCAATCCGGATGTTCCGGCCAACACCGTGGTCCAGGTCGTGCAGCCGGGCTATTCGATCGGCGATCGAGTGCTGCGCCCAGCCATGGTCGGCGTCGCCAAGGGCGGTCCGAAGCTTGCCGCCGCTGAAGCGCCGGTCGAGCCGGGGCCTGTCAATGAACAGGCCGAGAAAGATGCGTGAGGTAGGGAACAGGCAGTAGGCAGTAGGGAAACTAGGGCAGTCGTATCAATCGCGCGGCTTCGTGCTATTCATACTGCCTAGTCCCTAATCCCTACTTCATGAACCCCATCGCGCTTCTCGATTATGCCGGTGTCGCGGTCTTCGCCGCGACCGGAGCGCTTGCGGCTTCGCGCAAGCAGCTCGACATTATCGGTTTCCTGTTCCTGGCCAGCGTCACCGGGATAGGCGGCGGCACGCTTCGCGACGTCATCCTCAACCTGCCGGTTTTCTGGGTCGCCAATTCCAGCTATGTGCTGATCTGCGCCGTGGTTGCGGTGCTGGTCTTCTTCAGCGCGCATCGTGTCGAATCGCGCTGGAAATGGCTGCTCTGGCTCGACGCCGTCGGGCTCGCCGCCTTTTCGGTGATGGGCGCCGCCAAGGGACTGGCGATTACCGGTTCGCCGGTCGTCTCGGTCATCACCGGCGTGCTCACCGCCACGTTCGGCGGCATTCTGCGCGATCTCCTGGCCGGCGAGCCATCGGTGCTGCTCAGGCCCGAAATCTACGTCACGGCAGCCCTTGCGGGTGCCGGCCTCTATACACTTGGCGATCTTGCCGGACTGCCGCCTTTTACCTCGGACCTCGCCGGTTTTGCGGCGGCGTTCCTTGTGCGCGGCGGCGCGCTCAAATTCGGCTGGTCGTTTCCGTCCTACAAGGGCCGACCCGGCCGGCGGCCGGAAGATATTCCGTGAAGGAGCGAATAGCGAATAGGGAGTAGCGAATAGGGATAGCAGCCCGCAGGATTGCGGCGTAGTTCTCGCTATTCGCTATTCGCTATTCGCTATTCGCTATTCGCTATCACGCCGCGAAGCGCTGGGCTTCCCCGCCATAATAGTTGACGTAGCGGGCGCCGATTTCCTTGACCGGCATGACGACGAAGATGTCGACCGTCGAGAATTCGCGGTCGATGACGCAGCCATCGCCGATGCGAGCGCCAACGCGTAGATAGCCCTTGACCAAGGGCGGCATTGCCGCGATCGCCGCCTTGGTGTTGACCGCCTCGATCGGCATCAGGTCCATCGAGCAGTAACGCCCGGACACCGCGCGGACATCCCAGGCCGAATTCGTCCGGCAGTGATGGGCGAGGTAGGTGAGTGCCTCGGCATGCGCCGCCGGCACCGTGCCGTGGAAGGAAGCACAACCGGTCATCACACCGATTTCGTAATGGTTGATGTAAGCCCAGATACCTTGCCACAACGCCTCGATGGTGCGCTTCGAGCGGTATTCCGGCAAAACGCAGGAGCGGCCCAGTTCGAGAAAGCGCTGGCCGGGATGACGGGCGATGAGCTTGGTCAGCTCGAACTCACCCTCGGAATAGAACCCTCCGGCCGCGGCCGCGATTTCTTGCCGCAGCAGTCGATAGGTGCCGACGATGCGGCGATGTTCGGGGCCGGAAAGCGTGGTATCCAAAACCAGCAGATGGTCGCAGAGCGGATCGAAGCGGTCGGCGTCACGGCGGTCATGGGCCTGGAAAAGATCCTTCCTGGCGCCAAGTTCGTCGTAGAACACCCGGTAGCGCACTTCCTGCGCGGCCGCGATCTCGGCCTCGTTGCGGGCGAGCCGCACTTCGAGGTTGCCGATACGGCCCAGTGCTGCGCCCTTTATGACGGAATCGACGTTACGTCCGGCGAGCAAGGCGCTGCTGGCGTTCGGCCGAGTGTCACATTCCGGCATAACTGTATGCACGAGTGATTCTCCTTCGAGCCATCCCTCTTGGCACGGGGATACGGTGTAGGTGCAACAGGATTGTGACAGTACCGTGATACGACGTCGCGGGCAATACTTCGTCGGCTGGCGAATCCGATCAACCGGCTACGTTACGTGAGCGCGCAGCGTGGAATGGGCGGTGGAAAGCTCAGGCCGCGACGACCTGTCCCTCGACGGCATTGACCAGCGCCTCAGGGTCGAGCGGCTTGGTGACAAAGCCGCTGGCACCATGGGCCAACACCGAATGGCGGGTCTTTTCCTGGCTGTCGGCCGACAGCACCATGATAGGCACCGGCGGCACGGCGGTTTCTTCCTCATGGCGGCGGATGGCGGCAATCGCGTCCAGTCCGTCCATGACCGGCATGTGCAGATCCATCAGAACCACGTCGAAGCGATGCTTGTGCCCGGCACCCGTGACAGCCTCAACGGCGGCCTTGCCGTTGCCGACCACCTCGACGCGATGTCCGGCTTTCAGCAGCGTGGCGCGGGCCAGCATGGCATTGATGTCATTGTCCTCGGCGATCAGCACCGACAGGCCCCGCTGGCGGTTGCCGACGGCGCGAAGCGTCGGTGCGCCACGCTTTTCCGGTTGCGGCTGGGCGAGGCCGGGGGCATGGCTGCTCAACAGCACACGCAGAAGCGTTCCGCCGCGCACCGGCCTGGCCAGGAAGGTTGCGTAGCCGCTGGCGCGGAACTCGCCAAGCATGCCACGGTCGGTCGGCGCGATCAGCGTGATGGCCTCGCAGTCGGAAAAACCACTCTGGCGCAAGCGCTTGAGCAGCTTTCCGTCGCTTTCTTCCATGGCAGCATCGACCAGAAGCGCATCGCAGCCGGCGGCGAAGGGCGCGGCCTGCGCGGCGGTGGTGGCGATGTCGACCGTGCCGCCATTGGCGCGGATGGTGCGGGCGATGGCGTCGGCCTCGACGGCGTTTTTCGACAGGATCACCGCGCGCCTGCCCGAGAGTGCGTTCTGCCGGCCTTGCGGCGCTTCGGTGGCCGCCGTCGCCGGGATCTCGAAGACGAACTCGGATCCCTGGCCGAGCCGGCTGGATACCGAGATCGTGCCACCCATGGCGGCCACCAGGCGTTTGGAGATGGCAAGGCCCAGGCCGGCCCCGCCATGCGTACGTGTCGATGTGCCGTCGGCTTGCTCGAACTCCTCGAAAATGCGGTCCAGGTCCTCATCATGCAGGCCCGGACCGGTATCGGCGATGGTGAAGCATATGCGGTCGGTGGTTTCCGTGCGCGCACGCGCAACGCTCACCAACACGCCGCCGCTGTCGGTGAACTTGATGGCGTTGCCGATAAGGTTGAGCAGCACCTGCCTGACCTTGCCCGGATCGGCGGTGATCAACTGCGGTACGTCGGGTTCGACATGACAGCCCAGCCCAATATCCTTGGCGAAGGCGCGCGCGGCCAGCAATTCGATGATGTTGTCGGCGATCTCGCGCACCGATATCGGCTGCGGCTCCGGGTCGAAGCGCCCGGCTTCGATCTTGGAGTAGTCGAGCAGATCCTCGATCAGGGCAAGCAATGCGCTGGCCGAGGTCGAGACGGCGCCGACATAGGTCTGCTGTTCCGGCGACAGGCTGGTGTCGGCCAGCAGCCTGGCCATGCCCATGATGCCGTTCATCGGCGTGCGAATTTCATGGCTGACGGTGGCGAGGAAGCGCGATTTGGCCTGGCTGGCATATTCGGCCCGTTCGCGTGCGGTGATCAGTGACGACTCGGCGCGTTTGCGGGCGGTGATGTCGCGGGCGATGGCGCGATGCGAAACGGCGCCGCTGTCCTTTTCGCGTACCGACAGTTCGATCCACGAGAACCAGCGCGGCCCGCTCGGCGTGCGGATGGCGACATCGGTGGAACTCAGGCACTCGTGGTCGGAAAAGGCGGCATCGGGAACGACGCCGACATCGATGCCGAGTTCCGCCAGGGTCTTGCCGGCAAGGTCGCGTGGATCGGTTTCGACGAGATCGGCGAAGACCTTGTTGGCATAGACGATGTAGCCGTCGCGGTCGCGATGAATGACGAGGTCGCCAAGCGCGTCGATCAGGCCGCGAAAGCGTTCCTCGCTCTCCTGCATTTCCCACATGCGATCGGCCAGTGTCTCGATCTCGGCGCGGCTGCGGGCGGTGGTCTCGTCGAGAAGGGCAGCGGTGCGGTGTTCGCTCCGCATGACGCGCAGATCTATGGCAAGGCCGGCAAGGCCGGTGGCCAGCAATGCGATGCTGATGAAGACCGGCGCCCCGGTCAGATGCGCCAGGCCCGCCAGCACGATGATGGCGACGAAGGCGAGAAACGGAAGGCCTTCGCGCCTGGCGGGCTTCGGCTCAGGCACCAGCGGCGGCGCGGCTACAAAGCGCCGCGTCGACGTCGGCGCCGCACCGACGTCGTCGTCAGTGTCCGCCCCTTGGCTGCCGGATTCCGCGATCATGCGAAATCCTTGCCAGACAGAGATTATGGAAAATTGCGGCGGATCGTTCGAATTTTAGCGGATGGGCGCTTTTTGCCGCAGCTGCGGCGGATTTGCCATCAGGTGCGGCAATTCCGTCCGTCTTTTCCGGCGGTCGAGCGGGTTCACATGTCCACGACGACGCGGCCGCGGATCTTGCCGTCGACGATGTCGCGCGCGGCGTCGATGATGCCGTCGAACCCGATGGTCCTGGACAGGTTGGCAAGCTTCTGCAGATCGAGGTCGGTGCCGATGCGCCGCCATGCCTCGAGGCGGACCGCCTTCGGCGCCATCACCGAGTCGATGCCGAGCAGCGAGACACCGCGCAGGATGAAGGGGGCGACGCTGGTCGGCAGGTCCATGCCGCCGGCCAGCCCGCAGGTGGCGACCGCGCCGCCATAGGATGTCATCGAGAGCACATTGGCCAGCGTGTGGCTGCCGACGGCATCGATGCCACCGGCCCAGCGCTCCTTGGCCAGCGGCTTGGCCGGCTGGGCCAGCTCGTCGCGCGATATCACTTCGGCGGCGCCAAGGTTGATCAGATAGGGGCTTTCGGCATTGCGGCCGGTGGAAGCAATGACATGGTAACCGAGGCTGGACAGGATCGAGACCGCGACCGAGCCGACGCCGCCGGCCGCCCCCGTCACCACCACCGGCCCGCGATCGGGCAGGATGCCGTGCCGCTCCAGCGCCATGACGCAGAGCATGGCGGTATAGCCGGCGGTGCCGACGGCCATGGCGTCATGCGGGCTGATGCCGTGCGGCAGCGGCACCAGCCAGTCGCCTTTGACACGGGCGCGGCCGGCATAAGCACCGAAATGGGTTTCACCGACGCCCCAGCCGTTCAGGATGGCCTTGTCTCCGGCGCGCCAGTCGGGATGGGAAGACGAGATGACGGTGCCGGCGAAATCGATGCCCGGCA
This sequence comes from Mesorhizobium sp. M0496, assembly GCF_040321205.1. NCBI lineage: Bacteria > Pseudomonadati > Pseudomonadota > Alphaproteobacteria > Hyphomicrobiales > Phyllobacteriaceae > Mesorhizobium > Mesorhizobium sp. M0496. The sequence goes on along the minus strand of NZ_JAMYRC010000031.1, from coordinate 52,210 downwards.
CCAGCGGCCAGCGGCGGATCACCGGCGCCTTGCCTGTGATCGCCAGGCCATCCTTGTAGTTCACCGTCGTCGCCTCGACCGCGATGGTGACATCGCCTTCCATCAGGTCGGCTTCGGTGAGGTCGGTCACGGTTACCGACTGCTTTTTCTCGGCGTCGCGCGAAATGAGGATGGCTTTGAAGGTTTCGGACATCTCTTTCTCCTCTTTCTCCGCGATCTTGTTTGACGACATGGACTGTGCGGCGATGGCCGCACGGGGTCAATCTTTGGAAGGCTTGGCGTTTGGAGACCTGGGCTCGCGCCGCCAGCCGAACAGTTCGTCTAAGACGACCAGTGCCGCGCCCACGGAGATGAAGGCGTCGGCAAGATTGAAGACGGCGAAGGACCAGACCGGCGTGTGGAACAGGATGTAATCGATGACGTGGCCGTAGACGGCGCGGTCGATCAGATTGCCGAGCGCGCCGCCGACGATCAGCGCAAAGCCGGTGCGGGCGAGGATCTGGGACGGTGCGATCCGCGTCGCCAGGAACAGCACGAAGGCAACGACCGCAAGCGAAATGACGATCAGCCCGGTGTCGCCGAAGGACGAGAACATCGAGAAGGCGATGCCGGTGTTGTAGGTGCGAAACAGCGCCAGGAAGGGCACCAGGTCGAGCTTTTCCTGAAAGGCGAGACCGGTCTCGACCAGGTGTTTTATCCACTGGTCGAGCGCTATGGCCGCGACGACGAGCAATGCATAGGGAGACCATGATCTCACGGGTGGGCAACCTTCATTGCTGGTCCATGATTGGTTCGAGCTTCAGCGCGCCGCGCCGGATCTCGAACAGCATGATGCCGGTGGCAACGGCCAGATTGAGCGAATCGGCGCGGCCCGCTTGCGGAATCCTGAGCAGCCTGTCGCAACTCGCAGCCAGGCTTTCGGGCAACCCCTGCTGCTCGTTGCCCATCATCAGCAGCACGGGGCCGCGGGAAAAATCGACCGAACGGTAGTCGACGGCGCCTTTCAGGTGGGTGCCGGCGACGAGGCCTGAAAAGCCGCCTCGCCAGGCGAGGAAAGCCTCGGTCGTCGCTTTGGCCACCGGCACGGCAAAGATCGAACCCATGGTGGCGCGCACCGTCTCCACGGAAAAAGGATCGGTGGTGTCGCCGACCAGGATGATGCCCTTGGCGCCGACAGCATCTACGGTGCGGATGACGGTGCCGAGATTGCCTGGATCGCGCACCCGGTCGAGCGCCACCCAGACGTCGCCATTGTCGGCGCGGATATCCTTCAGCGCCAGGAATTTTTGCGAAAAGACGCCGACTACCATTTGCGGATTGTCGCGGCGGGTGATGGCGACCAGCACCTTTTCCGACACTTCGAGCACCATGCCGCCGGCGGCAACCGTGCGAGCGGCGACCTTCTCCACCGCCGCGTTGCCACGCCCGGCCTTGGCGAAAACCAATGTCCTGATCTGCCAGCCGAGATCGAGCGCATCGATGACCAGCTTCAGTCCCTCGGCCATGAAGGCGTTCTGCTGGTCGCGGAATTTCTTCTGCGCGAGCGCCTTGATGTCCTTGACCAGCTGATTGGCGAGGCTGGTGACTTCCTTCACCTGCCCGGGTGCGCCTGCATGCCGTTCGTTCATTCAGGCCACCCAACGCGAAAATAACGAGGTCGAAAGCGCCCGGCCGGCGGACTTTTCGCGGATGATCAGCTCACCCGATTCGACGTTGCCGCCCATGCCGGCAAAGGCATCGCGCATCAAGGCATGGATGGCGAAGAAGGAGGCGCGGATCGAATAGGCGGTCAGCACCACGGCAAGCGGTTTCGGGGTCAGGATCGCACGGCAAAGGTCGGTCAGATCAGGCAGGTCCTCGAACAATTGCCAGACCTCGCCCTTGGGGCCGCGGCCATAGGCCGGCGGATCGAACAGGATGATGTCGTAGCGGCTGCCACGGCGCTCCTCGCGCTCGGCGAATTTCACTGCATCGTCGACGATCCAGCGGATCGGCTTGCTGCCAAGGCCGGCCATCTCCTGGTTCTCGCGGGCCCAGCCGATCGCCTTCTTCGAGGCATCGACGTGGGTGACCTCGGCGCCGGCGCGGGCCGCCACCAGCGAGGCGAGGCCGGTATAGCCAAACAGGTTCAGCACCTTGACCGGCCGCTTCGCCGCGGCGATCAGCCCGGCCATGTGGTCCCAGTGGGAGGCCTGCTCGGGGAAGACGCCGACATGGCGAAACGAGGTGAAACGGCCGAGATAGTCGATGCCGTCATGCTTCATCGGCCAGGTCTCGCCGAGCGGCGTCTTGGGGAAACGCCAGCGGCCGATGCCTTCTTCGTCGGTGTCACCGGTGAAGACGGCGTCGGCGCGCTCCCAGTCTTTTGCCGGCAAGGCCTTTTGCCAGATCGCCTGGCCCTCGGGCCGCACGATCCGGTAAGGGCCGTATTGTTCGAGCTTCTGCCCGGCGCCGCTGTCGAGCAGCGCATAATCGGCATTGGGCGCCACTTCGAGGATCACGGGAAGATGTTCTGTGGGCAGGGCGCCTTCGCGGCGGCCAAGGACGCGCGGCGCCGATTCCGGCTCGGAACGATTGTCCGGCTTCGCCTCGTGCCGCTCGCGCGGTGGCGCGTCCGGTCTGGCAGGAACCTGGCCGGTACGCGGACGTGACACGTCCGCCGCACCCTTGGCGGATGGATGCGGACGGTTGTCGCGGCGTTTGTCGCGAAAAGACTTCAAGCGGGGGCAACTCCGAGCGGCGTGGCCGCTTTTGACATAGGGCAACCGGCTTCGCAACCAAGTCCGACACGCCGGCCTTTCCGGTTTATGTCGGCCGGCGATGGACCAATGTCAAAGAAACAGGCAAATCTGCTGGATGTCCCGCTCCGAACGCCTGCTCGACCTGATCCAGACGCTGCGTCGGCACCGCCGGCCGGTGAGCGGGCAGGCTCTGGCCGATGAACTCCGGATTTCGATCCGCACGCTCTACCGCGACATCGCGACGCTGCAGGGCCAGGGCGCGCCGATCGAGGGTGAGGCGGGGCTGGGCTATGTGCTCAAACCCGGCTTCATGCTGCCGCCGCTGATGTTCAGCGATGAGGAGATCGAAGCCATCGTGCTCGGCTCGCGCTGGGTCGCCAAGCAGCCGGACCAGCGTCTCTCGGCCGCCGCCGCCAACGCGCTGGCCAAGATCGCCGCGGTGCTGCCGGACGATTTGCGCGAGGATCTCGACGCGAGCACACTGCTGGTCGGCCCTCCTGCCGCGGCCGCCGAGGGCATTGATCTCGGTATCGTGCGGCAGGCCATCCGCAACGAGCGCAAGCTCGGCTTTCTCTACCGTGACGCGGGCGGCGCCGCGTCCGAACGCGTGGTCTGGCCGTTTGCGCTCGGCTTCTTCGACAAGGTGCGGGTGGTCGTGGCGTGGTGCGAGATGCGGCAGGATTTCCGGCATTTTCGCGCCGATCGCATCGCCGAGCTCAAGGCCACCGATGCGCGCTACCCGCGCCGACGCCAGACGCTGCTGAAGGAATGGCGGGCGACGTTCGACAAGCCGCGTGGTTCGTGACGGCTACTGCCAGAAACTGACAGTAGCGCATCCTATGTTCGCCAAGTCGAACCACCGAACCTTGGAGAGCAGACATGACCACCCCGAATTTCGTCATCCTCTATGTCGACCAACCGCAGCAGAGCGGCGCCTTCTACAGTGCGCTGCTCGGTCGTGAGCCGGTCGAAAGTTCGCCGACCTTCGTGCTGTTCGTGCTGGATGCTGGTTTCAAGCTCGGCCTCTGGTCGCGCCATACGGTCGAGCCGGCTGCGGCCGCGGCAGGCGGTGGCGCCGAGATAGTCTTTGCGCTGGATACGCCCGATGCGGTCGATGCCACCCATGCCGACTGGTCCGGGCGCGGGCTGACAATCCTGCAGACGCCGACCGACATGGATTTCGGCCGCACCTTCGTTGCGCTCGATCCCGACAATCATCGCCTGCGCGTCTACTGGCTGTCCGATGGGGAACAGGCCAATGGGGAACAAAAATGAGCGCGTACTGGATCGCAGTGGCCTCCGCCGAACATGTCCGGCGCGGCCGCGCCGCCGGCTTCATGCAGGTCAACCACGGCAAGGCGGCACCGCTGCGTCGCGTCAAGCCCAGCGATGGCATCGTCTATGATTCGCCGACCACCAATCTGGGCGAAAAGGACGGCTTGCAGGCTTTCACCGCAATAGGCACCGTGCGGGAAGGCGAACCTTATCAGGGTGACATGGGCGGCGGTTTCACGCCGTTCCGTCGCGACGTCGAGTGGGCGAAGGCCGAGGAAACCTCGATCAAGCCGCTGCTCGACGGGCTGGACTTCACCGTCGGCAAGTCGAACTGGGGCTATCAGCTTCGCTTTGGCCTCTTCCCGATCGGCGCGCACGATTTTTCGCTGATCGCCGAGGCGATGGGCGCCAAACTGGCTGTACCGGTGAACTAGGACTTGAGCGCGTTATAGACCGCAATGCCGGCGGCAAGGTCCTCGAGCGCCGCGCCAACCGACTTGAACAGAGTGATCTCGCCGGCGCTTTCGCGGCCTTTCTTCTGGCCACGCGCCAGTTCGTGCAGATCGGCGACGATGGCTTCCGGTTTCAGGACGCCGGAGGCCAGCGGCTGGACGATGTCGCCGGCTTCCTTGGTGGCGCCGGCACGGGTGTCGACATAAACGCGGGCGAGCCTGATCGCGTCGTCATCGCTTTCGCGCATCGTCGGCGTAAAGCCGCCGACCAGGTCGACATGGGTTCCCGGCCGCAACAATGCGCCCTTGATCAATGGCGTCGTCGTGATCGTTGCGGAGGAGACGATGTCGGTTTTCCCAAGCTCGGCATCGAGATCACTCGCGGCGCTGGCCGCGAAGCCTTCGGCACGCAGATCGGCCGCGACCTTCTCGGCATTGGCCGGGGTGCGGTTCCAGATGCGGATGGACTTGATCGGCCGTACGGCGCTATGCGCCTTGGCGAGGAACGGCGACAGCGCGCCGGCACCGACCACGAGCAGCCGCGAGGCATCGTCGCGGGCGAGATAGGAGGCCGCGAGCGCCGAAGCGCAGGCGGTGCGCCACTGGGTCAGCCGCTGGCCGTCGATCAAGGCTTCGGGTTCGCCGGTGGCGCCATTGAGCAGGAGATAGAGCCCCATCACCGCAGGCTTGCCGATGGCGTTGTTGTCGGGCGAAACGGTAACGATCTTGACGCCGACATGACCACCGGCCGACGTGCCGGCCGCATTGAGATCGGTCCAGGCCGGCATCAAAAGCAGGGTGGAGGCCGCGCCATCTGGCCGCTCGATCGTATGATGGTGCCTGACCGGCTGTACCGCACCATCGTGAAACGCTGTGCGCAGCGTCTCGACCAATCCGGGGAAGGTCAGCGCATGGTCGACCTCAGCGGCCGAAATGGTCAGCATGAAAAACTCCGTGGAGACAAAACCGCCGACGGGCGGTTCAAGTGGTCGGCTTCGGCAATGCCACCCCTTGGGCCGACCCTTGGGCCGATCCTTGGACGGGGCTCTGCGGTGCCGTCGGCGCGCGGCTCACCGCCTGGCGCAGGTTCTCGGCCTCGACGCCGCGCTGGCGCGCCAGCTTGCGGTAGCGGCCCTGCTTGACCCAGGTTGCCAGGCTGCCGACGATCATGCCGATGGCGAGCGCCAGGAACAGGAAGATGAACAGCGGCAAAGTCAGAGTCAGCTTCGGATTGCCGGGGTTGAACGGATCCAGCGTGAAGGCGACCAGTTCGCGATTGGCAACGGCGAGTGCGATCAGGATGATCGCCAGGGGCACGAAGATCACGATGAGCATGAAGCGATTGAACATGATGTTTTCCGTCGGAAGCTGGCCTCTCAGAGAGGCCGTCTGGCGCTGACGCCCGCGCCTACTTGCCGCCGTTCAGCCTTTCACGCAGTTCCTTGCCGGTCTTGAAGAACGGCACCCATTTCTCCTCGACCTCGACGGATTCGCCGGTGCGCGGGTTGCGGCCAGTGCGGGCGGGACGGTTTTTCACCGAAAAAGCGCCGAAGCCGCGCAGTTCGACCCGATTGCCTTCGGCAAGGGCGTCGGTGATTTCATCGAAGATCGCACCGACGATGTTTTCGACGTCGCGCAGGAAAAGATGCGGATTGCGCGTGGCAATAATCTGCACAAGTTCGGACTTGATCATGAGACGGATCCCCGTGAAAGCAGTGCGGTCAAAATTATGAGGATGATTTTATTTGCTTTTTTCACTTGCCCCAAACGCATCTCAAGGGTGCCAGACGGAAACGAGACCGTCAAGAAACAAGCGGTCGGCGCCGAGTTCATGGATGACGTCGCCGGTGTAAGCAGGCAGGCCGAGCGCGCTGCCGATCGTTTGCGCCATGGCTTTTGAGAACAAGAAGCCGCCGCGCCGTTCGGTGTCCTTCCATTCGACGACCTCGAGTTTGGCATCGACGCCCTTGGTCGCCAGCCAGTGGACCGCTTCGGTTTCGCCGCCGACAGCGTCGATCAGTCCGTTGGCGACACCCTGGCGACCGGTGAAGATCGAGCCGTCGGCAAGCGCCAGCGCTTGTTCGCGGGTCATCTTGCGGCGCTCGGCAACGATGCCGACAAACCAGTCGTAGCTGTCGAGGATAAGCTTGCGGACCATGGCGCGCTCGTCGTCATTGGTCGGCTTGAAGGGAGAGGGCGCGGCTTTCAGCGGCGAGGATTTCACTTCCTCGAGCTTGACGCCGAGCTTGTCCATCAGGCCGCTGACGTCGGGATACTGGATCAGCACGCCGATCGAACCGACGATCGAGGTCTTGCGGGCAACGATATGATCGGCGGCGCTGGCGATCATATAGCCCGCCGATGCGGCGAGCGTGCCGACTTCCGCCACGACAGGCTTGTCGGCAGCCAGCTTGCGCACCTCGTCATAGATCGATTCACCGCCGACCGTGGTGCCGCCGGGCGAATCGATCGACAGGATCACGCCCTTTACCCTCGGCGACATGCGGATGGTTTCCAGCCGCTTGATCAGCTCCTCGTCCTCGGTGATCGTGCCTTCGATCTTGACTTTGGCGATATGGTCGACCGCCGAGCCGCCGAAATCGTCGCCATAGAACCAGGCTGAAAGCGCAATCACCCCAAGGGCTACGATGCCGATGGCGGCAACGCGCCAGAATGTCAGTTTGCGTCGCAACCGGCGGCGGTCGATCAGGTCGTCGGCTCTCAGTGCCATGGTCAGCCTTTCAGTCGGCGGGGAGAGACGCTTTTAGACCATGATCCTCGCATCTGGAAGCAATTCTCTTTTGCGCATGGCGAGACAATCCGCTCACAGGGGCGAGATAGCCATCGGCGTCGACAATCGAACAGGCCGGCCAGGCGGGCTTCCCGCCTCTCTCCAGGCACTGGTCTGCTCACGTATTTGTGCAATCGCCGCGAGACCGACAGTTGATAAATTTTACGCCGCGTGTCTGTTTCTGCTATGCAGAACGTGCAAGTTGTGCAGACCTCGTTTTCATCTGTACAATTGCGGCTGTCACATTTTTGCAGTTTTCGTGGGCTTGTGCTTGCTTGAAGGCGCCGGCGTCCCACCTATAGGCGGGGCTCCGGGCAGGGGTTTAGAAGAAAGCAGTGAATGTTAGCGCGACCGATTGAACCGACCAACGCCGAGACGGAGTTGGCTCCCCCGGCGGACGGCCGGACGCGCAGCGATGCGTTCGACCGCGCGCAGCGTCATTCGCGCCGCGTGCGCGTTCTCAAATTTGCCGTGCCGGTGGCCGCGGCACTGATCGCCATCGCTTTCCCGGTCTATTCCTATCTCGCCGCACCCGTCTCCGTTACGGTCCAGGCGGAAGGCACGGCCTTTTCCAATGGCAAGCTGGTGATGGCCAATCCGAAGCTCAACGGTTTCACCAAGCAGAAGCAGCCCTATTCGATGACTGCCCTGCGCGCCATTCAGGATGTCGGCACGCAGGGCATCATCGAACTGGAAGGCATCGATGCCAAGGTGCCGATCGCGCCTGACAACGTCGCTGCGATCAAGGCCTCGAACGGCACCTACGATCGTGACGGCAATACGATGAACCTGACCAGCGACGTGACGATTACCACAACCGACGGCATGCAGGCCAAGTTCAAATCTGTCTTCCTCGACATGGGCAAAGGCACTATGAAGACGGGAGATCCCGTCGATGTCAGCCGTGGCGGGTCGCGGATCACATCGGATTCGATGTCGGTCCGGGACAATGGCAAGGTTATGGTTTTCGAAAGCAAAGTGCGCGTCAATATCGATTCCGCCGCCTTGAAGGCGGCAGAGGGAAATAGCGGAGAAACCAATGCGGCTCAGTAGTTCGACGCGGCTCGCGGCTGCAACTTCGGCGTTGCTGCTGCTCGGACTGGTGCCGTCATTGGCGCAGTCCACCACCCAATCGGGTCTCAAACTGTCCGGCGACAAGCCGATACAGATCGAAAGCGACAAGCTGGAGGTCCGCCAGGCCGAAAGTGTCGCCATCTTCACCGGCAATGTCAGCGTCGTCCAGGGGCCGACATTGATGAAGGCCGGCAAGATGATGGTCTACTACGTCAAGGATCCCAACGCCGGCGCCAAGGGCACGGAAGCCGCTGGCGCGGCGGCTATGACCGGCTCGGCCAACATCGATCATCTGGAAATTTCCGACAAGGTTTACGTGAAGTCGGATGCGCAGGTCGCGACCGCTGATCAAGGCAGCTTCGATATGAAGAGCCAGGTTCTGGTGCTTTCGGGCAAAAAGGTCGTTCTGTCGCAAAACGACAATGTCCTGGTCGGCTGCAAGCTCACCGTGCAGATGAAAACCGGGCTGGCCCAAGTCGATCCATGCGCTGGGCAACGCGTCCAGATGTCGATCACGCCGCCGCCGAAATCGGGAGCGACGAACCCCTGATGACCAGCCTGTCGTCGCTGACGGCGCGTCTTCCGGGACGGGCCGCCGGCAAACTTTCGGCGCCGGCCACGGTGACCGTCGATGCGGGAAAGTTCAAGGGAACCCTGATCGCCAAGGGTTTGACCAAGAGCTACAAGGGCCGCAAGGTCGTCAGCGGCGTCACCATCGGCGTGCGTGCCGGCGAGGCCGTCGGCCTGCTCGGCCCCAATGGCGCCGGTAAGACGACCTGTTTCTACATGGTCACCGGCCTGGTGCCGGTGGATGAAGGCACGATCGAGATCGACGGCTTCGACGTCACCTCGATGCCGATGTACCGTCGCGCACGCCTCGGCATCGGCTACCTGCCGCAGGAAGCGTCGATTTTCCGTGGCCTCAATGTCGAGCAGAATATCCGTGCCGTGCTGGAAGTGGTCGAAAAGGACCGCAAGGTGCGCGAGCGCAATCTCGACGAGCTGCTCGAGGAATTCCACATCAGCCATCTGCGCAAGTCGCCGTCCATGTCGCTCTCCGGCGGCGAGCGGCGGCGCCTGGAAATCGCGCGTGCACTGGCGACCCGTCCGGCCTACATGCTGCTCGACGAGCCTTTTGCCGGCATCGATCCGATCGCCGTCGCTGATATCCAGCAATTGGTACGCCACCTGACGGCGCGCGGCATCGGCGTCCTCATCACCGACCACAATGTGCGCGAAACGCTTGGCCTGATCGACCGGGCCTACATCATCCATGCCGGCCAAGTGCTGACCCATGGCCGAGCCGACGAAGTGGTGGCAAACCCCGATGTGCGGCGGCTTTACCTCGGCGAGGGTTTTACGCTCTGACACTCGACGCAATTTCGGACGGAAAACCGTTTCACACTTTTCCTGAAATTGCTCTGAGCGTGAAATTTGTTTCCTGACACGATTTTTTTGCGCTCGCGGGGCTTTTTTCCTCGATTTTGCTCCGCGATAACGCTCCGGTAAGCGGGTTTTGCTAGCAATTGCCTTGACAAGCAAAAGCCGGGCCAGTTTCTATGACCGGCTGCAAAAATTGTTCTCCGGAAGTCCGGATGCGTAGACGAGGCGTTTGAAACCGAACCATGGCATTGGCGGCCAGACTACAGCTACGACAATCGCAGTCGCTGGTGATGACGCCGCAGCTGATGCAGTCGATTCGGCTGCTGCAGTTCACGCATGGCGAACTCGAGCATTTCATCGACGAGGAAATAGAGCGCAACCCGCTGCTGGAGCGCGCCGAGCCGCAGGACGATGCCGCCAGCGACCAGTCGCAGAAGATCGAGGCGGAGCCGCAAGCCACCACTGACGGCGACTGGTTCGAAAACGAGACGCAGTGGAGCGCCGAGGCGATCTCGGACAAGCTCGACACGTCGCTGGAAAACCTGTTTCCCGACGACCCCGGCACCAGCGAGCGGCTCGGCCCAGACCTGACGGCGCAATGGAAATCGGCTTCCGGCAATGGCGCAAGTTCCTCGTCCGAGGGGTTTGATGCCGGCGACATGGCGGCCGCGGCGATCACGCTGCGCGACCACGTCGGCGAACAGGTCGCGCTCGCCTTCGCCGACCCGGCCGCGCGGCTGATCGCCGCCGATCTCTCCGACGGCCTCGACGAGACCGGCTATTTGCGCGCCGACCTGGCCGAGATCGCCGCCCGTCTCGGTACCGACGCCGTCGCAGTGGGGAAGGTGCTGGCGGTGTGCCAGGCCTTCGAGCCGGCCGGCTTGTTTGCCCGCGACCTTGCCGAATGCCTGTCGCTGCAGCTTGCCATGCGGGACCGGCTCGATCCGGCGATGAAGGCGCTGATCGCCAATCTCGAACTCTTGGCGCGGCGTGATTTCCACGCGCTGAAACGGATCTGCGGCGTGGACGAGGAGGATCTGCTCGACATGCTGGCCGAGATCCGGGCACTCGATCCCCGGCCGGGCATGGCATTTTCGGGCGGCGCCAGCGACGCGATCGTCGCCGATGTCGAGGTGCGTGCCGCCAATGACGGCAGCTGGACGGTTGAACTCAATGCCGAAACGCTGCCGCGCGTGCTGGTCGACCATATCTATTTCGCCCAGGTCTCGCCGCAGGCGAAGAACCAGGCGGAAAAGGATTTCCTGGCCGAATGCCTGCAAAACGCCAACTGGCTGACGCGCAGCCTCGACCAGCGGGCAAAGACGATCCTTAAAGTGGCCTCGGAAATCGTTCGCCAGCAGGATGCCTTCCTCGTCCATGGCGTGCGTCAGCTGAAGCCGCTCAACCTCCGCACGGTGGCCGATGCCATCGGCATGCACGAATCGACGGTCAGCCGGGTCACCGCCAACAAATATATGCTGACGCCGCGCGGCGTGTTCGAGCTTCGGTACTTCTTCACTGCCTCGATCGCGGCGTCGGGCGGCGGTGATGCGCATTCCTCGGAAGCCGTGCGCGACCGCATCAAGCAATTGATCGATGAGGAAAAACCCGTCGACGTGCTTTCCGACGATGCGATCGTCGACATGTTGCGGGAGAGTGGCGTCGATATTGCCAGGCGTACGGTCGCCAAGTACCGGGAAGGCATGAATATTCCCTCCTCGGTGCAGCGCCGGCGCGAGAAACGGGCGATGGCCAGCGCCGGGCGCTGACATGGTTCGATTTTCCACAGGCCAGCACTTCATTGACAAGCCGCGGTGAAGTGGCTAGAAGCCCGCCCGCATGAGACGGGCTAGATGCCTGCATGCGGATGGTCCGTCACGACGTTGGCCTCGGGACGGTCAAAAGGCGGCTTGTGATCAACCGGAAAGTTTGGATTTAAAATCGGCGCGAGTGACGCCGCAAAGCTTGTGCGCACGGATCACGAGTATAAACTCAGGCCAATTTGAAGCCTGAGCAAGGAAGGTCAGTTTTCAGATGAATCTGCGCATATCGGGAAAACACATGGATATCGGCGATGCGTTCCGCACACGCATCAACGATCGTGTCGGCGAAGCGATCGGCAAATATTTCGATCGCGGCTTTGCCGGACACGTCACGGTCATCAAATCGGGCTCGCGCTATTCGGCGGATTGCATGATCCGGCTGGATTCGGGCGCTTCCCTGCAGGCCACCGGCGACGCCCAGGATCCGACATTGGCCTTCGAGGCCGCGGCGGATCGTCTGGAGACCCGCCTGAGGCGCTACAAGCGGCGGCTGAAGTCACACAGTTCAGGTGCCGCAAATGGCGAACCGACCGACATTGCCTACACGGTGATGGCGCCCCTTGCGGACGACGACGAGGACATTCCGGAGAATTTCGCACCTGCCATCGTTGCCGAATCGACCATGACGCTGAAGACCATGTCGGTGGCGTCGGCGGTCATCGAGCTCGACACCAAGGACAGCCCGGTCTTCGTCTTCCGCAACGCCGGAAACGACCAGCTCAACATCGTCTATCGCCGGCCCGATGGAAATATCGGCTGGATCGACCCGTCCACGACCAAGGTCGCACAAGCGTGACGACAAGGGTCGCACGGACGTGACGATAAGGGTCGCACGGGGATAAAAGCCGGCCGCACGAGGGGTGGGGACTGGTGACGGCAGGCGAACAAGGGATTTTCAAGAATGGATCTGAGCGATCTTATCAACGTTCCGGCGATACTGCCGGCGTTGAAGGCGAACTCCAAGAAGCAGCTGCTGCAACTGCTGTCCGAACGGGCAGCGGCGATTTCCGGCATTCCGGAACGGGAGGTGTTCGATACCATCCTGCAGCGTGAGCGGCTGGGCTCGACCGGCGTCGGCAACGGCATCGCCATTCCGCATGGCAAGCTGGCCGGCGTGAAGCGTATCGCCGGGGTTTTCGCTCGGCTGGAGACGCCGGTCGATTTCGAATCCCTGGACGATCAGCCGGTCGATCTGGTGTTTCTGCTGCTGGCGCCGGAAGGTGCGGGCGCCGATCATCTCAAGGCCTTGTCGCGCATCGCGCGGGTGCTGCGCGACGCCGACACGGTGGCCAAGATCAGGGGCACGCGCGACGCCGCGGCAATTCACGCGCTGTTGTCGGACACCCAGGCCTCGCACGCGGCCTGAATTTTCAGGACGAGACCGTCGCAAGGGCCGCCACGGGCGGCCCTGTTCGTTTCAATAGGGTATTATTCTTAGAGCCACGCAATTCCCTAGGGAAAGCGCTATGCGCTTTTCCCGGGAAAACCGTTTCACACTTTTCCTGGAATTGCTCTTAGTGAATGGCGACCGTGGTCAGGTCGTTTTCCATGGCGCCGGCCAGTGCACGGTCACGCGCATCCGAAAGCAGGATCGGCTGGCCATTGGCGGCAAACAGCGCCCACAGTTCCATGCCGGGCGCGATTTCGCCGAGGTTGGGGAACCGGCCGAGCAATTCGTCGCTCGAGACCTTTCTGAGATAAGCGACCGAGCCCTCGCCGAGATGAGCGAATTCGCCATTGGTCATGGTGATATTTTCAGTTCTGGTCATTTCAAAGCCTCCTTGGCGCGAGGACGCCGCTCAAGGCCATCCCGCATGAGAGCCATCGGTAAAGATCAGTCTTTCACCGATATGTTTATTTTCCGTACCAGCCGTTCGGACTCCGGCCGATCGAGATCGATCGACAAAAGGCCGTTCTTCAGTTCCGCCGCAATCACCCGCATGCCGTCGGCCAGCACGAAACAGCGCTGGAACTGGCGCGCGGCGATGCCGCGATGAAGAAATTCGCGCTCGGTGTCGTCGTTTTGACGGCCGCGCACGACCAACTGGTTTTCCTCCGTGGTGACATCGAGATCGCTTTCGGCGAAACCGGCGACGGCCAATGTGATGCGCAACCTCTCGGTCTTGCCGTCAGCGCCGCTGAGGCGTTCGATGTTGTAGGGAGGGTAGCTGTCACCGGATTTCGCCAGGCGTTCCAGAGTCTTTTCCATGGCGTCGAAACCAAGGAGAAGCGGGCTGGAAAAAGGCGTCATTCGGCTCATGTTACACTGTCCTCTCAAGAGCGACATAAAGTGGAAAAACCCAGATGGCATTTTTCCCGGTGGTCTTGATATGGTCCGCCCCGCGACCAAGTTCAAGCCGTCAATAGACCCGCCCAAAAGACCAGGTCGTGGACTCACAGGAATGATCGGCATGGCGCTTGAAACGGCGAGCAGATGCAAGGAGAAGCGCGCAGGCCGGGAGCGTCTTCCCAGGTCGAGCGGTTCGACATGGCAGCTCGCGGCCGCTTCGGCGTCATTTGGATGTTTCGGTCAGATTCATCCAGGTCCATGGCTTCGCCAAACAAGGAATTGAAATGCCCCAATCACGCAAGATCATCATCGACACGGATCCCGGCCAGGATGACGCCGTCGCCATTTTACTGGCGCTCGGCAGCTCCGAGCTGGAGATCGTCGGCATCACCGCCGTTGCCGGCAACGTGCCGCTGAAGCTTACCGAAAAGAACGCCCGCAAGATCTGCGAGCTGGCTGGCCGCCCGGACATCAAGGTCTATGCCGGCGCCATCCGGCCCTTGATGCGTGAACTGGTCACCGCCGAGGAAGTACATGGCAAGACAGGTCTCAACGGGCCGCAATTGCCCGAGCCGACGATGAAGCTGCAAGACCAGTACGCGGTCGATTTCATCGTCGAGACGCTGATGACGGAAGAAAGCGGCACGATCACGCTTTGCCCGCTCGGGCCGCTCACCAACATTGCGCTGGCGCTGATCCGCGAACCGCGCATCGCACCGCGCATCAAGGAAATCGTGCTGATGGGCGGCGGCTTCTTCGAAGGCGGCAACGTCACGCCGGCCGCCGAATTCAACATCTATGTCGATCCGCATGCCGCCGATGTCGTGCTCAAATCCGGCATTCCGATCGTGATGATGCCACTCGACGTCACCCACAAGGCGCTGACCACCGCCAAGCGCACGCAGACTTTCCGCGCACTCGGCACCAAGGTCGGTACCGCCACCGCGGAGATGCTGGAATTCTTCGAGCGTTTCGACGAAGAGAAATACGGTACCGACGGCGGGCCGCTGCACGACCCCTGCGTCATCGCCTATCTTCTGAAGCCTGAACTCTTCAAGGGTCGCAACTGCAACGTCAGCGTGGAAACCGCCTCGGAACTGACCATGGGCATGACCGTGATCGACTGGTGGGGCGTCACCAAGCGGCCGAAGAACGCCATGGTGATGCGCGACATCGACCATGACGGGTTTTTTGCGTTGCTGGTGGAGAGGTTGGGGCGGCTGTGAGAGCTTCCTTCTCTTCGTTTACGGGGAGAAGGTCCCGGCAGTGAGGATGAGGGGCGGCACAAACGCTGACTTGCTGTTTGCGACCCTGGAGCTGCCCCTCAACCGGTCGTTTCGCGACCACGCTCTCCCCGTAAACGGGGCGAGGGAAGAGGCGTGCTCACTTCGACCGTGAAAACGCCAGCCACAGACCGCCGCCGACCATGAAGCTGCCGCTGATCCTCGACAAAAGCTTGATGCGGTTGGCCGATAGCAGGCGCCCGGCGCGCCCGGCGGCCAGCGCGTAGGTCGAATCCGACATGGCCGCGAAGATCATGGCGGTGAGGCCCATGACGGCGATTTGCAGCGAGTAGTTGCCTTGTGACGAAATGAACTGCGGAAAGAAAGCGCCGAAGAAAATCAGAGTCTTGGGGTTGCTGAGCGCCACGAGCAGGCCCTGCAGGAAGAAGCCCCCGTGCGGCTTCCTGGCGGTCCCGTCAGCGTTCAACTTGCCCTTTGAGCGGAACATCTGGACGCCCATCCAGATCAGATAGGCGGCGCCGATCAGCCGCACCCATTCGAACCAATGGCCCATGCCTGAAATCAGCGTGTTGAGGCCGATGCCGACGATGGCGATCATCACGGCAAGCCCGGCCTGCGTGCCGGCGACATTGGCGAGACCGGCGCGGGTGCCATGGCGGATGCTGTTGGCGATGATCAGCGTGACCGTCGGACCGGGCACCAGGATGATGACGATGCAAGCGAGGACATAGGCGGCGTAGAGTTCGAGCGACATGATTTTTCCCTCTTTGTTGGAGCATGATCTTTTCCGAAACCGGCTCCCGCTTTTCGGGATCATGCTATAGGAATGCCGCCGATGCGGCGCAGCTGAGGATAATCAATGCATGGCAGCGCTGCCGGTGCAAGCCGGTGCGCGAAGCGCTCCGATACGCAGTCCAGCCGGCTCAGGCGCCGGGCTGCCAGGGCAGCGTCGCCTCATAGGCCGCTGCCGCCTTCAGCACGGCAAGGTCGCCGCGCGGCCGGCCGATCAGCTGCATGCCCATCGGCCGGCCCCGGCCGTCGAAGCCGACCGGCACGTTGACCGCCGGGCAGCCGCCCAGCGTGGCGAACGCTGATACCTGCATCCAGCGGTGGTAGCTGTCCATCGCTCGTCCGGCGACCTCACGGGGCCAATGCGTACTTACATCGAAGGGGAAGACCTGCGCGGTCGGTAGCGCAACGAGATCATAGCGGTCGAAGAGCGACAGCAGCGTGCGATGCCAGGAGGTGCGGATGACAGAGGCGGCGCGGATCTGCGGCCCCGTCAGCCGTATCGCGTTCTCCACTTCCCAGATGGCTTCCGGTTTGAGCAGGCGGCGTTTCGCGGGGTCGTCATAGTGTGTCTTGAGCGCGCAGCCGCTGCTGGCCTGGCGTAGCGTCACGAAGGCCTGCCACAGCGCTTCGAAATCGAAATCCGGCAGCAAGGGTTCGCTGGGGAAGGACGCATCCGCAAACCGGCCAAGTGCTGCCTCGCACAAATCGAGGATGCCGGGTTCGACCGGCAGATGACCGCCGAGGTCGCCGAACCATGCGATACGGCCGCCAGTCACTTTTGTTGCAAGCCCTTCGAGGAACGAGCCCGGTTTTTCATAGGACAATGGCGCATGCGGATGGTAGCCCGCCTGCACATCGAGCAGCAGCGCCATGTCGGCGACATTGCGGCCCATCGGTCCGTCGACGCCCATCTGCGCATGAAAGACCTCGAAATCCGGTCCGCCGGGAACAAGCCCCTGTGACGGGCGGAAGCCAAAAACATTGTTCCAGGCAGCCGGGTTGCGCAGCGAGCCGCCGAAGTCGCTGCCATCGGCGACCGGCACCATGTCGAGCGCCAGCGCCACCGCCGCGCCGCCGCTCGAGCCCCCGGCTGTCAGGGCCGGATCGAAGGCGTTGAGTGTCGGCCCGAACACGGTGTTATAGGTGTTGGAGCCAAGCCCGAATTCGGGGACGTTGGTCTTGCCGATGATTATGGCGCCGGCGTCGCGGATGCGCTCGACGAAGAAATCGTCTTCCTGGGGCACGAAATCGGCGAAGATCGGCGAGCCGAAAGACGTCCTGAGGCCCGTAGTCGACGCGAGATCCTTGATGGAGATCGGCAGGCCGAAGAGCGGGCCGGCTTCGACACTTGTCCGTCTGATATCGGCCGCGTCGGCTTCGCGCAGGATGTCGCTGCGGTCGCGCAAGGAGACGATGGCGTTGACCAGCGGGTTGACCGCTTCGATGCGGTCGAGGAATGCCGTCACCACCTCGCGCACGGAAAGTGTCTTCCGGCGGATCGCGTCGGCGAGCTCGATGGCGGACAGGCGGCAGATGTCACCGGCCGGCGGCACGGCATGTTTCGACCGAGGGCGCAGCATCTCAACGGGTTTCCTGCAAAGCCTGATCGACATCCCTGGCCAGCGGTATCGCCGGCTGGGCGCCAGGCTTGAGGCAAGCCATCGAGCCGGCCGCGCCAGCGCGCGCCAGCGCCTGTTCCAACGTGAGGCCGGACGACAGACCGGCGGCGAAATAGCCGCAGAACGTGTCGCCGGCGCCGACCGTGTCGACAGGCGTGATTTTCAGGGCCGGAACGTTGAGGAAATCGGTCGGCGTCGCCGCCATCACGCCGTCGCCGCCGAGCGTGACGACGATGGTGCGGCCGGTTTTCCGGGCAAAGTCGCGCATGCGTGCCGCCCGGTCGCGGCCGTTCAATGCCAAAGCTTCGCCATAAAGGTCGAACTCGGTTTCGTTGGCGACGGCATAGTCTGCCTTGCCGAGAAAGCCTGCTGCTTCGCCCTGGAAGGGTGCTGTGTTGAGCACGGTGATGGCGCCGGCCGCTCTTGCCTGGTCGAGTGCGCCATCGACCGTCGCAAGCGGGATCTCATGTTGCAGCAGCACGACATCGCCCTTTTTGAAAAAGGCCTTGGAGAGATCGCCGGGCACCACAGACGCGTTGGCGCCCGGTATCACGGCGATGATGTTCTCGCCGTCGTCGCCGACCATGATCAGCGCCGTGCCAGTCGAGGCGTGGGTCTCGGCGACGCCGGACAGGTCGACCTTGCCGTCGCGCAGCATCGCCAGCGCTTCGGCGGCGAAGCTGTCCTTGCCGACGGCGCCCACCATGCGCACCGAGGCACCGGCGCGCGCGGCGGCCAGCGCCTGGTTGGCGCCCTTGCCGCCGGGCGCCGTGGTGAAGGCCGAGCCGGACACCGTCTCGCCGGGGCTCGGCAGGCGGTCGACATTGGCGATAAGATCGAGGTTGATCGAGCCGATGACGATAATCAAGCAAGGCCTCCTGCCAGCGCAAATCCAAGATGTCGGAGCGCCCTTTGTCCGTCTGGGCGAACGCAGGTCGTTCCAATTGCGCGGGAAGCTACCCTGTAAGGCCGTGGCTTGCCAGACCACGCCAATGGTCCAGCTCGATTTGATGTGTCGTGGCTTATTCACAGCGCACGGTAACCGTGCCCTGATAATTGCCGGCGGGAAAGATACCGCTCGATTTGGTGGCGGTGAGGTCGATCTGCATAGGGTGGGTGCCGTTGACAACCCGCTGCGGCACGCTTCCGGTGTTGTCAGTCCCCGAGCCATCGAGGCGGAAGACCGAGGCGAAGGTCACATTGGTGCCGCCGCCGCTCGGCGCGGACGAGAATGCCGCTGGCGCCGGTGCCGAAACCGAATAGCAGTCCAGCAAGTTGAGCAAGGAGCACAGCAGCGAGCTTGCCACGATCGTGGCGCTCGCGCTCGATCCGCCTGCCTGCTTGGAGCCCAGTATGCCGATGGCCGGATTTGCGGTCATCGTTCCCGATGACCCGACCACGATGGTGCAGGTGCCGATGATCGCCGCTTGCACCGGAAGGCAGAAGCCGGCAAGTGCTGCCATCGCAAGCAGCGCGCGGCTATTTCTTCTTCTTTTTCTTGCCATCGCTGGTTCCGGTCCTGATGCTCCAGCCTTCGTTGGCCCATCCGGGTGATGCGGCCGCAGGAGCGCTGGCGGCCACGCTCGCCGTCTGGCCGTCGGCGCCGAGGCCCATTTTGAGGAGTTTCAGCTCCAGCTGCAGACGCTCGACCTCAAGCTCGTAGAGGCGACTGCAATCGACGCGCTTCGGCGTGCGCCCGATCGGGATCACCATCCGGCCATAGGTGGCAACGCTGTTGTCCGACTGGCTGTTGCCTCTGATGACGCCGAGATCGACATAGGCGCCGGTGCCGGAGACTGCGGAACGGCAAGTGGTGCCGTCCGCGGCATGGACCTCGTCCTGGCCCTGGGGCAAGGTGACGCCGGGCAGGTTGAAGCCGCTCTCATTCTGGTTGAGGTTGTAGACATCCTCTGCCAATGCCGGCGAGATGCCCGCCGACGCAGCCGCGAGCGCGAGTGTCAGGACTTGCGGTGCCCAAAAAACTTTCCGCATATCTGTGCCCTTATCTGCGTCTGTTGATTGGGAAAGGGGATGCTTTCGGTACAGATACGCACTTTACGCTCGGCGGCGCCGTCAAAGGACACGACCACAAGGACAGAACGGGAAGCCTGGGAAGCCAGTTGAAAGACATTCGGAGAGATCCTGGCGTCTACCGGCTGAAAATTCTGATCGTAGACATGGATTTCGACCCGGATCTTCCGGTCGTAGGGGTTGGCGGGGAAAACGCGGACCGCGAAGACGTCGGTGAAGCTGTTGACCTCGCCACGCATGGGCGACATCGACTGGGCCTTGGCGGCAATGGGCGCCAATCCGACGGCCAGTGCCGTCGCCAGGATTCGAGCATGTTTCAAAGCCCCCTCCTTCGCTGCGGCGTCATTCGCAGCGCAGCGTTACCGTTGCCTGATAGTTGCCGTTGGCGAAGCGATTGGCGCCACCCTTGGTGCCGGCGAGGTGGACCGAGACGAGATCGGCGCCGGGGGTGCCGATGCTGGTGGCCGAGCCGGTCTCAACGATAGAGTGCGCACCAGCGGCGGAGTAGGTCGGTGTCCAGGTCGTCGATGTGCTGTCAGCCGATGGCGCCGTCGTGGTGGTGACCGGATCGACGCTGAGCGACACACCTCCGGTCGTCGTCAGCGTCACGGTTCCAGCCGAGCCGCCGCTGTTGTGGGAGCTCAGGGACTGGAGATCGGGACTGACCGTCATCGTGCCGTTGGTGGCAACGACAAGCGTGCAGGTGGGCGCAATCGTGCCATTGAAAATGACATTTTGCTGCGTGGCCGATGCGGTCTGGTCAAAACAGGCAACCAGCAGAACTGCGCCGAAGGCGGCGCGAAACAATGTCATCGAGACCTCCCATCAAGCCGGATCGCCCGAATTAATAAGGGTCATCATCACTTTATCGTAGTTAATTTAGAGTTAACTAAAATAAATTCTAAAAACAACAACTGGGTAACCGGAGGTTGCTCTCGGTTGCAAGAAATAAAATTGACGCGTAAATCGCACTTATACTTGGAAATTATCCATATCTATATATCTCTGCGGCAAAACTCGGAAAATCGATATTCACGACACCTGCCCCGCTTCCCAGCCGAGGATGGCGCGCTTGCGGGTCAGACCCCAGTGATAGCCGGTGAGGTCGCCCGACTTGCCGATGGCGCGGTGGCAAGGCACCACGAAGGAGAGCGGGTTGGCGCCGTTGGCGGCACCGACGGCACGGCTGGCGCTCGGCGCGCCGATGCTGGCGGCGATCGAGGAATAGGTGCGCGCCTTGCCCATCGGAATCTTGAGCAGCGCCTCCCAGACGCGAACCTGGAAGTCGGTGCCGATCATGACGACATGCAGCGGCTGGTCGGGACGCCACAGCGTCGGGTCGAAGATGCGCGCGGCATAGGGGCCGGTGGCTGCCATGTCCTCGACATAGATGGCGTTCGGCCAGCGGCTGGACATGTCTGCGAAGGCGGCACGTTCCTCGCCGGGGTCGCTGAAGGCGAGGCCGGCAAGCCCGCGGTCGGTGGCCATGATCAGGGCCGTGCCGAACGGCGAGGAATGGTAGCCGTAGCGGATGGTGAGCCCGGCGCCGCGCGTCTTGTAGTCGCCCGGCGACATCGCCTCATGCGTGACGAACAGGTCATGCAGCCGGCCGGGGCCGGACATGCCCAATTCGAACGAGGTTTCGAGCAGCGGCATGCCGGAATCGAGCAGTCTGCGCGCATGATCCAGTGTCACCGCCTGCAGGAAGGCCTTGGGCGACAAGCCGGCCCAGCGGGTGAAAAGTTTCTGCAGGCCGGTCGGCGTCTCGCCGACCTCCTCGGCCAGTTCTTCGAGAGAAGGCTGATCGCGGTAATCGAGGCTGATCTTCTCGATGGCGCGGCGCACGATTTCATAGTCACTGCCTTGCGGCGTGATGTCCTTTTTGAGGACTGCTGTGTGTGTGCTCATGGAACTGTCTCCTTGAGCCGGAATATCGCCCCTTGGGGCGTCGATCGCCACCCGAAACTTGCCTTCCTGCGGCGCATACCCAGATAGACTCCGATTTCGAGCCCAGGAGTCGCTCATTACTGGCGAAAAAGTAGATCTCACCGGGGCAAAGGAGACCTTGCTGATGACGCTCTACGGCAAGGCGCTGGAGAGCCGGCTGCCGGATTCGCTGCTCGGAGATCATTTCGCCGACGAGGCGATGTGCAAGATCGACTATGATTTCTCCAGGCTCAAGGTCGACAACAATCTCGGCGTCGGCCTGGCGATCAGGGCAAAGACGCTGGACGTCCGCGTCGAGGACTTTCTCGCCAGAAATCCTGATGCCATCGTGCTGCACCTGGGTTGCGGGCTCGATACGCGCATCTTCCGTGTCGATCCACCATCAGGCGCGGACTGGTTCGACGTCGACTATCCCGAGGTCATCGAACTCAGGCGCAAGCTTTACCCCTCCCGGGAGCATTACCATCTGGTCGCCTCGTCGGTGACCGAGCCCGATTGGCTGGCTGAAGTGCCCCGCAACCGCCCGGCCATCGTGGTGGCGGAAGGACTGACGCCCTATCTCGCCGCCGACGAAGGGCCACGCTTGCTTGCGCGGCTTGTCGCGCATCTTGCCAGCGGCGAGCTGGTGTTCGACGCCTACAGCCGTTTCGGCCTGAAGCTGCTTCGTCTCAATCCGACCATCAAGGCGACGGGCGCCGAGGTCCACTGGGCGATCGATGATCCGCACGAATTGGAGCGAGCCGTTCCGAAGCTGCGATTCGTCGAGGACATCTCGGCCTACAAGCCCGAACACGCCGCCCGCATGGGCTGGTCCGCGAAACTGTTCATCCGCCTGTGGAGGTATATTCCTGCATTGCGAAAAATCGGCAGGCTGTTGCGTTATCGGTTCTGAGATATCCGCTCTGTTTGGCGCAATTCCCCAGGGAAAGCGCTGCGCGCTTTTCCCGGGAAAACCGCTTCACACTTTTCCTGGAATTGCTGCTAGCGCGTCTTGGCGGTCGCCAGCGCGCGTGAAAAAGCCGTGGCGAAGCTTTCTCGGGAGTCTGGGTCCAGGAAAGATCCGATCGGCACGTTCTGGCCTTGCCCTTCAACTGTCATCCTTGTGATGCCGATCTCGGCGTGACGGGCGACCGAAAACCGCGCCCAGAACGGGTTGAAGCGATGCGCTACCGATTTACCGGATGGCGCCGTCTTGCGGATGTCGAGACTGGTGCGCGAAACCGACACCTCCTCGCGGGCGCGGGCGGCCCGATAGTTGACGCGGAAGGCGATGTAGACGGCGACCACGTCGAGGCCGAAGAAGCCGAACACCGGCCAGGCGCCGCGCGACAGGAAAAACGCGCCTGTCGCCAACCAGCCGAACAGCAGCGCGCCCATCAGGATGAAGAAGCCTGTCCGGCCCAGCGACCGGTGCGGGGTCAATAGCGCCTGAAAGAATGGCTCGTCGGCCTGAAACGAGGCGTTTGTGTCGCTCATGAGGGGATATTATAGGAGGGAAATGGCGAGCCCCAAGTCCAAAGATTCTTCCACATCCAAAAAAGAGCTGTTGCCCGGCCGGCGCGATGGGTCGAATGCCAAACCGCGCCCGCGGCCGGTGCGAAGCTCGTCGCGCTACAGCCCGGCGGAAGTGCACGAGATATTCCGGCGCTTTTCGATCCAGCGGCCGGAACCGAAGGGCGAACTCGAGCATCTCAACGCCTTCACGCTGCTGGTCGCGGTGGTGCTATCGGCGCAAGCAACCGATGCCGGCGTCAACAAGGCGACGCGGGCGCTGTTCAAGGCCGCCGACACGCCGCAGAAGATGCTGGCGCTGGGCGAAGCCAAGGTCGGCGATACCATCAGAACCATCGGGCTCTGGCGCAACAAGGCCAAGAACGTCATCGCCCTGTCGGCGGCGCTGATCCGCGACCATGGCGGCGAGGTGCCCGACGACCGCGATGAATTGGTCAAGCTGCCGGGCGTCGGGCGCAAAACCGCCAATGTCGTGCTCAACATGGCCTTCGGCCAGCACACGATGGCTGTCGACACCCATATTCTGCGCATCGGCAACCGGCTCGGGCTGGCGCCCGGCAAGACGCCGGAACAGGTCGAGCAGGGGCTGCTCGAGATCATTCCGGACGAATATATGCGCCACGCCCATCACTGGCTGATCCTGCACGGCCGCTATGTCTGCAAGGCGCGCAAGCCGGATTGTCCGGCCTGCGTCATCGCCGACATCTGCAAGGCCGAGGAGAAGACGACCAGCATTCCAGCACCGCTGGTCGAGCTCGCGCCGCTCGCCTCAACGGCATAACTCTCCAAACGGCCTATCCTAGTAGCCGTAGCCGCGCGCCATCGCCGCCGCGAAGACCGGGATCAGCAGGAAGATGAAGGCCTCGGCGCGGATGTAGGTCTTTACGGAGGCGAGCTCGGTCGCCGGCACCAGGAACGAGGGATTGGCGCTCGCCTGCCTGTTCCAGGAAATGAAGCGCACCGTCGGGATGATCGACAGCAGGCCGACGATGCCAAACGACGCCATCTTGGCCCAGAACACCCAGTTGTAGACGTAGAATTCCCAACCCTTGAGGCCGTAGAAGACGCGGCCGATGCCGACGATGATGATCCGCGCGGCGATGATGCCATAATGGCGGTCGATGCCGGCGAGCCGCTTCAGCGTCGCTGCGGCCAGATCGCCGCGGATCAGGATGAATTCGGCGCCGATGATTCCCGCCAGCGAAAACACCAGCACATGATGGACAATGGCAAGCACAAGGTCGGTGGTATCCATGCTCGTTCCCTGGGTTTGACGGCACCGGCCCGCTCCTGAAAAAGGGGCTGCATGCTGAATCAGCCCATCGTGAAAATAACACCGTCGCGCAAAATTCCCATAGCGGAGCCTGGATGATGGGCCGTGTCGCCAGGGCTCCGCACTCAAGCTAACAAAAGACCTGACGACAGTTCGGCGGTGTCGGCTTTTGTGTCGGTAATAGGATTTTTTTCTTGATTCCGTGACCTCAGCTATGGTACATATTTGTCCATGGTGCTGATTTGCGCCAGTGACCCGCCACACAGGCGGGTTTTTCGTTTGATGCTCCATCAGCCGATGCGCAGGCGAAGGCTCCGAAGGAACCCGCAAACCCGAGTTTGTTGCCCTGGCCGTGTCGCCCTGGCCTTGCATCGCACCGGTGATTTGCTAAGTGCTGACGATCCGTGCGAGGCAGATCCCATGAACAATCCGCTAGCGACCACTGCCCCAGTCATCGAGACGAAGCGAACCATCCTGCGGGCACACCGGCGGGGAGATTTCGACGCCTATGCCGCGATGTGGACCGATCCCGTCGTCACCCGTTTCATCGGCGGCAAGCCGCGCACGCGCGAAGAGAGCTGGATGCGCTTCCTGCGTCACGCCGGCCTGTGGTCGCTGCTCGGTTATGGTTTCTGGGCGATCGAGGAGAAGGCGACCGGCCGTTTTATCGGCGAGGCCGGTTTTCACGATCTGAAGCGCGATATGGAGCCGTCGATCGAAGGCATTCCAGAGGCCGGTTGGGCGCTGGTTCCGGCCGTGCACGGGGCGGGCTTCGCCACCGAGGTGGTTGGCCGCGTGCTCGCATGGGGCGAAGAGACGTTCGGGCGGGAGAAGACCGTCTGCATCATCGATCCGGAAAACGCCGCTTCGCTGAGGGTAGCGGCGAAGTGCGGTTACCGGGAAGTGGTGCAGACCACCTATCACGATGCCGCCACCATCCTGCTGGCGCGGTGACCCCAGCGCCAGATTCAGATTTCAGGTCGAATCGACCTTAGGCGGCGTCATCGACTGGACATATCCGCTCTGCTAGCATCGATCATGGTGCGAAGGGGGATGATCGATGCGTGCATTCAAGACGACAGCCATGAAGTTCTTCTGGGCGGGGCTTGTTCTCGCGCTGACACTGCGGCTGGCCGCGGCCGACGCGACGGTGCCGACCGCCGATATCGAGGGCGCAGCCGACAACAATCTCGCCAAGCGCTACGAAGGTTCGTTCATCGTCTCCTATGAAAAGTTTGCCTTCACCGATTTCAGCGTGCCGCTGTCGCCGCTGAAGCCGAGCGCCGACCCGGACGCGCGTGATGCGATGAACAATCGTGTCTTCGCACCCGACAAGAAGGTCGAGGTCGAGGGCGCCTTGACCCGCATTGCCTATGTGCTGCCGGCCGAGCGCTCGCCTCTTGAGGTGCTGCGCAACTATCAGGATGTGATCGGGGCGGCCGGCGGCGAAATCCTGTTCGAATGCAAGAAGGAGGAATGCGGCGGCGCTGCCGACCGTTCGTCGAGTGGTGGCGGCGGCGACATGAGCCTGACGATGTATTCCTTCCATGAGAGCGATGTGAAGGACGCGGCATTCTCCAATGGCGCCTGCGCGCTGACGTCCGGCATCAACGACCAGCGCTATTTCTCGGCCAAGGTGCCGCAGGACGGCGGCGACGCCTATGTGACCGTGCAGACCTATTCGATGACCGACGATCTCTACTGCAAGGGACTTAACGGCCGCACCATTGCCGTCGTCCAGGTGCTGGAACCCAAGGCACGCGACAAGAAAATGGTGGTCGTCGAGGCGGCCAAGATGGCGGATTCACTCTCCGCCACCGGCAGCATTTCGCTCTACGGCATCTTCTTCGACACCGACAAGGCCGACATCAAGCCGGAGTCGGGACCAACGCTGAAGGAGATTTCGACGCTGCTGGCAAACGACCCGAAGATGGCCGTGATCGTCGTCGGCCACACCGACAATCAGGGCGCCTTCGAATACAATCTCGACCTGTCGTCGCGAAGGGCGCAAGCGGTCAAGGCGGCACTTGTGTCGCAGTACGGCATCGACGGGGCGCGGTTGACCGCTGCCGGCGCCGGCATGATGGCGCCTGTCGCCAGCAATGATGACGACGCGGGCCGCGCCAAGAACCGCCGCGTGGTTCTGGTCAAGTTGAACTGAGCGAGCCTTCCCAACGAGGACGCATTCTACGGCATGGCATCCGCCGCCACGCTTGCCTGCTCCAGCATGGAAGCGTCTTCGCCGAAGGCGCGGGTGGCGCGGGCGGCCGCCTCGAGCAGCGGACGTTTCATCCGCTGGAGAAATGCCGCGTCGACGCGCGTGCTGGGGCCGGCCAACGTCAGGGCGCCGAGCAAGACGCGCCCCGGCCCGAACACCGGCGCCGACACGCCCGCCGTCTCGGGGTCGCGGTCGCCGACGGCGAGACAGTTGCAGGTCTTGCGGATGGTCTCGTAGGGCTCGCCCGGCTGGCCGGAAAACGCCGCAAGCACGCGCCCGCCCGAGCCGACCAGCAAAGGCAACACGTCGCCTTCGCGTATCGTGTAGCGGATCGGGTGCTTGGATTCGACGCGGTAGAGACAGGTGCGCACGTCGCCCGAGCGGACATAGAAGGCAACGCTCTCCCAGCTTCGCTCGGAAAGGTCGCGCATGATCGGCAACAGGATATCGACCGCCACGACCGAACGCTGATAGAGCGCACCGAGCCGGAAGGTGGCGGGTCCGACGCGGTAACGCCCATCGTCGAGGCGCTCGAGCAATCGTCCGCGCAAAAGGGAATGCGCAAGCCGCAGGATCGTGCTCTTGTAGAGGCCGGTGCGCGCGGCGATTTCGGCCAGGCTAAGCGACCGGTCGGCCGTGGTGAAGGCGTCGAGGATGGCAATCGCCCGATCAAGTGCTGCAACACCTTCGGCCGACGCGCGCCGAATTTCTGCATCAGCTGAATTGCTTGGTGAGTCCATTGCGGTTCCCAGTTCGGAGAGGCCGAGTGCGGCCACTGTGTCGCGCTGCTGTTGCGTTCTGTCTAGCAGAATATCGTTCCCGTTGACAGAACTCGGTAACATCTGCTTGAACTTGATAACGGGTCTGGATTCAGGCGCGTTTTGGCAGGCACCGGAGGAGGTGTCGTGATCTGGAGGAATCCCATGCTGAACAGACGCAGATTTTTGATGAGCACCGCCGCCGCAGGCGCCGCCGGCCTGGTGGCGTCGCATCTCTCTTCGGCTTTCGCCGAAGGCGCACCCCAGATCCAGCTCTTCGTGCCGGCCGCACCCGGCGGCGGCTGGGATCAGACGGCTCGCACCATGGATCAGGTGCTGCGCAGTGAAAAGCTCATCTCCGGGTCGCAGATCACCAATGTCGGCGGCGCTGGTGGCACCGTGGGGCTGCCGCAGTTCATCAGCCAGTGGAACGGCAAGGGCAATTCGCTGATGGTTGCCGGCATGGTCATGGTTGGCGCCATCATCGCCAACAAGGCTGCCAACAATTTGACGCAAGTGACGCCGATCGCCCGCCTCACCGGCGAGTTCGAGGCGCTGGTTGTGCCGGCGGACTCGCCGTTCAAGACGGCCGCCGATTTCGTCGCCGCGCTCAAGGCCGATTCGACAAAGGTTCCTGTCGCCGGCGGATCGGCAGGCGGTTCAGACCACATCCTGTTCGGGCTGATCGCCAAGACCGTCGGCGTGCCGGCGACAAACCTGTCCTACGTCCCGTTCGCTGGCGGCGGCGAGGCTTTGTCGGCGCTGCTCGGCAACCAGGTCGCTGCCGGCATCTCCGGCTTCGGCGAGTTCTCCGAACAGGTCAAGGCCGGGGCGCTGCGGCTGCTTGCCATCTCGGCCGACAAGCATCAGGACGGCATCGACGCGCCGACGCTGAAGGAAGCCGGCATCGATGTCGAGATGTTCAACTGGCGCGGCGTCTTCGCACCGCCCGGCGTTTCCGATGCCGACAAGACGGCGATGATCACGCTGGTCGAGGCCATGGCCAAGAGCGATACCTGGGCGACTGAGTGCACGAACCGCAACTGGACGCCGATCCTGCTCACCGGCGACGACTATGCGAAATTCGTCACCGAGGATACGGCCCGCATCGCGGCGATCCTCAAGGATCTCGGGCTTGCCTGATCTTCCCTAAAGGGGCGGCGCACGCCGCCCCTTCTCGCATGGAATGCAGAACCGGCATGAAACTACGGCGAGGACTGGCCGTGCGGTGTCGGGCATCTTGGCCAGCTATCTTGGGCCAGCTATCCTGGGGAGGACAATCATGAGCAGCAGCGACCAGCAGGCGGCGCCGCCGCGCCTTGCAGTGCCGGAATTGTTGATCGGTATCGGGCTTCTGGCCTGTGCCGGTGCAGTGGCCTGGCAGACGCTGGCGATCCCGGTGTCGCCGCTCTATTCCAAGGTCGGGCCGACAGTTTTTCCTTACCTCACCATGGTCGGACTGGTGGTGCTTTCGCTGTTGCTCATCCTGGCGGCGCTTCGAGGTGGCTGGCAGCCTGAAGAGGAAAAGGAAACGCCGACCGACTGGAAGGCGATGGGTTTCGTCGTCATCGGCCTGATCGCCAATCTGCTGCTCATCCAGCCTCTCGGCTTCACGGCGGCCTCCGTCATCATGTTCGTTCTCGTCTGCTATGGCTTCGGCAGCAAGCGCACGCTGCGCGATGCGGTGCTCGGTCTGATCCTGGCGCTGGCCGCCTATTTCGGCTTCGCCAGGGCGCTCGGCGTCAACATCGGTGCCGGCGTCATCGAGAACCAGCTGAATACGGTCATCGACGCGTTCATCACCATGTTGAGGGGCTGACGCCATGGAAACGCTCGGACATCTCGCGCACGGCTTCTCGGTC
The DNA here is from genome assembly GCF_040321205.1 of Mesorhizobium sp. M0496. NCBI lineage: Bacteria > Pseudomonadati > Pseudomonadota > Alphaproteobacteria > Hyphomicrobiales > Phyllobacteriaceae > Mesorhizobium > Mesorhizobium sp. M0496. The sequence goes on along the minus strand of NZ_JAMYRC010000031.1, from coordinate 23,125 downwards.
GCCTTCACCCCGGTCAATCTTCTGTGGTGCCTGCTCGGCACCACGCTCGGCACCGCCATTGGCGTGCTGCCCGGTCTCGGGCCGGCACTGACCATTGCCCTGCTGTTGCCGATCACCTATCAGGTGGCGCCGGAAGCATCCTTCATCCTGTTCGCGGGCATCTACTACGGCGCCATGTATGGCGGCTCGACGACGTCGATCCTGCTCAACACGCCCGGCGAGAGCGCCACCATCGTCACCGCGCTGGAAGGCAACAGGATGGCTCGGTCCGGCCGTGGCGGCGCGGCACTCGCCACCTCGGCGATCGGCTCGTTTGTCGCCGGCACCATCGGCACGATGGGCGTCGCCTTCCTGGCGCCGGTGGTGGTCAAATTCGCGCTGGCCTTCGGCCCGGCCGAATATTTCTCGCTGATGGTGCTGGCCTTCATCACCGTTTCGGCGGTGCTCGGCTCGTCTTCCGTGCGCGGCCTGACCAGCCTGTTCGCCGGCTTCGCTATCGGCATGATCGGCGTCGACCTGCAGACCGGCCAGCCGCGCTTCATATTCGGCATGACCGAACTGCTTGACGGCGTCGACGTCATCATTGTCGCCGTTGGCCTGTTCGCCGTCGGCGAGACGCTCTACATGGCTTCGCGCCGTTATGCCGGCAGGGATGAGATCGTGCCGCTGAAGGGTTCGCTCTACATGACGGCGGCGGAATGGGGACGTTCGTGGAAACCCTGGCTACGCGGGGCCGCGATTGGTTTTCCGATCGGCGCCATGCCGGCCGGCGGCGCCGAAATCCCGACCTTCCTGTCCTACGCCGTCGAGAAGAAGCTGTCGAAGCACAAGGGCGAGTTCGGTACGGTCGGCGCGATCGAGGGCGTCGCCGGCCCCGAGGCCGCCAACAATGCGTCCGCCGCCGGCGTGCTGGTGCCGATGCTGACGCTCGGCCTGCCGACCTCGGCGACGGCGGCGATCATGCTGTCGGCGTTCCAGAGCTACGGCATCAATCCTGGGCCGCTGCTTTTGACGACGCAGGGCGACCTCGTCTGGGGGCTGATCGCCAGCCTGTTCATCGCCAACGTCATCCTCGTCATCCTCAACCTGCCGCTGATCGGGCTGTGGGTGAGGCTGCTGAAAATACCGGCGCCGCAGCTCTATGCCGGCATCCTGGTGTTCGCGACGGTCGGCACCTATGGCATTTCGCAATCGCCCATCGATCTCGTCATCCTCTATTTGCTAGGGGCGGCCGGCTTCCTGATGCGGCGTTTCGATTTCCCGACAGCGCCCGTCATCATCGGCATGATCCTGGGACCGCTCGCCGAAACCCAGTTTCGCCGGGCGATAACCATCTCGAATGGCGACTGGTCGGTGTTTTACACCCACAAGCTGTCGCTGACGCTGCTGACGCTGGCCTTCATCGGCCTCGCCGGGCCGCATATTTGGGCCTTCATCGAGCACCGGCGTCGGCGCGGACCGGAGCATGTGCCCGGCGATGCCTGATCGATTTGAGCTGTCATGAGCGAATTGCTTTCCGGTATCCGCGTCCTCGATCTGACCAACGTCCTGGCCGGCCCCTATTGCGCCTATCAACTGGCGCTGCTCGGGGCCGACGTAATCAAGGTCGAAGCGCCGCAAGGCGGCGACCTGGCGCGCCAGCTCGGCGGCTCGCCAAGGCTCAACAGCGCCGGCATGGGCGCCTCGTTCCTGGCACAGAACGCCGGCAAACGATCGGTGGTGCTCGACCTCAAGCAGCCGGCCGATCGCGAGCGCTTCCTTGATCTGGTCGCCGGCGCCGATGCCTTGGTGGAGAATTTCCGCCCGGGCGTGATGGATCGGCTCGGCCTTGGCTACGAGGCGCTGAAGGCGGTCCGTCCCAGCCTGATCTATTGCGCGATATCGGGCTTCGGCCAGACCGGGCCGATGCGCGACAGCCCCGCCTATGACCAGATCATCCAGGGCCTGTCGGGGATCATGAGCATCACCGGCACGCCGGAAACGGCGCCGCTGCGGGTTGGCTATCCCGTCGCCGACACGCTCGGCGGACTGGTCGGCGCGTTCGCCATTGCCTCGGCGCTGGTGCGGCAGAAGACGAGCGGCGAGGGCGCCTTTCTCGACGTCTCGATGCTCGAATGCACGCTTTCCGCACTTGGCTGGCCGGTTTCCAACTATCTGACGGCGGGTGTCGATCCACAACCGATGGGCAATGAGAACATGACCGCGGCACCCTCCGGCGCGTTTCGCACCGGTGACGGGCTGCTCAACATCGCCGCCAACAAGCAGGAACAGTTCGTGACGCTGTGCCGGCTGATCGGCCGGCCGGACCTGGTCGGGGACGCCCGCTTTGCCGAGCGCGAGACGCGCAAACGCAACCGTGCGGCGCTTAAAGTCGAGATCGAGGACGCCCTGGCAGGTGCCCCGGCGGCAGACTGGGAAGAGATGCTCAACCGTGCAGGCGTGCCCGCCGGCAGGGTGCTGACGATCCCGCAAGTGCTGGCCGAGCCGCAAGTGCTCGAACGCCAGGTGACCACGAATTTTGATGATGTGGCTGGCATGGACGAGCCGCTGACGGTTCTGCGCGGCGGCTTCATGATCGATGGCGTTGCACCCCTGCCGACGAAGCCGCCGCCGGCGCTCGGCGAGCATATGGGAGAGGTGTTCGCGGACCTGCCACCCCGCGCCAAGGCAAAGGCACGGGCATGAGCGGCACGGAGAAGAAGACTGGCCGTGAGCGCGGCGAGGAATGGTGGCAGACCGATATTGTCGAGATGCGGCCGGGTGTCATCCGGCTGCGCGGCTACGAGATCCAGGATCTGATCGGCCGCGTCAGCTTTCCGGCAATGATCTGGCTGATGCTACGCGGCGAACTGCCCAGCGAGGATCAGGCCGCGCTGCTCGGCATTGCGCTCGGTGCCGCCGTCGACCACGGACCGCAGGCGCCGTCGATCGCCATCGCGCGCATGGCGGCAACCTGCGGCGTCGGCATCAACAGCGCCATGGCCTCGGCCATCAACGTTCTCGGCGATGTGCACGGCGGTGCCGGCGAACAGGCGCTTTCCTTCTACGGTGACATTGCCGTGGCGATCGATGCCGGGATGACGCTGAATGAAGCGGTCTCGGCACCGCTCGACCGGTTCTTCGCCGAGGAGAAAGGCTATGTGCCGGGGCTCGGACACCGCTTCCATCCCGTCGATCCGCGCGCGCCGCGGCTGCTGGAAGTGACCCGCGAATTTGCCGCACGCGGTGTCGTCAACGGACGTTTCGCCGACATCGCCGAGGCGATCGAGGCAGAAGTCGCGCGGCGCAAGGGGAAAAAGATACCGCTCAACATCGATGGCGCCACCGCCGTCATCTATGGCGAACTCGGCTTTCCACCGCCGCTGACGCGCGGGCTTTTCGTGCTGTCGCGTTCGGTCGGCATCCTGGCGCATGCCTGGGAGCAGTCGCAGCAAACCGAGCGAAACAAGGGGCCGCTGCCGCGCGAGTGGTTGTGGGCCTATACCGGCACGCCGGTGCGGCCGTTTCCAGAAGAAGATGACACAGACGAGTGAGGCTTTATGCCTGATCGACCGGATCGGGAAGTTTCAGCGTTTTTACCAGCGTCGAAAGGTCGGGCTCATCGATGAGCATGGCCGCGTCGGCCGGCGCCAACCAGGCCCGCTGGCGTCGTTTGGCTTCCTGCCAGTCGGCCAGTTCCTCCGTTACCTCGATCAGATAAACGATGACGTCGACGCGGACAAAGCGGTTGGCCAGCCGCTTCCAGTAAGAATAGGTGCCCGCCGGCTGCTTCAGTGTCTTGCCGAGCACGCCGGCTTCTTCCTGTGCCTCGATGGTGGCCGCCTTGCGTCCGTTCTTGCCCTTCATCGGCCATCCCTTGGGAACGATGAAGCGCCTGGTGGTTCGCGACGTGACCAGCATCACCTCGATATCGCCACGCGCGTTCAGCCGAAAGGGAATAGCCGCCACCTGGCGGATACTCTCGCCCTTCTTTGCCTTGCGTACGGCCTTTTTCTTGGTGGCTGCCATTCGTCATTCCAGTCGATGCAATGCCGCATAGCGCGACAGGGCATCGTTGCAAAACCAAAACTTTCGCGTGTGCCGAAAGACACCACGAACACATAAGTCGGCTAAATAAATGAAAAACGCCTGGATGTCAGCGGCAATTGCTCACGGCGGTGGTGCCGATTATCTGCGTCTGGCAGCTTGGCTTGAGTTGCTGCACGACCGGTGGTGGTTGCCGAACGACCTGACGGTCCTGGGCACGATACTGCTGCTGTTGCTGCTGATATTGCTGTCGCTGTACCCTGTTTTGCAGGATTTGCAGGTCGTTCTGCCGGATCAGCGCGTTGTTGCCGGTGGCGGAATTGAGGGCTTGCGCGGAAGCGGGCAGGCAAACGCCCACCAGCAGCATTGCCGTGGCCAGCATTGCCGATGTGAAAATCGTCGATGGTCGAAACGCTGACATCCGCTCATTCCCGCGTGATGAAATCCTGCCCTTAATATAGGGGCGTCTGTCCGGCTGTGCCATGTCCAGGCGTCGATCGAAACGAAATCGGCTTGTCGACCGCCGAATGACCCTTGGCGGCGGCTTAGAATCTGCCTGGCAACTCCGCATTGCACTTGACGGAAGCCGTCGTTTCGCCGCTCTATCGGATCGGCGCCGGCCTTGAGCTGAATGGCGTCAATGGCGTCGGCATGTCCGTCAGATATGATGGCGCCTTCGGCGAAACGGTTAAACAGAACGCGATCAGCGCGTCTCTCAAGGCCGAGGCGGAGCCGGGCGGGAGGGATCTTGATGAGGAAGTACGCGTATCTCGTGGCGATGCTGGGTGTTGCCTGCGCCATCGGTGTGCCAGCCGTGGCAGCGCAGACCAAGGGCGACAAGGTGGCGGCGCCGCCCGCTGCCGATGCGCCGCAGCTGCCTGGTGGCGCGTCGGCACTGTCCGAAACCCATGGCGATTGGACGGTCAATTGCCAGATATCAGGCGCGACCAAGACCTGCAGTCTGTCGCATCAGCAATTCAACAAGCAAACCAACCAGCGCCTGCTGGCGATCGAGCTGTCGAGCAAGACCGGCGAGGACGCCACGGGAACGCTTGCACTGCCGTTCGGGCTGGCGTTGGCCAAGGGGGTCAGTCTGTCCATCGACGACCAGAAGCTGGACGGCAACCTGGCATTCAACACCTGCCAGGTCGTCGGATGTCTGGTGCCGGTGGCGCTCGATGCGACCGTCACGCCGCTGCTGAAGTCAGGCACCACTCTGAAGATCGACGCCTTCGCGGCCGACACCGGACAGGCGGTGAGCTTTTCCATTCCGCTCAACGGCTTCGCCGGCGCGCTTGCCCGAACCGCTGAGCTTTTGACCAATTGACCGCAGAGGTCATGTAGAGCTGCAGGATCTGAAGCGCGTCGCCTGAAGCCGTTTCGCGGCAGGGGCGGTGCGTCACCGCAGCTGATGTAGCAGCATGACGTCTTTGCGTCGGCTCAAACGACGATTGTTTTCAGCCGTTCGGCGATCAGGGCGGCGAGCCGCGCCGCCACCTCGTCCTTGCTCATCTCGGGCCATTCCTCGACGCCGGCCTTCGACACGATCCGCACCCGATTGCGATCGCCGCCCATCACGCCCGACGGACCGACGCCGCTGGTCTGCGACACGTCGTTGGCAACGATGAAATCGGCGCCCTTTTTCCGGAGCTTGGCCTCGGCGTTGCGCAAGAGATCCTGTGTCTCTGCGGCGAAGCCGATCACGAGCCCGGGTCGCTGGCTGTGATGGCCAATCCCGGCGAGAATGTCGGGGTTCTCGACCATGCGCAGCACCGGCGGCCCTTCGCCCGCGACCTTCTTGATTTTCTCACCGGCTGAATTCTCCGTGCGCCAGTCGGCAACAGCGGCGACGAACACCGCCGCGTCGGCGGGCAGAAGCTGTTCCACCGCGTCGCGCATCTCTTGCGCCCGTTCGACATGGATGGTTTTCACGCCGGTGGGATCGGCAATACCGACCGGGCCGGAGACGAGACGCACATCGGCGCCGAGCCTGGCCAGAGCTGCCGCGATGGCGTGGCCCTGCTTGCCGGACGAACGGTTGGCAATGTAGCGCACCGGGTCGATCGGCTCGTGCGTCGGGCCGGAGGTGACGATGATCTTGCGCCCCGACAGCGGCTTGGGGCTGACATCGAGCAGGGCCTCGATGGCGGCGACGATCTCCAGCGGCTCGGCCATGCGGCCTTCGCCCGCTTCATTGCTTTCGGCCATCTCGCCCTTGGCCGGGCCGACGAAGGCAACGCCGTCCTTCTGCAGCGTTACGCGGTTGCGGCGGGTGGCCGGATGCGCCCACATCCTGGGGTTCATGGCCGGTGCCATCAACACCGGCTTGTCGGTGGCGATGAGCACGGTGGAGGCCAGATCGTTGGCGTGGCCATTGGCAAGCTTGGCCATCAGGTCGGCGGTGGCTGGCGCCACCACCAGCAGGTCGGCCTCGCGCGACAGCCTGATGTGGCCGACATCGTGCTCGTCATTGCGGTCGAACAATTCGGTGAAGACATGGTCGGCGGAAAGCGCGCCGACCGACAGCGTGGTGACGAATTCCTGTGCGGCCGATGTCATCACCACCCGAACCGCAGCACCGCGCTCGCGTAGCCGGCGGATCAGATCGAGCGCCTTATAGGCGGCGATTCCACCACCGATGATGAGCAGGATGCGCTTGCCGGAGAGGCCGCGCGGCAGCCTCTTGTCTGCCGGCGCGTTAGCCGGGGTCGCCGCGCCGTGCACGCTGGTCAACTCGCGCAGCGTTCTTTCGATCTGGTCGATGCGACCCATGGGGCCGATCTGCCCTTCGACAGCGGCCCGGATCATGACCCGCGCCTGCTCTTCCATGGAGCGGTCGTTTTCCGCCGCCAATCGGCGCAGCAACTCCTTGACCTCGTCGTCCAGGTTGCGGATCGTGATGCTGGCCATGTGATTGCACTTCGTTGGGGCTATTGATGGCAATGATAGCAATGCAATCAAACCGCCGCAAGTTTGCGGAATCGAACCATCAGCGACTGGCCGTTAGATGATCTTCCAGGCGATATAGACCAGCGTCAGCGCGATCACCCACAGCGCCAGGCGGCCGGAGCGGCTGTAACGCGCCTCGGCTTTGCCGATGGCGTGAGCGGTTGTCTCATCGAAGCGTAGGCCATGCTCGGCCATCAGGTCGATCTCGCGCGACAGCCGATCGGTGCGCGCCGCAAGCTCGGGCGCCTGGCGGGCCAGCGTCAGTAGCGCCTTGGCGCCATCGCGCGCATCGAGCATCATGCTACGCGGTCCGAGGTTGCCGGCGATCCAGCCGCTTACCACCGGTTCGGCCGTCTTCCACATGTTGAAAGCCGGGTCGAGCGTGCGGGCGACGCCCTCGACCACAACCATGGTCTTCTGCAGCAGGATCAGTTCCGGCCGGGTCGCCATGTCGAAGAGTTCGGTTACCTCGAACAGCAACGTCAAAAGCTTGGCCATCGAGATGGTCTCGGCCGGCTGGCCGTGAATCGGCTCGCCGATCGCCCGGATCGCTTGGGCGAAGGCCGCGACATTGTGCTGGCGCGGCACATAGCCGGCCTCGAAATGCACCTCGGCGACGCGCAGATAGTCGCGCGTGATGAAGCCGTAGAGGATTTCGGCGAGGAAGCGACGCTCTTTCTTGCCGAGACGTCCGGCAATGCCGAGATCGACGGCGACGATGGTGCCGTTTGCCTCGACGAACAGGTTTCCCGGATGCATGTCGGCGTGGAAGAATCCGTCGCGTAGCGTATGGCGCAGAAACGACTGGATCAGGTTGGCGGCGATGGTTTTCAGATCATGATCGGCAGCGGCAAGGCCGGCAATGTCGTTCATCTTGACGCCGTCGACCCATTCCATGGTCAGCACGTCGCGGCCGGTGCGCTCCCAGTCGACGGATGGCACGCGAAAGCCGGGATCATCCTTGGTGTTTTCACCCAATTCCGAGAGAGCGGCCGCTTCGAGGCGGAGATCCATCTCGATCTTGGTGGTCTGCGCCAGCGTTTCGGTCACCTCGACCGGCCGCAGCCGGCGTGACGAGGGGATGTATTTCTCCTGCAGGCGGGCGGCGAGGAAATAGCTTTCGAGATCATGGAAGAAGCGGCGGCGCACGCCCGGCCGGATCACCTTGACCGCCACCTTAGTGGCAACGCCGTCGTGGAGGGTGTCGGCGGCATGGACCTGGGCGATGGAGGCGGCTGCGACCGGGTCGCCGAATTGCGCGTAGAGATCGCCGACCTTGCGCCCGAGCGAAGTCTCGATAGCCGCTATCGCCTCGGCCTTCGGAAAGGTGTGCATCTTGTCCTGCAACATGGCGAGATCAAGCGCCATGTCGTTGCCGACGACGTCGGGCCGTGTCGCCAGGAACTGGCCGAGCTTGACGTAGGAGGGACCGAGCCGGACGACCGCCTTGGCCAGCCGGTCGCTGCGCTCATAAGCAAGCGCGCGGCGGCGGGTGAACAGCCGCGCCAGCCGCCAGCCGAACTTCGGCAGGCCGGACAGTTCCTCGCCGGGTAAGGCGGCAACGACGCCCTCGCGCACCAGCACCCAGCCGGCCCGCATGAGCCGAAATCCAGCGCTGACGGTGCTCATGGCCGCGCCCGTCCTGCCGGCTCTTCGAACCGGCATAGCGCATGTCGAATGTGAGAAATGCCCCCCGGCCTCAAAGCTTCCAGCCCGAATGAAGCGCGGCAATACCGCCGGAATAGTTGCGGAAGGAAACGCGATCAAAGCCGGCGCGGGAAATCATCGTCGCGAAATTCTGCTGGTTGGGGAACCTGGCGATCGATTCGACCAGATAGGAATAGGGCTCGCCGTCGCCGGTGACCATCTTGCCGATCTTCGGAATGGCATTGAACGACCAGGCTTCGTAGGCCTTGTCGAGCAGCGGCATCTCGACTTCGGAAAATTCCAGGCACAGGAAGCGCCCGCCCGGCTTCAGCACGCGGAACGCTTCGCTGAGCGCGACGTCGATGCGCGGCACGTTGCGGATGCCGAAAGCGATGGTGTAGGCGTCGAATGCGGCGTCAGGGAAGGGCAGTTCCTCGGCATTGGCCTCGACGAAATCGGTGTTGCCGGACAGGCCTTTCTTTTCGGCCCGGTCGCGGCCGACGGAGAGCATCGAGCCATTGATGTCGAGCACGGTGGCATGGGCATTGCCATGACTGGCATCGACGATGCGGAAGGCGATGTCGCCGGTGCCTCCGGCAACGTCGAGGACGCGCCAGCCGATCCTTTTTGGAGGATTGAGCCAGGTGACCATGGCGTCCTTCCACAGCCGGTGCAGGCCGGCCGACATCAGATCGTTCATCAGGTCGTAGCGGTTGGCGACCTTGTGGAAAACATCGTTGACCAGGGACTGCTTGTCGCCAGCCCCTACACGCTTGAAACCATAGGAGGTTTCCATGCCGCCCGCGGCCGTGGTTCTCTCAACTGACATTTTTTTGATCCGTCATAAAACCGGCGGGACCATAGCCGATCGATGGTGCGGGCGCTATTGTTTAAGGCGCGGTGTTCAGCCGCGCTTCCAGGTGGCGGGTTTTCGAGACCTGGACTGACCGACGGGATGTTTGAATGCCTTTGAAAGCGGAACTGCACTGCCACATCGAAGGGGCAGCGTCGCCAGAACTCGTCATCCGCCAGGCGCAGAAATACGGCAAGGACACCTCGCCCTATATCCAGAACGGTTCATTCGTCTGGCACGATTTCACGTCCTTCCTCGCCGCTTACGACTTTTCCTCCGATCTGTTTCGGACCGAGGAGGACTATGCGCGGCTGGCCGATCATTATCTGACCAGCCTTGCCCGCGACGGGGCGATTTATTCCGAGGTGTTCACCTCGCCGGACCATGCCAGGAAGGCCGGGCTGTCGCCTAAGGCCTATACCGACGCGCTTGGCGAAGGCATGGCCCGCGCCAAGGCCAAGACCGGCATCGAGGGCCGCATGATCGTTACCGGCGTGCGCAATGTCGGCGTCGAGTCGATCGAGCAGGCGGCGCGTTTCGCGGCGCGTTGCGGGCACCCGCTGGTCACCGGTTTCGGCGTCGCCGGCGATGAGCGCATCGGCGAGATGGAGGATTATGTCAGGGCTTTCGAGATCGCCCGCGAGGCCGGGCTCGGCATCACTATCCATGCCGGCGAACTGACAGGCTGGGAGACCGTCCAGGCGGCGCTCGACCATATCCGCCCGTCGCGCATCGGCCATGGCGTGCGTGCCATCGAAAATCCGGACCTTGTCCGGCGCATCGCCGACGAGGGCGTCGTGCTGGAATGCTGCCCCGGCTCCAACATCGCGCTCAAGGTGTTCGACAGTTTTGCCGACCATCCGTTTCCGTCCCTGCAGGCGGCCGGCTGCAAGGTGACGCTCAATTCCGATGATCCGCCGTATTTCTGGACCTCGCTGAAGCGCGAATACGACATTGCCGCCGAGCATTTCTCGATGAACGAAAAGGCGCTGGCCGCCGTTACCCGTACAGCCATCGAAGCCGCTTTCGTCGACAAAAAGACCAAGACAGCACTTCTTGCCCGGCTCGATGCGAAGAGGTGAATGGTGAATGGTGAATGGTGAATGGTGGGAGGCCCTGTCTGCCTGTCAAGCGTCACCTTTCCGCATCTCGCAAAAGACTCGCAAACCCATTCACTATTCACTATTCACCATTCACCACTTTCCATCGCGGCTCGGAGCACATTATGCAGGGCGTCACCGTCATCGACCATCCGCTTGTCCAGCACAAGCTGACCATCATGCGCAAGAAGGAAACCTCGACGGCGGGCTTCCGCCGGCTGCTGCGCGAAATATCGCTGCTGCTTGGCTATGAGGTCACTCGCAACCTCGAACTGACGACCACGACGATCGAGACGCCGATGGAAACCATGGAAGCGCCGACGCTGGAGGGAAAGAAGCTGGTCTTCGCCTCGGTGCTGCGCGCCGGCAACGGCTTGCTGGAAGGCCTGCTCGACCTGGTGCCGGCGGCCCGCGTCGCCCATGTCGGTCTCTATCGCGACCACGAAACGCTGGAAGCGGTCGAGTATTTCTTCAAGGCACCGAGCGATCTCGGCGACCGGCTGGTCATCGTCGTCGACCCGATGCTGGCGACCGCCAATTCGGCGATCGCGGCGATCGACAAGCTGAAAGAGCGCGGTGCCACCAACATCCGCTTCCTTTGCCTACTGGCGGCGCCCGAAGGCATCGAGCGCTTCACAAAGGCGCATCCGGACGTTCCCGTCTTCACCGCTTCAATCGACCGCCAGCTCAACGAGAAGGGCTACATCATGCCCGGCCTCGGCGATGCCGGTGATCGCATGTACGGGACCAAATAATACCAGCCAAAGTTGCCTGGTACGATTTACCAAATATTTACGCAAAGGCGGGGTTTTGGCGCGTGTTAAAGCGGCAAACACCATCCGGGCTTAAGGATCGGCTCACTACAGCGCCGCGCGACCATTCGGACGCGCAAATGACGCTGTAGCACTTTGATTTTGCGCATGACCCTTTCCGAAAATCGATCCCGATTTTCGGGGTCATGCGGCGAGGCCGGTCCATGCTGCGCAAACTTCTTATCCTCGGCGTTTTCGCCGGCACGTCGGCATCGATACCGATCGTGTATCAGGCAAATCCGCAATTCGTCGAAAACCTGCTGAAATCGACGGTGCCGGGCAAACAGGCGGCCGGAGCCCAACCGAACGTCAACCTGGCATCGGTCCCCGACAAGCCGGTGGCGCCGTTGCCGATGGGCCGCAAGGTGGTCGTTGCGGCAGACGAGCGTGGACACTTCTCGTCGGCCTTCAAGCTGAACGGACGTCAGATCGACGGCCTGATCGACACCGGCGCCACGTTGGTCGCCATCAACACCTCGACAGCACGCAGGATCGGCCTGTCGTTGAACGCTTCCGATTTCAACCACGAAGTCAGCACCGCCAACGGCACCATCAAGGCGGCCGTGGCAATGATCGACCGCCTGCAGATCGGAAACATCACGGTCAACGATGTCCAGACCATCGTGCTCGACGACAGGGCGCTGCGCACCAATCTGATCGGCATGAGCTTCCTCAACCGGCTCAGCAAATACCAGGCCGAGAATGGCGCGCTGCTGCTCGTCCAGTAAAGTCCTATTTGTTTTCCGCAATTCCCAAGGGAAAGCGCTATGCGCTTTTCCCGGGAAAACCGTTACACACTTTTCCTGGAATTGCTCAGCCGCGCGGCAGAATCCGCCGGATGACCGACTTGTCGGCCGCCGGCTTCGAAGCGCCGACCGTATAGGCCGAAAGCACGGCGGCGGCGGCGGCCTCGGCATCGGCCAACGAGCGGGCATGGACCAATGCCAGCGGCTCGCCGAGCCTGACCTCCGCACCGATAGGCAACAGCCTGGTGATGCCGACCGCAGGGTCGATCTTGTCGTCCGGCCGCGTGCGTCCACCTCCCAGGCTGACCACGGCGAGCCCGATGTCGCGGGTGGCTATGCCGGTGACGAAGCCGTTTGCGGTCGCCTTGACGGCAAATTCGGTCGCAGCCGCTGGCAGATATTTTTCCGGCTTCTCGATGAAATCGGCGGGACCGCCAAGCGCGGCCACCATGCGTGCGAAGGTGGCGGCGGCGCGGCCGCTGGCGAGCGTCTCGGTGGCGCGCCGCATGCCATCCTGGTTGGACGACACCAGCCCCGCCGACTGCAGCATTTCGGCGGCCAGCGCCAGCGTCACGTCCTCCAGCCGATGGTCGCGAAACCGACCAGTGAGGAAATCGACAGCATTGCGCACCTCGACGGCGTTGCCGGCGGCCGACGCCAGCGGCTCGTTCATGCCGGTGATCAACGCCGAGGCGTTCAGCCCGGCACCATTGGCGATTTCGACCAGGCTGTTGGCCAGTGCGGTCGCGTCGCGCGACTTCTCCATGAAGGCGCCGTTGCCGACCTTGACGTCGAGCACCAGCGATTGCAGCCCGGCCGCCAGCTTCTTCGACAGGATCGAAGCGGTGATCAGCGGCACCGATTCGACCGTGCCGGTGACATCGCGGATCGCATAGAGCCGTCGATCGGCGGGCGCGAGGTCGGCGGTCTGGCCGATGATGGCGCAGCCGGTTTCAAGCACCGCCTTGCGAAACAGCGCGATATCGGGCTGGCTGACATAGCCGGGGATGGCATCCATCTTGTCCAGCGTGCCGCCGGTGTGGCCAAGGCCACGGCCTGATATCATCGGCACATAAGCGCCGCAGGCGGCGACGATCGGCGCCAGCATGAGCGAGACATTGTCGCCGACGCCGCCGGTCGAATGCTTGTCGGTGACCGGGCCGGGCAGGTCCGACCAGTCGAGCACGTCGCCGGAATCGCGCATGGCGAGCGTCAGCGCCACCGCCTCGTCGCGGCTCATGCCGTTGAAGAACACCGCCATGGCGAGGGCACCGACCTGACCGTCCGAAACGGCCCCTGACGTCACGCCCTCGACGAAGCCGGCGATCTCCTGCTCCGACAGCCTCAGGCCATCGCGCTTGCGGCGGATGATTTCCTGCGGAAGCATCAGCTCTCCAGCAGTCCGTCGCGGAACACGCGTTGCAGGATCGTTGCCAGCCGCGCGCCGCCAACCGGTGCCATGTCCTTGGTCTCCTGGTGCGAGAGCTCGGCCCCAGTCATGCCGGCAGCCAAATTGGTGATGACCGAACAGGCGGCGACGCGCAATCCAAGGAAACGGGCGAGAATGACCTCGGGTACGGTCGACATGCCGACCGCGTTGGCGCCCATGATGCGCGCCATGCGGATTTCGGCCGGCGTCTCGAAGCATGGCCCCGAGAACCACATGTAGACGCCCTTGTGCAGTGTGGTGCCGGTCGCTTTCGCCGCCCGTTCGATGGCCTTGCGGATGCCGGCATCATAGGCTTCGGTGAGACCGACGAAGCGGCGGTCGCTGGGTTCGCCGATCAGCGGATTGCTGCCCGAGAAATTGATGTGGTCCGATATCAGCATCACCGAACCCGGCGGCATGTCCGGATCGACCGAGCCGGCGGCATTGGTGAGGATCAGTTTCGTGATGCCGATGCCGGCAAGCACTTCCAGCACCGGGCGCATCGCCGCAGCAACGCCGTGCTCATAGTAGTGGGCGCGGCCGGACAGCATCAGCACCGGCACGCCGGCAAACAGCCCCGCCACCACTTCGCCGGCATGGCCGGTGACGCCGCTTCTGGGAAAGCCCGGCAGCTCGGCATAGGAGATGCGGATCGAATCCTCGATCTGGTCGACCAGCCCGCCCAGGCCCGAACCCAGCACCAGCGCCGTCAACGGCGCCAGGCCGTCCAGCCTTTCGATGAGATGATCCAGCGCCTTTTCCGTCATTTGAGCCAGCTCTTCATTTCAGCCAATTCTTCATTTGAGCCACGTCTTCATTTCAAGATGTCGCCGCGGAAGCCATAGGGCAGCATGTCGCCCATGGTAACGGTCTCGGCCACGCCGGCATTGTCACAGAGATAAAGCTTGGTTTCCGGCCGGCAGAATTCCGCCAGCCGCTGCCGGCAGCCGCCGCAAGGCGAGCATTTCGCCATGCGCTCGGCAAGAACGGCGATTTCCACGATCTTACCGCCACCGCCCATGATGTAGTGGCCGAGCGCTGTGGTCTCGGCGCACCAGCCTTCCGGGTAGGAGGCGACCTCGATGTTGGCACCGGTAAAGACGCGCCCATCCTCGGTGCGCAAGGCGGCGCCCACCGGAAACTTCGAATAGGGCGCATAGGCCTTGGCCATGGCAGCCTTGGCGGCCTCGAACAGGTCATGCGACATTCAGGTGTTCTCTCCGATGATCGTGTCCAAAACCCGGCACAAAGCCGCCCGGCTCAGCGTTCCTTGACGTAGGGCACGCCGCCGGCGCGCGGTGGAATGGCCTTGCCGATGAAGCCGGCGAGCAGGATGACGGTGAGGATGTAGGGCAGCGCCTGCATGAACTGCACCGGCACCTTGCCGATGATGGGCAGCGGCGAGCCTTGCAGGCGGATCGACAGCGCGTCGAGGAAGCCGAACAGCAGGCAGGCAAACATGGCGTTGACCGGCTTCCACTTGGCGAAGATCAGGGCTGCCAGCGCGATGTAGCCCTTGCCGGCGGTCATGTCCTTCACGAAGCCGCCATTTTGCACCATCGACAGATAGGCGCCGGCGATGCCGGTGAGGATGCCGGTGCAGATCAACGCTCGGTAGCGAAGCCAGGCGACGGAGATGCCGGCGGTATCGACGGCGGCCGGGTTCTCGCCGACGGCGCGCAGGCGCAGGCCGAAGCGGGTGCGAAACAGCACCCACCAGGTGAACGGCACCATCAGGAAAGCGAGATAGACCAGGATCGAGTGGCCCGACAGCAGCTCGGCATAGATCGGTCCAATGATCGGCACATTGTGGATGGCATCGGCGCCGGCCCAAATGATGGCCTCGAAGCGTTCGCCCGGTTGCAGCGCCGGCGTGCGCCCGCCTTGCTGGAACCAGGCCTGGCCGAGGATGATGGTCGAGCCGGCAGCGATGAAATTGATCGCCACGCCGGAGACGATCTGGTTGCCGCGATGGGTGATCGAGGCAAAGCCGTGGATCATGGCAAAGGCGACCGAGATCAGGATGGCCATGCCGAGGCCGAGAAAGGCCGAATGGAACACGGAAGCCGCCGCCGCGCCGGCGAAGGCACCGACCAGCATCTTGCCTTCGAGACCGATGTCGAAGATGCCGGCGCGTTCCGAATAGAGGCCGGCGAGGCATGCCAGCAGCAGCGGCACCGAGAGGCGGATGGTCGAGTCCAGTGTCTGGACGATTGCGTTGAACACATCCATCTCAGGCACCCTTACTCTTGACCGCTTCCATGCCGACCGACCTCGGATTGAACGAGGCGAACAGCGCCTGGATGTAAGGCCTGAACATGTGCTCGAGTGCGCCGGCAAACAGGATGACCAACCCTTGAATGATGACGATCATGTCGCGGCTGATCGCCGGCATCTCGAAGGCAAGCTCGGCGCCGCCCTGGTAAAGCATGCCGAACAGGATCGCCGCCAGCACGATGCCGATAGGGTGCAGGCGGCCCATCAGCGCCACGGCGATGCCGACGAAACCGGCGCCGGAAACGAAATCGATCGCGACGTTGTGCTGGTCGCCCATTACCGGGTTGAGTGCCATCATGCCGGCGAGCGCGCCCGAGATCATCATGGCGGTGATGATGATGCGGGTTTCCGAAATGCCGGCATAGCGTGCCGCCTTCGGGCTGTGACCGTAGGTGCGCATCTCGTAGCCGAGCTTGGTGCGCCAGATCAGCAGCCAGACGAGGAAGGCCATGACCAGCGCCAGCAGGAAGGAAATGTTCAGCGGTGCCGAACGGATCTTGGCGCCGAACAGTTCGATGATCCAGTTGAGCTTAGGCAATTCCGCGCCGGCGAGGAAGTTGCGCGTCTGCGGCGCTTGCGACGCTGCCGGCTTCAAGGGGCCGACCAGCAAGTAAACCATGATCGAGGCGGCGATGAAGTTGAACATGATGGTGGTGATGACGATGTGCGAGCCGCGCTTGGCCTGCAGATAGGCGGGGATGAGTCCCCACAACGCGCCCACGACCGCCGAAGCGACGATGGCCAGCGGAAATGTCAGCCACCATGGCAGCACGCTGTCAAAGGACAGACAGACAATGGCGATGCCGAGTCCAGCGATGTAGGCCTGGCCCTCGGTGCCGATGTTGAACAGGCCGCAATGCGCGGCAACCGCCACGGACAGGCCGGTGAAGATGAAAGTCGTGGCGTAGAATAGGGTGAAGGCAATGCCAGTCCCCTTGCCGAAGGCGCCCTCGACCAGGATGACGGCGGCGCGGAACGGGTTTTCGCCGACCAGAACCACGACGAAGCCGGCGACGACGAAGGCAACGAACAGATTGATCACCGGGATCAGGCCGTAGTCGGCCCAGGCCGGCAGCTTGGCGTAGGGCGTGCTCATTCCGCTGCCTCCTGATGCTCGACGCCGGCCATCAGCAGGCCGAGTTCGCCCTCGGTTGCCTCCGGGCCGCGCTCGCCGACGATGCGGCCGGCAAACATCACCAGGATGCGGTCGGAGAGTGAGCGGATCTCGTCCAGTTCGACCGACACCACCAGCACCGCCTTGCCCTGGTCGCGCATGGCGATCAGGCGCTTGTGGATGAATTCGATGGCGCCGACATCGACGCCGCGCGTCGGCTGGCCGACGATCAGCACGCCGGGGTCCTGTTCCATTTCGCGCGCCAGCACGATCTTCTGCTGGTTGCCGCCGGAGAAATTGGCGGTTTTCAACCGGCAATCGGCCGGCCGGATATCGTATTTGGCGATCTTGTCCTTGGCATCGTTACGGATGGCATCGATGTTGAGGAACGGCCCCTTCAAATAGCGGGGATCGTCGTGATAGCCGAGGATCGAATTCTCGTTCTCCTCGAAGGCCAGCACCAGCCCGACATGATGGCGGTCCTCCGGCACGTGTGCCAGGCCGCGGTCGCGAAGCTCGCCGGGGTCGGCGGCACCGGTCAGGTCGATCGGCTTGCCGTCGAGCATGACCGAGCCGGAGACGGCACGCCTGATGCCGGAAATCGCCTCGAGCAGTTCGGATTGTCCGTTGCCGGCGACGCCGGCGATGCCGACGATCTCGCCGGCCCTGATATCGAACGAGATGTCGTCGACCATGGTGACACCGCGTGTGTCCTTGACCGTCAGGTTCTTGACCGCGAGCTTGACAGCGCCGGCTTCCGCCTCGCCCTTTTCGACCCTCAAGAGCACGCGCCGTCCGACCATCAGCTCGGCCAGCTCCTCGACGGTGGTCTTGGCGGTCTCGCGCGTCGCCACCATCGTGCCCTGGCGCATGACCGACACCGTGTCGGTGATGGCCATGATCTCGCGCAGTTTGTGGGTGATCAGCACCACCGTCTTGCCCTGGTCCTTCAACTGCCTGAGGATGCGGAACAGATGGTCGGCCTCTGCCGGCGTCAACACGCCCGTCGGTTCGTCGAGGATCAGAATCTCGGCGCCGCGATAGAGCGCCTTGAGGATCTCGACACGCTGCTGCAGGCCGACCGGCAGTTCCTCGACGATCGCATCGGGATCGACTTCCAGCCCGTATTCGCGCTCCAGCCGCTCCAGTTCGGAGCGCGCCTTGGCGATGCTGCGCTTCAGCAACGCATCGCTTTCGGCGCCAAGAATGATGTTTTCAAGCACCGAGAAATTGTCGACCAGCATGAAATGCTGATGCACCATACCGATGCCGAGCGCGATCGCGTCATTGGGGGTCTTGATCGAGGCCGGCTGGCCGCCGACGCGGATTTCGCCGCTGTCGGCCTGGTAGAAGCCATAGAGGATCGACATCAGCGTCGACTTGCCCGCGCCATTCTCGCCGACGATGCCGTGGATGGTGCCGCGCGCGATCTCCAGATTGATGTCGCGGTTGGCGCGCACGGCGCCAAAACTCTTGTCGATGCCAATCAGCTCGATTGCGGCTTGCGCCATGCAGC
The DNA here is from genome assembly GCF_040321205.1 of Mesorhizobium sp. M0496. Classification (NCBI taxonomy): domain Bacteria; kingdom Pseudomonadati; phylum Pseudomonadota; class Alphaproteobacteria; order Hyphomicrobiales; family Phyllobacteriaceae; genus Mesorhizobium; species Mesorhizobium sp. M0496. The sequence continues at coordinate 4,656 of NZ_JAMYRC010000031.1, read as the reverse complement.
CTGTCCCACTCTTAATTTTTTTATCGCTTGGTCAAAACGCCTAGCATGACGCTCCGTCCATGCCAATTGGCCGGAGCAGGGTCACTCTCGACAAATCCCGGTGCGCTTGTCAATTTCCAACGTGGCCGGGGCCTTCACATTCGCTAATATGGGAAAGCCGACATTCGCATCGCTGCGCAACGTAGTGCGAGACATCGCGGTGAAAGACTGGGGATTTGAATGATCATGCCCGCCGACCGGCTGACGACGCTGGAGATCCGCGCCGCCGAACAAGAGAAGACCATCGAGGAACTGTCCGGCCAGATCGCCGAGCAGTGGAAGGTGATCGAGCGCATGCAGCGCAAGCTCGATGCGCTGACCGACCGCTTCCTGGCGCTGGAGGAGCAGGCAGGAGACGACGTGCCTGTAACCAAGCCGCCGCACTGGTGAGGAAAGGGGAGGGTGCACGCCATGGCCAGTGAAAGCGATCGCATCGCGCGGGCAGGCGACTATGTGCTCGGCCTGATGAACGACGCCGACCGCGAACGGGCCGAGCGCGACCTGGAGATCGATCCCGCCTTCCGCGACGCGGTCGTGCAGTTTGCCGAGCGCATGCATGTCTTCGACCGTGCCGAACCTGCGGGCGAAGAGCGCTGGAAGCAGATCACGCAGCGCATTGGAGACCTGCCGCAGATGCGCACCTCTGGCCTGAGCGATGCCAGGCCGCCAACAGTGATCCGAAGCCTGTCGCAGCGGCCGTACGGCATCGGCCTACACACGCTTGGCGGGCGGCGCGGATTTGTCGTCGCCTCCGGGCTGATCGTGGCCTTCGCGTTCGGCTATCTCTTCGCGAAGCTGCTATAGGCGAGGCTGGCGCGCCATCAGCGCCATTCTCTCGCCGTCCTGGCCAAAGATCTCAACCGTGTCCCAACCGAGAGCGGCGTAGAAACCACGCGCATTCCACGTGTAGAGATAAAGCGTCTCGACGCCCTGTGACGCCGCATGCGCTTCCGTTGCCTTGACCAGCGCGGTAGCGATGCCTCGGCGTCGATGCCCGGCATCGACCACCAAGCCGGCCAGCCATGGCGTCAGATCATGCGCTGGCTCCAGTTCGTGGCGGACCAGCAGGCATGTCCCAACCGGCACGCCGTCGATCCGGGCCACGAATGCGGCCTCGAAGCCGTCACCGGCGAGCAAGCCGCGAAGCCCCGCAGCGTCTTCCTCGAGGGTCCTTCCGGTTCCCTCGAAAAAGGTGGCCAGGCGCAGTTGCGCGAGGGCTGCCACATCGCGCTCGTTCATGGGTTCGATTGTCGGCTGCATCTGCGTCCCGGAATGATGTTTCCTACGGAGCGACGAACGTTTTTCCGGTCTGGCAAAAGGCAAAAACCGCCAGGCTTGCCCCCGGCGGTTTGCAGATCATGGCTGTATATTTGTGCCGCTCAATAGGGGCAGGCGTTGTCGGCGGTGTAGTCGTGCACCTCGATCTTGCCGGAGATGATATCGGCCTTGGCCTTTTCGACGGCGGCCTTCATCTCATCGGTGACCAGCGCCTTGTTGTTGTCGTCCATGGCGTAGTCGACGCCGCCCTCCTTGAGGCCGAGATTTTGCAGGCCGCCCTTGAAGGTGCCATTCTTGCCGTCCATGAAGGCGTTGTAGACGGCAACGTCGACGCGCTTCATCATCGAGGTCAGCACCTTGCCGGGCTGCAGGCCGTTCTGATTGGAATCGACGCCGATGCCAAGCTTGCCGGCATCAGCCGCGGCCTGCAGCACGCCGACGCCGGTGCCGCCAGCCGCGGCATAGACCACGTCGGAGCCCTGGTCGATCTGCGTCTTGGCGATCTCGCCGCCCTTGGCCGGGTCGTTCCAGGCAGCCGGCGTGTCGCCGGTCATGTTCTGGATGACGTCCGTCGCGCCGGCCGACTTGGCGCCGCCGACATAGCCGCATTCGAACTTGCGGATCAGCGGAATGTCCATGCCGCCGATGAAGGAGACCTTCTTCGACTTCGATGCCATCGCCGCCAGGATGCCGACCAGATAGGAGCCTTCATTCTCCTTGAATACCAGCGAGCGGACATTGGGCAAATCGACGGCGTCGTCGATGATGGCGAAGTTGAGGTCAGGATACTCGGCCGCGACCTTCTTCAGCGCATCCTCCCAGGCGAAGCCGGCCATGACGATCGGGTTGCGGCCGTCCTCGGCAAAGCGGCGCAGAGCCTGCTCGCGCTGCGAGGCGTTGGACACCTCGAATTCGACGTAGGCCGTGCCGGTCTCTGTCTTGAACTTCTCGGCGCCATGATAGGCGGCCTCGTTGAAGGATTTGTCGAACTTGCCGCCGAGATCATAGAGGATGGCCGGCTGGACATCCGCGGCGAAAGCCGGAAGAACCATTGCGGTTGCGGCCAGGAGGCCGAGAACGATACGTTTCATGTGATCCACACCCTGTCGGTTATTTTTTCCGTTATGCACCGCATACCGGCCCGGTTCTCCGGCAGGCATGCGACATCAGCCAGGAGTGTATTCCCCTCCCGCTCGGCGGTAATCTGGCACGGCCCGAAACAAAATTCACGCGGAATTTTGACCTTTTGGAAAAGCATGGCGCGAGCAAGCGGTGCCGCAGCTCGATCCCTGCGCCAAAGGCTTCAGACGGAGGCAACAGCCGGAATGTCGCAAGCGACGCCGGTGCCTTTGAGGCTGCAAGTGCCGTAAGGGTTCTTCGCCAGATATTGCTGGTGATCGCCTTCGGCGAAGTAGAACTCTGGCACCGGCGCGACCTCGGTGGTGATCCTGCCGTGGCCGGCGCCGCGCAGCGTAGCCTCATAGGTATCGCGCGAGGCGCTCGCCGCCCGCAATTGCGCATCACCGTTCGTGTAGACCGCGGAGCGGTAGGGGGTGCCGACATCACTGCCCTGACGCATGCCTTGCGTCGGGTCGTGGCTTTCCCAGAACAGCTTCAAAAGCGCGGCATAGGAGACGATCCTGGGATCGTGGACGACCAGCACCACTTCGGCATGGCCGGTAAGCCCGGTGCAGGTTTCCTGGTAGGTCGGATTGGGCGTGAAGCCGCCGGCATAGCCGACCGCCGTGACCCAGACGCCTTCGATCTGCCAGAACAACCGCTCCGCGCCCCAGAAACAGCCCAGCCCGAACATCGCCATCTCCAGCCCCTCGGGATAGGGACCCTTGAGCGGCCTTTTCAAGACCTTGTGCCTTGGCGCGGTCGGGATCGCCCTGGCGCGGCCCGGCAACGCCTCGGACGGCTTCGGCAGATTGAGCTTCTTGTTCAGCATGTCGCTGAGAAAGAACATGCGCGGCTTTCCTCTCTGGGTAGAACGCGGAAAGGGATCAGTTCGCGGCGAACCGTCCCGTGCGCCGTTGCCGCCTGTAGCCGATCGCATAAAGCAGGAAGGCCAGCACCGCGAACACGGCGAAGCCCGGCTGGTTGAGCACCCAGGCGACGGCGCCGTCCCACAGCAACGGACTGGCGTTGGTTCGGATGAAGGTTTCGAAGGCTGCCCGCGTGTCCGGCGATACCGCCAGCCAACTGGCGTTGAGCGGGGTCAGCACCTGCGCCGAGGCCGCCACGGTGCGCGTCACGTCGAGCACCGCCATGATGACGGAAATCGATAGCGCGACCATTGCGGCAAGACGGAAGACGAAGCGAAACATCAGAGACCTTCCTCCGGATCAGTCCTCAAGCTCCTCCCGAGGGCCTTCCGGCACGTTTCGAAACGAGAGATAGAATGCGCATGCCTGGTTCGCAATCGCCATACGCGAATTTGAAGCCACGCCTTCTCCGGTCGGCCCTAAGCCACCGGCTTGCGTTTGCGCCGGTGGACACGCCAGACGGCTAAAATTCCGCCGGCGATGGCGCCGACCACCAGCCCGGCGAGGCCGATGAACACGGTGAAGTATCCGCAGGCGCCTTCGAAGCAGCCCATGTCGGTGGCATCGGCAATGATCGAGCCGGCGACGAAGCCGCCCACCGCGCCGATGACCGCACCGAGAATGATGCCGAGCAAGGCGGCGACGATCGAAACGAAGACTGGCGGTGCTTCGGTTGCCGGCTTGGTATAGACGGTCTCGGCTTCGGAACCGCGGCGCAGAAGATAAATGCAGAGAATTCCGATGGCGATCTCGGCGGCGGTGATGGCGAGCGCCCTGCCGGAGAGGTCGAAACCGGGCATCAACAGCATATAGGCCTGTCTCGCCAGCAGCCAGACTATGGTGGCGATCTGCCAGATGGTGAACTGGCGGGGGAAGCGCACCGAGCGGCCGAAGGCGAGGCCGAGCAGATAAAGCCCCCACAGAATGGTGATGATGTCGACCGCGAGCCCGCCATAGATCAGGGAGAAGATTTCGTCCGGCAGGCTGTAAACCCACACTAGCCGCCAGGCGGATATCAGGCCGTAGGCTGACCATGCCATGATCAAGGCGAGCCAACCCGGCGGCACGAAGGACAGGCCGCTGTCCGGCCGCCCGGCCGGCGATCCCGATTCCCCGCTGCTTGACGTCATGTCCGGCCCCCGCACAGCCTTTGGATCACTCGACAGATGGCCAGAGGCGAAGTCAAGCACGGCCAGCCTCGTGGCTAGGGCAATCGCTTCGGGTTAACGGGAGGTGCGTATGGGATGCGAATGTGATTCATGAGGGGCTTCGTGATTTGCGGAGCCCTCGA